>NZ_CP076653.1:335000-670000 GCF_018966865.1 Bacillus sp. NP247 | reverse complement strand
AAAGAAGAACGTGATATTGAGTTTGCGGCTAAACCTTTAGAAACATCATGTTTTCAAGTGGAAAATATTAAATTTGCCTATGTCTTCTATGAGGATGGTCTTGCAATCAACATCATGTATACATTGGATAATCCGAAGAAGCGGGCTGTTGGATTTAAGCTTTCTGAGGGAATGGAGATACCAAAGGATTTAGAAGCGAAATTTAAGTTTGCTAGGCAGAAGTCTAAACTTGCTGGAACAATTCGAGGTTCGTTTTTTGTAATTAAGGGAGAATATATTGCAAGTTGAAGGGTCAGTCGTTTGTTGTATTTTAAAAGGCATGATTATGTAAAATATTCATAGTCTGCTACACACTACGTTCTTATAAAATGAAACAAAGGGAAATTACTGTAAGGGAGTGGCGGGGTGAGCAAAAAAAGGCTATTTGAGTTATTCTTAGTAACTTTTGCGGTTCTGGTGCAAAAATAAAATAAAAGAGAATAAAGCGCATATATTCCTAACGGAATCGTATCTTATGCTGCAAGTCCAAACAATTGATGGATGAATTCTTTCTGATTTTGGACAGACTGGTCCCGTAAATCAAGCTGTTCTTTTTTAATCATATGCATGGCTTCTACTCCAGAAAGAATGGATGTAGCTGTGTCAAAACATTTGAACCCTAGCATAGAACGGATTCGCTTCTTTATAAAGCGATGATCTTGTTCTACTATGTTATTCAAGTACTTTTGTTGTCTAAGTTGCATACCATCAGGTATGCTTTTTTCTTTTTTTAACTGTTCAATTGCTATAGGATAAGCCGGGTTCTTATCGACTGTTATAACACGTGGCTTTGAAACATGAAAAGACCGTAAAGCTTTCTTGAAAAAGCGCTTTGCAGCCTTCTGGTCTCTTGTTTTGTTTAGGAAAAAATCAATTGTGTTTCCTTTCGAATCAACAGCACGATACAGATACATCCATTGACCTTTTACTTTGATATATGTTTCATCGACTCTCCAAGAGTCATTTGTTTGTTTGAGGTGACGACGGATTCGTTTGTCCAATTCAGGACCATACTGATGAACCCAACGCATAATCGTTGTATGAGAAATGGATAAACCCCGTTCTTCTAGCATTTCCACCAAATCACGAAAACTAAGGTTGTACCGTAGGTACCATCTTACCGTTAACAAAATAATATCAGGCTGATAATGATTCCATTTGAATACATTTTCCTTTTCCATACCAATCACGCACCCTTTCTAAAGGAATAGTAACAGTATGTCCAAGATTTATAGATTCATTGCAATTGTCCTTAGTTTTTGCACCAGAACCTATTTTGTTGACTTCATAAAAAAAATAACTAATTTTTTATTTTTTAAGTATTAATATCAGTATCTTTATGCTTTATAGATTCATAGCATACGTTTTATAGTTTTTGTACTAGAGCCATAAAAACTGTTTTGGGATAATCCGACAACATACGTGTGCCAGCGGGTGAAATCAATCAACTGCTGGTATTCAATCTGAAGATGGAGCGAAAAAATCAACCTGTAGATGGACTTTTATTTGGCCGCTGGTGGTTACACTGATTATGTACCCTAAAAAAGGAAGAGGAGTAGGAAAAACATGATTAATTATCTCATCATTTTGGCTATTGTCATTTTGTTATCTTTAAGGGAGAAAGAAATCCGGCCGTCCCGTTTATGGATTACACCGGCACTATTCGTTTATTTAATTTTTTCCAGCATGAAACAGATTGATTTGGGCGGAGGTAGTTTCTTTCTTTATTTGATCTGTCTGTTTGTCGGGCTAACAATCGGCGCATGGAGAGGAAAGCTGGAGAAAGTATGTATCAATCCAGTAACGGGGAAAGCAACCTCACAAGGTTCCATTGCCGGCGTCGTTATTTTT
The DNA here is from genome assembly GCF_018966865.1 of Bacillus sp. NP247. Classification (NCBI taxonomy): domain Bacteria; kingdom Bacillati; phylum Bacillota; class Bacilli; order Caryophanales; family Bacillaceae; genus Bacillus; species Bacillus sp. NP247. Next base: position 668,110 of record NZ_CP076653.1, on the reverse strand, counting down.
CTGGTAGTCATGTTGCTACGCTTGCTTGTGGGCAGTTGGGGAGCACAACATGCTTTGCTTTCCTTAAGTACAGCATTGCTGTTTATTCCGCTTGGCAGTGTTATCACCCGTCGTTATGTTATCTACTTGAAATATAAACAACTAACGGGGGGACAGAGCTGCTAGTTAGCTGGTGTGTAAGTTGTTATAATAGGAATAACAATTCTGCGGGAGGCTCATATATGCAAATCAAACGGCAGCTTGCAGCGTTAGGGCAATATATGCTCAATCGTAGTCGAACTGTTATTTTAAGTTTGTTGTTGCTGTACAACTTCTTCATAGGGAAGGCAAAAGTAACATCTTTTCCTAAATTGGCAGCTGGATTGCTAGTCAGCTGTGCTTATTTGGCTCTACTTTGGCTACCCGAAAGGATGTGGGGTGAACGTACCCGCATTGCTTCCGTTATTGGAACGTGGATGTTGACGGCAATGTATTGGGTAATTTTTGATGCGGAAAGTACAGCCGTCGTCCTCGTCTTATATCTTGTAGGATATATAGTACTACGGATGCCCACCAAATCATCCGTTTTGTTAACAGGCGCTATAATCGCGGCGGATGCACTTGTTTTCTTTCTGCTGAGAGAGCAAACAGAAAAGATTCTTGTCTATTCAATCGTGCATGCAGGTACTTACGTGATGTTTTGGGGAGCGAGATTGAAACGGGAAGCGACCGAAACGAGCAAACGACACTACGAACAGTTGCGGGAAGTACATGCCGAATTGGAGAAGGCTCATAAAGAGCTTCAACAGACACACCAAGATTTGGAGGAGGCGACTGTTCGCTTGCTATGGTTTGCTGTACTGGAAGAGAGAAATCGGATTTCGTGTGATCTTCACGACAGCATCGGACATGGATTAACGTCAGTTATCGTTCAGCTTCAGGCACTGCCTTATATCATGAAAAAAGATGCGGCGGAAGCAGATATTTCGCTGAAAACTACTTTGGAAGTGGCACGTCGCTGCTTGCAGGACGTACGTACGGTCGTTCACCAGATGGCGGTTAATGAAGCGGGGCTTGGCTTGGTAGCCTTGCAAAGTTTGGTGAAGCAAGTCCGGGAGCAGGGGCACTTAGACATTGCACTTACTGTAGATGGTTCGATTAGTAGTATTAATCCGGAAATTTCAGAATCTTTATACCGGATTCTTCAGGAGGCGCTTACCAATGTTATCCGTCATGCTCATGCTTCCCACGTTGATGTTGAGGTCTCGGAAAGTGAGGGAGTACTGACAATGTCGGTAGCTGACAATGGGATATGGACTGATAGAACTCCAATTTTGTCCGGTTTAGGGCTGACGAGCATGAAGGCGAGAAGTGAGAGAGCAGGCGGGACTTTACGGATTCATGGGGTAGATCCCCATGGCCTAAAGCTCGTAGTTTTAATGCCGCTGCATGAGGATGGATAAAAGGAAGGTGAAGGGAATTGACGATGCATTCGATTCAGGTCCTAATTGTGGATGATCAGCAGTTGGTCCGACATGGTTTACGATTCATTATAAACGCACAGGAGGACATGGAGGTTGTTGGGGAAGCAGCTGGCGGAAACCAAGCTGCTTTGTTGGCTAATCGTATTCATCCTGATGTGGTACTGATGGACGTCCAAATGCCGGAGGGCGGTGGGATTGAAGCTACTCGTAACATAATTGAGGTTAATCCGTTGTGCAAAGTCATAATTTTGACCACGTTCGATCAGGAAGATTATGTTTACGACGGCATTCGGGCGGGAGCGGTAGGTTATTTACTTAAGGATGCGGAGCCAGAAGAGCTCGTAGATGCCATTCGAGCTGCGTGGAAAGGTGAAGCAATTTTCCGTACAACGGTCGCCGCAAAAGTGATCAGTCAGGTCGTCCGCTCATCTCAACAGTTGCAGCAGGCAGCGGAGTTTACTTCTGACGCCCAGCCGTTTGAGCCGTTAACGGATCGGGAATTGGAAGTGCTACAACAGATGGCGTACGGATTGCGTAACGGAGAAATCGCCAAAAAGCTTTATATTGGTGAAAGTACGGTCAAGACACATGTTCACCGCATCTTTCAAAAGTTTGGTGCCGAAGACCGTACGCAGGCAGTTGTAATAGCAATCCGTAACCGGATTGTAAAATAAGCTAGTGCCAATTATGATTTTAGTACGATAATAGGGAGAAATGAAAAAAATCTTTTTCTACAGTTAGTTATTTTGAGGATTTAGTTCAGGGGGTATTTACATTTCCTAGCTTAATGGTGATGTGGTGGTACCCCCTTTTTAAACATAAACATATGATTAGACTTTTCATCTCCCCCCAATTTGTTGGTGTTATACACCTACAAATTGGGGAAAGAGTCTTCTTGGCTAAAAACGATAAAAAATAAAGTGAATTCAACTTTTCTGGGATATATCGAAGGCGAAACAAATGGAAGTAGTATTGAATTATGGAGGGTAGAACTAAAGGGAGGACGCATTATTTACGTCCTCTATTTATTTGTTTATTTAATACATTTCATATTAGTAAATACGCAGCAAACATTATCATTTAAATAAATCTTCTATTATATTAGCAGGGGATGGTGATAGAAAAGTGTGTTCCTTTTCCTAGTTCACTTTCTATCTCTATATCTCCGTTTAATTCTTTAATAATACTGTACGCAATCATAGTACCAAGCCCAGTACCTTTTTCTGTTGTTGAATAAAATGGCAAGGCAATACGTTTTATTTGTTGGGAAGACATTCCTATTCCTGTATCAATAATATCAATTACAATATTATCTTTTATTTTTTGTATATTTATTTGTAATACGCCACCATTTTTCATAGCCTCAATTCCATTTTGTATGATGTTGGTTAGACATATTTTTAATTTTTCAGTATTAGCATTTATGTAAAGGGAATCTGTTGTAATATGCTGTTTTATTTCAACATTATATGAAAGAGCGAGTGGTGAAATATTATCTTTCACTTGATTTAATATGTAATTAATATCTAGTTCCTCTTTTATAATGTTTTGTGGTTTGGTTAAAGATAAATAGTTATTAATAGTAGATTGTATTTGCTGCATTTCAAGTAACATAATTTCTAAGTACTTATCTTGAGACATCTTAGCACTCTCATCTTCATTTAGTAATTGAGTGAATCCACGTACCGTGGTCAGTGGATTATGAATTTCATGCGCGATCGATGCAGCTAGTTCGCTAGCTATATAAAATTTTTCTGCTCTTTGCATTCTTTCTTTTATTTTATATTTCTCGATCATTCCTTCTATTAAATAAACTGATAATAATACTGTGAAAATATTTATGATTATATAATTGAATAAAAATTCAATGAGAGTAGAGTCAATTTTACCACCTGTATTTATTTGCGTTACAATACCGCAGATAGAAAGGGAAGTTGTACATATCAAAATAAGTAGAATACTTAATAATATCTTCTTTTCCTTGAAATAAGTAGGTGACAAGTAACGAAACATGATTGTAATAACAGAAATAATAGTAAAGATAATAAATGATGGGAAGACTCCGCTTCCACCTAAGTAAAATCTATAAGAAAGATATAAAACTCCAATACAAATAATGCTCTTTGTATTTCCATATAGAAAAACTAATATAATGGGAATAAAACGTAAATCATAAATGAACCCAGCGTGTAAATGAAAAGGGAAAGTCATACAAAAAATAATTGCAGTGGAGGAAAGTACAGAAATTAATATATTATTACATGCCATTTTTTCTTTATGTTCTAGCCAAAATACTTGGTAACTAAGGATACAAATAATAATAATAAATGTATTTAATAATAGTGTAGGAATTCCCATAGTTTATACCTCTCTGAGAGTTTGTAAGTAGGATTATGTATGTGTTTAATCTAGGTGTTTGATTTTATTAGATTTTCTATCTTTAAAAAAGAAAAGGAAGGGCACTTGAAAAAGTGCTTTTTTACCATTTATATTAAAATCGATGAGGAAGATAGAAATAAAAAGTTACTTTTACTTATGAACAAAAAAATTGAAAGTAGCCCTTGTATAGGTAAAAGATGAAGCAAATTACTGAAATAGTTACGTTTCTCTGGAGTGAATATTCCGAAAAAACATTGTGTATGGCGAAATCCATTTTATAACCTTCGCCATATTAACATGTAACTTATTAAATTACAAAGAAAAAATTAAAAATTATTATTTTTTTGTTATTTTAATTTATTTAAAAACGTAAAAGTATTCAAGAGGTTACCATTGAGATGCTAGGGTACTTAGACCAATATTCGAACTTCGTAATAACGTTGTTACTTTTTTACTAATATTCTTAATACTAATTTTAGTATAATTAATTGATTGAAAGTTCTAACAATTATCTGCGTACCCCTTTTTTTATATCATTTTATATTAAATACAATGATATTTATTGTCACATAATAATGCAAATTTCCAGTAAACTAATAGAAAAAATCCTATAAAAACATAATTTACTATCTTTTATATAAACATTGCAGGTGTAAATGCAATAAAATTTCATTATTAATACATATATTCAATCTGAAAATATCTGTTTACATATTAAAATATCTTTGTAGTGGTCCTTCATGCCAAAAATCGTTTCCGTACTCCAACTACCGTTATTCTAGTATTTTACCAAGTTTCTTATTTTGTTAAGGTATCCTAATATTGTTACTTTTATGAAATGAAATGTTTTAATATCATAATTTATAGTGGATGTTGAGAAAATAAATAATTTGTAAAAATAATATAATATTTGTAACTTTATGTCTTATAATATGAAATATCTTCGTTGTGATTATTTTAAATATTTGAATAATACATCAGATTCATTTTATCTAGGGAGGTTTTAAAATTGGGGAAAAGAGTTGTTAAAAGAGTTTTTGCATTATTATCAGTACTAGCATTATTCTTTAATGTGTTTCTACCGAAGGCAAATGCGGAGGTTATGACGCATGAAAAGTATTCAATGAACTGGAGTTATAGCAACAGTTTAGGTAAGTACATTCGAACTGAAATTATTAAAAATTCAAGCGGCCAAATTGCTTATTGTTTAACTCTTGGCTTAAAATCACCAAATGGTGAAGATCTTCCTGAAATGGGGAAAACAGATAATGTAGTATATAGGGTCCTATTAAATGGTTTCCCACAAAAAAGTGTAGAACAACTGGGAGTAGCTAATAAGAATGAAGCACATTATGCAACTCAGCTTGCGGTTTGGAATGCATTAGGTCAACTTGATGTAAATGAATTAAAGCATGAGAATAAAAATGTTGAAAAAGCGGCTAAGGCAATTATTAATGCTGCAAATACAAGTGAAGATACTCAAGATATTTTTATGAACGTGATTCCTGCTGAAAAGCAAAAGGCAGAATTAAAGGGTGAGTTCTTTGAAACAAACCTATACACAGTACAAACAAATGCTAAGAGTGGTTCTTATAAGGTAGTAGCGAAAAATGCACCTAATGGAGTTAAAATTGTTAGTGAAAATGGAGAAGTGAAAGATCAGCTTTCAGTTGGGGAAAAATTCCGTATCCAAATTCCTAAAGATACAAAAACAGGTGAATTTAATCTAAGTGTAGCTGCTAACTTAACTAAAGTTCAAGCAATTGCTTACCGCGGTACTGATACTGTTCAGAATGCTACAGTACTACTAGAAAGAAATGAAGAGAAGCTTAGTAGTGACCTTGCAGTAAATTGGGAAGCTGCTGGTTCTTTAAAAATTAAAAAAGTTGGAGAAAATGGTGAAGTTTTAGCTGGTGCAGTATTTGAAGTCTTTAATGCAAATAATGAATCAGTTGGAAAAATCACGACTGGTGCTGATGGTACTGCAGCATTAAATAACCTACCAATTGGTACCTACACAGTAAAAGAAATTAAAGCACCAACAGGTTATGTTTCAGGTGATAAACCACAAACTATTGAAGTTAAGACAGGGGAAATAGGAGCTGTTCAAGTAGTAAACAACAAAGTAAAAGGTAACATCGAAATTAAAAAACTTAGTGATTCAGGAAAGGTTTTACCTAATGTTGAATTCACAGTCTTTACTGAAGATGGGAAAGAAGTAAAAAAAGTAGTAACAAAAGAAAATGGAATTGCAAATGTTGATGGTCTTACGTATGGTAAATATTATTTCTTAGAGACAAAAACACCTAATGGATATATTGGAAATAAAACAAAGTATCCTTTTGAAATTAAAGAGCACAATAAAACACTTACTTTTACAGTGGAAAATACAGAAGTGAAAGGTAGTGTGAAATTACTAAAAGTAGATAATGAAGATATCAGCAAGAAATTAGAAGGTGCAGTATTCGAGTTAAAAGATGCAAGTGGGAAAGTAATTGGAGAATATAAGACAGATAAAAATGGTGAAGTTAACGTCAAAGATTTAGCGTATGGTAAATATTCATTTGTAGAAAAGGCCTCTCCAAATGGTTATGTTCTTATTACAGAACCAATTGTGTTCGAAATAAAGGAACACGGAAAAATTATTGAGCTATTGGCAGTCAATCATCTTATTAAAGGTGATCTAGAAATTACAAAAGTTGATGTAGCTGATGGAAACAACAAACTTCCAAATGCAGAGTTTACAATTTATAATGAAGCAGGAAAAGAAGTAGTAAAAGGAAAAACAGACGATAAAGGTATCGCGAAGTTTGAAAAGTTACCATTTGGAAAATACACATATAAAGAAACTATTGCACCAAAAGGTTATGTATTGAATGAAGAAACGTTTTCTTTTGAAATCAAAGAGAATGGTCAAATCATTAAACACATTGTCAAAGATGAAAAGATTCCTTCAATAAAAACAACAGCTACTGATAAAACAGATGGTACAAAAGAAATGCACACTTCTAAGTCTGTAACCATCCAAGATAAAGTGGAATACAAAGACCTACAAATAGGTAAAGAGTACACTTTAAAAGGTAAATTAATGGATAAAGAAACTAATAAACCATTAGTTGTAAATGGTAAAGAAGTAACATCTGAAACTAAGTTTACACCAAAAGAAGCAAATGGTTCTATTACTTTAGACTTCACATTTGATGCAACTGGTTTAGAAGAAAAAGAAGTAGTAGTATTCGAAGATGTACTGAAAGAAGGGAAAATTGTTACAACACATGCTGATATCAACGACAAAGGTCAAACAGTTAAGTTTGTTAAGCCTTCTGTAAAAACAACAGCTACAAACAAAGCTGATGGTGGAAAAGAGATTCATGCAAACGATTCTATTACTATCCAAGATAAAGTAGAGTATACTAACTTAGTTGTAGGTAAAGAGTACACTGTAAAAGGTAAACTAATGAACAAAGCTATTAACAAACCATTATTAATTGATGGTAAAGAAGTAACAGCTGAGACTAAGTTTACTGCAAAAGAAAAGAATGGTTTTGTAACATTAGACTTTACTTTTGTTGGTGCTGAACAGCAAGGAAGAGAAGTAGTTGTGTTTGAAGACTTATTACATGAAGGTCAAGTAATTGCAACTCACGCTGACATTAACGATGTAGGTCAAACAGTTCGATTTGTAGAACCTTCCATTAAAACAACAGCTACAAACAAAGCTGATGGTTCTAAAGAGTTAGACGCTTCTAAATCTGTAACAATCCAAGATAAAGTGGAATACAAAGACTTAATCGTGGGTAAAGAGTACGTTGTAAAAGGTAAACTAATGGATAAAGCAACAAACAAGCCATTATTAGTTGATGGTAAAGAAGTAACAGCAGAATCTAAGTTTACTGCAAAAGAGAAAAATGGTTCTATCACACTAGATTTCACATTTAATGCTTCTGCATTACAAGGTAAAGAAGTAGTAGTGTTTGAAGAACTGTATCAAGATAATGTCTTAGCCGCTATTCACGTTGACATTGAAGATAAGGGTCAAACAGTGAAATTTAAAGAGGTAAAACCGGAACAACCTAAACCAGAACAGCCGAATCCAGATAAAAATACTCCAACATCAGAACAACCTAAAGAGCAAGTAAAAGAACAACCACAACCTAAGAAAGAAATTCAATCTAAAATTGGATGGTTACCGCAAACAGGTACTAACCTTACAAGTTGGATCTCTATGGCTGCAGGTGCATTATTGTTAATTGTGGGTGGAGTGATTTTCCTAAAACGTAAAAATGCATAAAAATTTAAAAATAAGCACATCTGTTTTTTTACAAGATGTGCTTATTTTTTATGTTAATAATTTAGTCCTATTTACAGTATTTTAATCTATTTGCTTATTTTTGAGTTGTTGTAATAATTCCCTGTTTTTTTTCCTTAGCTTCCAAAGTGCCAGCTTCTAAATTCACTGTGAGACAAAATCCCTTAGCTATTTCAAAAGATCTCATAGAGAACTGGGGGATATAATGCTCTTTTTTTACAAACTGTGTTTTTTCTGCCGTGATAAAGCAACAAATCCTTTCCTGTTATCTCAATGAAGATAATTTTACCAAAAAAAGAAAGTATTAGCCTTTTAATTTTTGTTTGCATTTTTGTGTTCTAACGAGGATTACATTATAAATAGTAGGTCTTTTAATTACCTTATCAAGTTATTTTTTGTTAGTTAGAAACAGGCATAAGAAAATTACATAGATATATTGCGAAAATGTAGTATGCAGGATTGCATGAATAAAATGGTTGCAATTTCGACCAACCTGTAACTATAATGGTTACAAGTTGGTCGATACCAATCAAACAAATACAATCATCATGAATGGAGATGTTATAGAATGGGTATGAAAAAATTAATTTTAGCAGGTGCTTTAGGGTTCGCAGCATTATCAGGAACGAATCTACCAGGATTAGAAGCAACAAAAGCGAGTGCAGCTTCTATTGAAACGAATTTCTCGACATTAGAAGGACACGTTGTAGAAGTGGATCATGGTGTGATTGTTGTGAAATCTAAACAATACGAAGAACCTGTTAGTGTGTATATAGAAAATCTTTCGAATGTGAAAGTAGGAGACGAAGTAAAAGCGACTGGATCTATGATGCGTAATTTTACGGAATATATGGTTGCAACAGAAGTTGAAAATACTACAAACAAATTAGGTATGCATTTGAAAGAAAATGGCTCACCTGATTATGTGATTGGTGAAGTATCAGAAGTAGGTACGATGGAAGACAGTGCTACTAAATATGTCGTTGTTGAGTATCCATCACTAAATGGGGAGAAAGACATTATTGACGTGTTCTTAACAAAGGGACAAGTATTTAAAACAGGTGAGAAAGTTAAAATTGATATGAAGTATGTAGGTTGGGGCGGCATTTCTATTAATTACAACACAGTTGATCATATCGAAAAAGTGCATGAGGTAAACAATAACACTCAAAATAATGATGATATGTGGATTTGGTCTTAATAAGATTAGTAATATTAGAATCAAAACAGTAAGACGTACTTATGTTGTAAAAGCTATACTGAAGAGAGTATAGATTATAAAATTTATTTCGATTAAACAAAGGAGAGGAGTCTATTCTATGACTTCTCTCCTTTGCTTTATTCGAACTTTGTTTGAGTCTATTTATATGACCATATTTAAGCAAAAATAGTTTTTAAAATCGACACTTTGTTTGTAGTAAATAATACATAATTTTGTTTTACAGTTCTAATTAATATACGATCAGTTGTCCCATATGCTGTTCCGATACGGATTGCACTTGGTTCTTCAACACCCGCATAGGTAGCATCTTCGGTAACCTCAATCACATCACGTAATGGAATCGTGACCTCCGCAAATTGCCATGAAATAATTAACTCTTCTTTTGTTTTTTTGACATCAATACCTAGCATTATACCAAGACCTTTCTATAATAGAATGCTACACTTCTTATCTTATTGTGCAAATTTTTAGATTATTTTTCTGCATGTATGAATAGAGCTGATATTTTAAGGGTGCCAAAAGAAAGGGAAGATATACTATCAATCTATTAAGGAATACGTTATGAAGAAAAGTTCACAGGGAATTAATATGGATTTGATAGGGTTGAAGTATGATGAATGAGTAACAGTAGGAGTTGCAGGAAGGAAATGAATGATGAGACTTAAATTAGTAGGAACCTTAACTTGTATAGTAGTAATGTTAGGTATCTTTATCATTTACACCAATAGTAGTAATGTTAGGTATCTTTATCATTTACACCAATATATCTATTGGTAAAGAACCATATAAGACAAACCATGAAACTAGTGAAAACTCCATAAATAAAGAAAAAAATAGTAAGCAAAATGGGACCTCAAATAAGATAGCAAGTTCCTTTGCTAGTATACAGGCTGTAGTAAATAAGGAATATGGTTTACCCGAAGACTATATGCCAGAGGATTTAGTTGTACCAAATGTACCGTTCTCATTTAGTGGAACGGTAGAAAAGAGTCATCTTCGTAAAGAAGCAGCGGAAGCGTTAGAAAAACTATTCCTTTTAGCTAAGCAAGATGGGATCCAGTTGAATGCTATTTCAGGATTTCGTTCCTATGAGTATCAAAAAGGTCTGTATGCCAACAATGTTAAAAAGAAAGGGCAAGAGCATACGGATCGCTTCTCTGCAAAGCCAGGGCATAGCGAACATCAAACAGGGTTAACGATGGATGTTTCTTCTAAAAGTGCGAACAATGAACTAGAGCTATCCTTTGCGAATACGAAGGAAGGAAAATGGCTGAAAGAAAACGCGCATCGTGCAGGGTTTATCATTCGTTATCCTAAGGGGAAGGAAAGTATTACGGGTTATGCATATGAACCTTGGCATATTCGCTATGTAGGAGATATTGCTGAAAATATATATAAGGAAAAACTGACTTTAGAAGAATATATGAATCTATGAAAATAGAATTGAAGAGTTAAACTGTATTCATTGTTTATGAATGCTACTTTTTCTATTAAAAAGCCTAATTTCTCAATGTTTTGTAGAGAAATTAGGCTTTTTTCATCACTTCATTAGAGTTTTTTAGGCTTCGTTCGTTGGTATACTTCACACAATATTATAAAGGAAATAGAACTTACTGAAGATAACATATGAATGTTTTATAAATGTATGAAAAAAGTGAACAAAATCGTTATTTTGCACAACAAGGTAGTCAGCGTAATGAAATAACTGCTTGTAAAAAAAGAAGCCCTACAGGAAATATTACAGGGCTTCACCAAGTTGAGTTATGTCGTATTCACAAGGGATTTTAACATGATATTTGTGTTGAATAAACTGGTAAATGTGTCCAAGTAATTTGGAGCTATTTTATAAAAAAAGAGAAGCGCTTAATCAGGACGCTCCTCTTAATGCCAATACACAATAACTATCCCATTATACTGTATAAGCGTAAAATATTTAACAATTACCTTCATGGTAAATATTTCATTTTGTCTTAGTACCTTTAAATCACGAAAAAAGGTTCCGCTGTTTCCAACAGAACCTTTCCTAAAATGGCAAAGAGTAACTCTTACCTTACTCTTTGTTCATATACTACAGGAGTGTTAATGAAAATCAAAGGCTCCTTATATTGAGAAATAAAGAAGAATCATTCTAAAGAATCTTATCTTTGTTATAAATATAAGAGCAATTAGCAAAAACTAACTGCTCATCTCCAAGGGGGAACAAGGAGAAAACTCTAATGTCATCTATATTATTGACAGAATATTGAGTTTTACTCATAAAAAACTACGTTTAACTTAATGCATAACCCACAATCAAAGTTAGTGTTAAAAATACTGATAATAACAATGTTAGTAAGACTGTTGCTACACTCCTAAGCATCGCAATCCAATTATTCATCTTAGAAAATCCTATAATGCCAGCAAAAAAAGTTCCTATTGTTAAAACTAGTAATATAAATAAAGGGTGAATGTGTAATGAATCCGTGAAAAATTTGAATAATTCAAGTGGAATTTCAAAATATAAACGGAATAGTCCAACGCAAATCAAAGAGCATATAAAGGACCATAGATTGAGGTTATGCTTCATAGCTTTCTCCTATGTTATCAAAATAGTTTTACTCAATTTTAATGGGAAATAAACGAAAAAGATAGAGGTTATAAATTAGAATCAATTTTTTAACAAAATAATCCTTTTAATAGAAAGCGAGGAATAACAATGGGACTCGGAAACCGTGGGATGGCATGAATCAATTTGATCAGGACCATCAAAAGGTAGCAAATAACATTGAAGTAGCAAAAGAGAAGATGGCCAGCAAGAAACGTAAATTATTAAAGGCTTAATGGATAGCGAAACCATGCAGAGTGGATGGTGGGGGCTACTCTCTATGCACGTTTCCTTTATTCAACAAAGAGATAGTAAAATTTCACGCGCCTGATGTGAATATAAAAACCAAAATTCGAAATAGGGGGATTACAGATGGAGCAATTATCATTCTTTCCAGAAATAAATAACGAGGAATATAAGTTAATACAAAAAGCAGTAGTGAAGGTATTGCGAGATTACAAGGATCTATCAGTCCGTATGATGAACCAAAGCGAATGTGAAAGGGAAAGTATTCAGTTATTCCCAGAATTACGTGATACGAAGAAGATTAACGATTACAAATACTTACAGATTAGAAGAGCAATAGAACATTCATTGGATATAGAGCAAAGGGAGAGAATCGAGCGGAAATATCTAAAGAGTGGTGTAATGAGTGATAAGGCGATAAAGGCTCAAATGATATTAGCTAATGATTGGTATTATTACCAGAAAAAGAATGCAATTATGGCAATTGCAACAGCCTTACGGATTATTTAAAAAAACAAGGAGGGATTGTCAAGAAATCTGTGTAAGTTTTTGAAACGAACACATAGAATAGCAAATATTAAGGTAAGATCGCTTCTGTCTTTTTTATCTTCTTTTGACTTTTGGTTTGTGTGATAATTAAATCGAAAGGTCGTGGAAGAATGAAGATAGCCGTGATACAAGCAAGTACCCAAATTAGCAAAAATGAACTGATTTTTGAAGAGACAAAAAGGGCTGTGGCGAGGCATGGATATGAAGTACTCAATTTTGGTGTTACAGTTGAAGAATCCGAGTTAAGCTATATCCAAGTGTCCTTAGCTGTTGGTCTACTTCTAAATTCAGGTGCAGTTGATTTTGTCGTCACTGGATGTAGTAGCGGTGTTGGTATGTCGATTGCCTGTAATACACTTCCGAATGTCATTAGCGGTTATCTGCCAACTCCAACAGATGCGTTCCTATTTGGTAGGATAAATAACGGAAACTGTGCATCACTGCCACTTGGATTGAACTTCGGTTGGGCGGGCGAATTAAATCTTCGCTTCACGCTTGAGAAACTATTTGAAGAACCGTTCAATACTGGGTATCCTGAAGAATCCGCCGAACGAAAGAAACGTGATGCAGAACTTTTTAAAGCAATCAAGAGTTTTTCACATCATGGCATCGTTGAGATTCTAAGTCAGCTAGATGGAGCCGTTATTAATCCTGTTCTTCAAAAGCAAGATTTAGTGGAATTCCTCTTGCGAAATGGCACCAACATAGATATATCAAATTATCTTATCGAACAAACGAAGCATTTAAATTACGGTAGGTAAATACTATATTTTTCAATACGTTTGGCGAATTTATCGTTAACCATAAGTTGATTCAACACCATTGACCAATTACGGATATGACCGCCATTCCATTTGTTTTGGAGTTCTTTTACACGTAAATACAGAACCTTGAGTAAGGCGTTTTCGTTCGGGAAAGCGCCTTTTTTCGTTACCTTACGGAAACTTGAATTGATGTTAGTATATTAACTAGTTAAAAATGGGGAAAGAAAAATGAAGATTATATTTGATGTGATTAAAGATGAAAATTTTGATTTTACTTTATTAGAAACAAAATTGCTGAAAACTTTTAAAGAAATAGATAATGTAGCAATAGTTGAAAAGGTTGAAGATAAAATTTTTGAAAAAAGATGATGTACCAACCCATTTGGCGGAGATTACTATTAATGTTACAGGAAAGAATATCGGATATAGATCAGTTTCAGCTAGTATATTTATTGTTCTAGAAAGTCTATCAATGAAGCTATTCAATATTAATATTAGTATACATTAAGCATCCAATATGGATGCTTTTTTCTTTGTTATATAGAAATTATACATTAAACATATATTTATAAGCGCTGTTACGACACGCTAAGGAAAGTAATAAACAAGATGAGGCCAATGAAACCGTATAAAAACCAAAAGAATCCTAAGATGGGGAATATTTTATGAAAATTAAGCATGGTAAACCTCCTTGGGTATATAGAGGATTATAATATATCGTTGGTCTATTTAGAAGAGAAAACATAAATTAGTACACATTAAACGTGAATTTGAACAAAATGGACATTTGGTTTAAATGAGTATATAAATAGGAAGAATCTAATTATTTGGTTCACATTTTAATCCAAGGGGTACAAATTCGATGCGACGTGAAAAGGATTTGTTGAAACAATGGAAGGCGGATTTGCAAGCTATTCAAGAAGAAAAAAGGCTGGAGAAGAAGGCTAAGAATAAGAAATATAGTATTCCTGGTAATACAGCTGACTTCATGAATGGAAAGAATACTTATCGTAAAGAGAATGGGGTATGGAAGCAAAGAAATAAATAATGTGAGGATAAATGAGTTTGATTAAGTGTATAGCAATTTTCGTAGGCGCTGCCGTGATCTGGGTGGCGTCTTGTTTGCTGTTAAGGAAAGATAAGGGGTAAAATAGATTTGAAACTTAAAGATTAGATAATAACATTATTACTTTAAAATGCAGAAAGTAGACTAGTAAACAAGCTGTTTTTGTTTTTTAGCATAGAATATGATGAATCCTAGACTAGAGTTAAGAGGAGGTAATTATATTTATGGGATGTAATTGTAATTTCAGACGTTCCCGAGATTGTGATAGATTTTGGGATGATTTAATGTTCTGCAGACGCAGAGATTGTGATGACCGTCGTTGTAGACGTGACCGCGACTGTGATTGTGATGAATGTCGTCGTAAACGTAATCATGATCGTGACTGTGATAAGCGTCGAGAATGGTAAATTCCTATTGGAGAGTGCTTTGAAGAAAAGCGCTCTTTTTTGGTACATGGATTTTCTGGTCTGATTTCTTGTTAAGGAAAGATAACAAAACAAATGAACACAGCGAATGAAAATAAAGAATGAAACGTCCGCTATGGGTGTACTTATTTAGAATTGCATACGTTCATAATTTAGACATATTTAAAATACTTATTTTACAACTCTCTTCATGTTCGGTTTACATGTACGGAAATTAAATGCTGTTATTAAGCTATAGTTAATTTACGGACAAAGGGGAGAAATAGAATGATTCTTGGATATGCTCGTGTATCGACACAAGATCAGAACTTAGTAAGGCAACTCAAACAATTGAGTGATTATGGATGTGATTATGTGTTTGAAGAAAAAGTTAGCGGGGCTACAACAGACAGACCTGAGTTATTACGTATGTTAGACAATCTGCGTGAAGGTGATGTAATTGTAGTAACTGAATTAGCACGTATTACCAGAAGTACACAAGACTTATTTAAACTTATAGAAACAATTAAAGAAAAAGGCGCTTCTATTAAGTCGTTAAAAGACAATTGGCTTGATACTACAAGCGATAATCCATACAGCACTTTCCTACTCACTGTAATGGCTGGTGTTAATCAGTTAGAACGTGACCTAATTCGAACGCGGCAACGAGAAGGTATTGAACTAGCTAAAGAACATGGTGTTTATAAAGGGCGCCCTAAGAAGTACGATGATGATAATCCTAATATGGAACATGCTTTAGATCTGCTTGCAAACCGAAAGGAAAACAAGTTTACAGTAAAGAAGATATGTGAAGTTACAGGTGTAAGCCGCACGGTTCTTTATGAGGGAGCAAAAGAAAAGGGAGTTATGTAGATTTTAAAGCAGCGAATCCGCTGCTTTTTTATTTTATCAAATAAATTGTTTTTGAGTAGAAATGAAAATAGGGGTTTGCCTTAAACATTTATTATTAATCAAGAATATGAGTATAGAAACAGGCTTAAATTTTGTAATGGTGGAGGAGATTGTTGTGGACATAACTCAAAGTGTGGTAAGAATAGTGGTTAATGGGAAAGACCTTCCGTTCACTTCAGTTCAAACCTCTGCATGGAATCATGGACCTGTAAATGATTTAATCGTTTCGACGAATCAGAGAGTGAATGAGCTTTATCAATTCATGTGGTCACAAGTACCAGTTACGATCTCGGTGTATTTTCTTCAAGGGGCGGACTTAATGAGATTCGCTAGGATCGCTGGAATTAATGAACGTGTAACGGGAGAATATATATATCATTTCATTTGGGGATAAGAAGAATTCAAAGTAGCTTAACAGCTGCTTTTTTATTTTGCATAGAAAAAGGAACCATAATAGGCTCCTTAATTTGATTCAGAAGTTGTGTAGTTTTTCTTGATGATATCTTTTATGTTGATAATTAAGGATATAAGGAATCCAGCAGCTAGGATACCGTTTGCCCAGTAATATGTATTCCCGGATGTAAATTTATTATTAAAGGAATCGATATTATAATACACTAAGCCTGCTGAAATGACGGTAGAGATTACTAACGTACCAAAACTTTTCATGACGCCGCCCTCCGATTCTGAAATTTTAGACTTTTAATACAATTATACATTTAAATAAAAAGGTTTACAAAGGAAATACCATAAGGAGGAGTTATAACGAGTTTCTTCCAATTGATGGTTTTTATTTTTGAAAAAATAACTATTTTATAAAAAATATTTTTTTGACCCCCATAAAATCATTTATTCCTTCGAATATATATAAGTAGAAGAAAACAAATGAAAGAAAAAGCTAAAATTACCAAAAATATAGCGAAGAGTTATTCAAAGATTGCAGCTAAAATAAAAAAGAGCAAGAAGAACAAGTGATATTGCAAAAGAAAACAAGAAAGTAGTACAAAATACAGACTTCACTTTAGTACAAGTGGAAAAAATAGTTATATAAAAAAGTCGGCCTCGAAAAATATGAGCAACAGAAATAAGACAAGCCAAAAGAAAAGTACTAAGAAAATGTGCTTGAATGGTCACTTATTTAGTGACCATTTTGCTATTTAAAGCAGAAGGAGGCAGGGAGATTACTAGTGTTGAGTTTAGTAATGAAAATCTTAAAAAAAACGAAAATAGAAGATATCGTATTTAACATACAAAACAACGGAGGAGATAAGGAAGCTTTTATCGTACAGTATCAGCCGTTTATTAGAAAATCAATCTCGTCTGTCTGCCGCAGGTATATTACAGAACAGGATGATGAATATAGCATTGGATTGTTTGCGTTTAACGAGGCAATTGAACAGTATTCATATAAAAAAGGAAAATCTTTTCTAGCGTTTGCTGATCTTCTTATAAAAAGAGATGTAATTGACTATATACGCAAAGAGTCTAAGCATAATCTTGTCTTTTTAAAAGAAGATAAGCAAGAGGGAATATTAGAAATGCAAGTATCGCTTACGGAGTATATGAAAGAGATGGAAAATAGTAACCGTAAGGAGGAAATTCTTCATTTTCAAAGTGTGCTAGCTGAGTTTAAAATCACATTTTCAGAGCTTGCTAAGGAATCTCCTAAGCATCGTGATACGCGTGAGCACTTAAGAGAAATTGTAAAGATTATTATAAAAGACGAGAAAATGATGGAAGAGCTGTTCAGAAAGAAAAAGTTACCGCTGAAACATATTGAACCACGTGTTAGGGTAAGTCGTAAAACGTTGGAGCGACATAGAAAATACATTATAGCAATGTGTATTATCTTTGCAAACAACTATACATATATTCTTGATTATATAAGAGGGGGAAAGCATGATGAATAAAGGAATTGTGATGGATATAAAAAAACATAGCGTAGTTGTTTTAACTCCAAATGGAGAGTTTATTACGTTTAAAAGAAAAGTACACTCTTACATAATTGGAGAGGAAATCTCGTTTAACAAACAAGAGCAAAGAGAACCGCGTTTTTCAATCCCTTCTTTCTTAAAGCCTGCATCATTACTTGTTACTTGTTTTCTATGTGTGTTGCTGTTTTTCTACAACCAACCGGAAGAAAAAGTATTTGCTTATGTCTCAGTGGATATAAATCCAAGTTTAGAGGTGAGCGTAACAAAGGATCTTCGTGTTATAGATTTACGAGCTTGTAATGATGATGGAAGGCGTATTTTAAAAGAAATAAAGCGATGGGAAAATAAAGACCTGCAAGACGTAATACGTACTATTATAAAACACAGTCAAGAGGATAAGTACTTAACGAATGATAAGCAAGTTATGCTAACAGCTGTTACAAAGGACAAGTCGCTAGAACCACAGTTGGAAAAGGCTATGCAAAAATTAAAGAAAGAGTATGAGACAAAATATGTTACAGTCGTATATCAAAGCAGTACGATGCAAATGCGGGAGAATGCTAATAAAGCAGGAGTTGGCACAGGTGTTTATATAAAGCAAGAGAATGAGAAGCAGAAATCGCTTACTCCACCTGCGCCGCCGTCTAATCAAGAGGAGCGCGATGAGGAGATACATTCGCAACCAAAGTCATCTCCTGAAGTATCATCGGATTCGTCTCCTGTAAAAGAAGAGAGATACGAGAAGCAGGAGCATATAGAACAAAAGCAATCCAAGGAACAGCAACCGAAGCAAATAAAAGGAAATAATGGACACCAACAAGAAAACAACGGTAGAGGATCTCAGCAAGGAAATAATGGACACCAACAAGAAAACAACGGTAGAGGATCTCAGCAAGGAAATAATGGAAATCAGCAAGAAAACAACGGTAGAGGATCTCAGCAAGGAAATAATGGAAATCAGCAAGAAAACAACGGTAGAGGATCTCAGCAAGGAAATAATGGACACCAACAAGAAAACAACGGTAGAGGATCTCAGCAAGGAAATAATGGACACCAACAAGAAAACAACGGTAGAGGATCTCAGCAAGGAAATAATGGACACCAACAAGAAAACAACGGTAGAGGATCTCAGCAAGGAAATAATGGAAATCAGCAAGAAAACAACGGTAGAGGATCTCAGCAAGGAAATAATGGACATCAGCAAGAAAACAACGGTAGAGGATCTCAGCAAGGAAATAATGGACACTAGCAAGAAAACAACGATAGGGGATAAAAACAAGGAAATAAAGGTAATATAAACGAAAATAACGGGCCTGAAAATGAGGACAAAGACATTTCTACCACACAACATCAAGGGAATGAAAAGAAGAATCCATAGAATATTGAAGATGGGAATTCGTTTCATGTTAATAAATCTCTCTAGTTTCAAACTAAAGAAATTCTTATTATTTAAATTTTTTAAATGACGGACACAAAATCGTATATCCTTTCGAATTATATATATGGATATCATTAATATTTATATAAAAGGGGAGAAAAAATATGAAAAAAACAAAAGAAATGTATGAAGAAATCGCTGAAGTATTAAAGGTATTGGCACATCCTGTCCGTTTATCCTTAGTAAAAATAATGCTTGCAAAAGGCCCTACTAATGTAACAACAATGTATGGAGATTTACAAATGCCTCAAAGTACAATTAGTCAACATTTATCCAAACTAAAGGCTGCTAAAATCGTAACTGGTACTCGAAAAGGATTAGAAATTTATTATGAGGTAACGGACAATCGTACAAAAGCGATATTAGCAAGTTTAGTTTAAATGCTGACTTTCTAGACTTCAAAATTAAGAAGAGGATAGGAAAGTAATTCTGTGGCTATAATTTTTTAGGAATTTACATAAGAGCTATATTTATATGAATATGTAATTTTCCTTCGCTACAGTTAATTCCTTTGAGAAATAAGCTTTTTTTCATTTTAGGGGTATTTTTTGTTAGCTTAATAGTGATATGACGATACCCCTATTATAAAATTTCAGAAGAATTCTTGACATAGAAGATGTAACAAAGTTGATAGGGTTCTTTTAGTCATTTAATCTTTTTATTTGATGGTCTTTTCCCCATTCAAATAGTTCATCCATAATTTGCATTAAAGATTTTCCATGTGCGCTTATTGTGTACTCAACCTTTGGTGGTACTTCTTGATATACAGTACGATGGATAATTCCATCAGCTTCAAGTTGCCGAAGTTGTTGTGTAAGAACCTTTTGCGTAATGTTTGGAATTTCTCGTTTTATTTCATTCGTTCGCATTTTTCCATCCATCAAAATACATAATATATGAACTTTCCATTTTCCACCGATTACTTCGAGTGTCGTTGCGATTGGGCAATCATCATTTTGATTCATTTAACACCTCCAAAGGTACCTCAAGGTTCCTATAGCACTTGAAAGTACGTACTTTCCAATTATATGTGATTCATTCATACTAATACTAAAGGGTTTGAATTATTTATAAGGGGGAAGAAAATATATGAAAACACTTGTAATTGTAGCACATCCTGATATTGAAAAGTCTCGAATTAATAAAAGATGGGTAGAAGAACTTGAGAAATATTCAGATGAAATTACGGTGCATGAATTATATAAAGCGGCACCGAATTGGGAGTTTAATGTTGAAGAGGAACAAAAGCTGTTAGTAGAACATGACCGATATATATTTCAATTTCCGCTCTACTGGTATAGCTCACCACCATTATTAAAAAAATGGTTCGATGATGTATTAACATATGGATTTGCTTACGGATCTAAAGGGGATAAAGTGCAGGGGAAAGAGTTTGGTGTAGCTATTTCTATAGGTGGATTAGAAAAAGACTATGAAAATAGCGGGATCACAATGGCTGAGTTGACGAAACCATTTCACGCTACAAGCTTATACACGGGAATGGAGTTTATTCCTTCCTTCTATTTATATGGTGCAGAATATGAAATCAGTGATGAAGAGATTGAAAAAAGTGCACCTGAATATGTGAAATATGTTATGAACAAGGAGTATTCTAATATATAAGGAAAAATAGCCATTTACTTGTTAAGTAGATGGCTATTTTTTCATATGTTTTATATTCACTAAGTGTAATCTTTAGTAAATTAATAGTTAATCTGGTAAAATAAAAACCCTAACATATATAAAGGGGAGTTTTACTTGAGAACGATGCGACAATTATTACAAAAGAGAGCAATGCAATCACCAAATTTGGAAGCGCTTGTCGGGGGAGAGAAAAGATATTCGTTTCAGCAGTATAATGAACGAGTAAACCAGCTTGCACATTATTTGTTACATAACGGTGTGCAGGTAGGGGATCGCATAGGAATACTATGCAAAAATAATCATCCGTTTCCAAGCATTATGATGGCAAGTTTGAAAATTGGAGCGGTATTTATTCCGCTAAATCATCAGCTTACAGCTTATGAATTAGAAACGATTGTAAAAGAAGCAAAGTTAAAAGTATTAGTTATTGATGATGAATTTAGTGAAGTGTTATTAAAGGTTGATGCTGTTAAAGAAATTCCTTATGTAATTAAAACGACAGAAGAAGGCTTTGGTTCATTTGAATTAAAATTGCGAGAACAGCCAATTACAGAGCCGAACGTAGAAGTTCATGAAGATGATGATGCGATTTACTTATTTACTTCAGGAACGACTGGACAGGCAAAAGCATGCGTAATTGGTCATAAAAACTTACATCATTATTTTACTGAGATTGCGGGGCAAAGAGAAATTCCAGCAGGTGAACGCTTTTTATCAGTGCATCCATTGTTTCATATGAGTGGAGTGCTTTCTATTTTAAATTGCATTTATCATGGCATAACGATGATTTTCTTATCTGATTCAAATCCTACTCTTATTTGGGATAAGATTGAAGAAGAGAAAATTACTACGATGCTTGCGTTTCCAGCGGTGTATAGTTATATGCTTGATGAACTAAATAAAAAAGAGCGTAACATTTCGACCTTTAAAGTAGCGCAAAGTGGTGGTACAAAAGTTCCAGAAACGCTCATTCAAAAATATATGAAAAAAGGAATATATATGGTGCAAGGGTATGGTAGTACAGAAGGTTGGGTAGTAACTTCTTGGCATCCAAATATGGGAAAAGAAAAAATGTCTTCTGTAGGGAAAACACTTAAGCATGTAGAATTGAAAATTGTTCATCCAGAAACAGGGAATGAACTAACAACAAATGAAGTTGGAGAGATTCATGTAAGAAGTCCATACATGTTTAAAGGATATTGGAATAATGAAAAGGCGACAAAGAAGGTAGTAAAAGATAATTGGTTTAACATGGGCGATGCAGGTATGATAGATGACGATGGATTCCTACATATTATGGGAAGATATAAAGACGTTATCATACGCGGTGGTGACAACGTATATCCAGATCAAGTAGAAGATGTCATTCATGAAATATATGGTGTTCTAGAAGTTGCAGTAGTTGGAATTCCAGATGACTTTTGGGGTGAGGTTCCAAGAGCTTATCTTGTGAAGGATATCGAAACATCATTAACAGAAGAAAGTATTGTTCAGCATTGTAAGAATAAATTAGCAGGTTACAAAATACCAGAAGTGGTATTCATGGAGGAGTTACCGAAAAACGCTTTAGGGAAAGTGTTGAAGAGAGAGTTACGGGATGTAATTCTTATGAAATAAAAGGTTATTAAATAATGAGGAATCCAGTTATGTATAAAGCATAACTGGATTTTTGTTTATAAAAAACATAATAATTTACTAGATTTTGTATTTTGTGTAAGATAATAAAGAATATTCAATAAAATAATTAAAGGAAGAGATATAAATGAAGCTGCCGCTATTACAAGTAGAGACAGAGAGGCTGATTATCCGTCCATTTCAAAAAGAGGATTATGAAAGTTGGTTAGATGGATTCAATAAGAGGTTACCATCTCAATATAAATACGATGATGGCTATCATGACATGTCGTCTTCAACAAAAGAATGGTTCACGGAATGGATAAGAGGGTTTGATGAGGCGGCACGACGGGATGAAATGTATGTGCTAGGTGTTTTTCAGAAAGAAGATGGCGCCAATATTGGAAAGCTAGAGCTTATAAAGATTTTACGCATGGATTATCAATGGGCGATGATGGGCTACTCTATTCATAATCAATATTGGAAAAATGGATACGGAGTAGAAAGTGTAATAGCTGTGCTACCGTTATTTTTTAATAGCCTTCAATTTCATAGAATTGAATTACATATACATGTCGATAATGAGCCATCCGTTCGTCTTGCAGAAAGAGCTGGTTTTTCATTTGAATGTATGAGAGAGGCATTTTCTATGGGGAATGGTAAGTGGGCAGATTTTCTTGTTTATTATAAAAATAAGGAGATGAATATATGAGGATACTTATTACAGGTGGAAATCGAGGATTAGGATTACAGTTAGTAAAGGTATTTCATGAAAATGGACATATAGTTTATCCACTAGTTAGAAGTAAGGAAGCGATAGGACAATTGAATAAGGTTTTTACCTCGAGATGTTTTCCTATATTAGCAGACTTGACAGATGATGAGAGTACTGAGCGAGTTAAGAAGCAAATTGGAGAGTACACAGAGCATATTGATCTAGTTATTAATAACGCTGGAATTACTGGAAAGGAAACTGAGATTTTACGTACAAATTCAGAAGAGTTAATGGAACTATTTAACGTTCATTGTTTAGGTGTTATTCGAGCAATAAAAGGTACGTATTCAGCTTTAACTAAATCAAATCAGCCGAGAATTATAAACGTATCATCTCGTTTAGGCTCTTTACATAAAATGGCCAAAAAAGAATTTCCACAAGGGCAGTTCTCATATTCATACCGGATCGCAAAAGCTGCACAAAATATGTTAACGCTCTGTTTACAACAAGAGTTTGCGGATAAAGGAATTCGTGTAACCGCAATTCACCCTGGAAAATTAAAGACTGACATTGGTGCTTTTGATGCGAATATGACTCCTACTGAAGGAGCTCAAAATATATATGATTGGGTAATGGATTCAAATGAGGATGTTTCGGGTAAGTTTGTTGAGCCAGGTTTAGGGGAGTTGGAGTGGTAATGTACGATCTTACAACCATTCAAAATAGATTTGGACCTTCAAAAAAATTTTAAAAGAGGATTAGGGGATATGAGAATGAAAAAAGTAAACGTAGTCCATTATGATGCATTTAGTAATAAACCGAATATGGGAAATCCAGCAGGCATTGTATTAGAAGCAGATGGATTAGGGGAAGAGGAAATGCAACTCATTGCTGAAAAGGTTGGATTTAACGAAACAGCTTTTGTTCTTTCTTCAGAAGTAGCAGATATAAGAATTCGCTATTTTACACCTGGTCATGAAAATGATTTATGTGGTCATGCGACAGTAGGGTCAATATATGCACTTCATGAAAGAGGAATATTGGGAGGGAAACATAAGTTAACGATTGAAACGAAGGCGGGAGTTTTACCAATACATATAGGTGCGAATGAAAATGGGGAAACTTTTATTAAAATGAGACAAGCAATACCTAAGTTTCAAAGTTTTGCAGGTTCCAAAGAGGCATTAGCTCACAGTATTGGTCTTGAAGTGAATGATTTAGATGGAAATTTACCAATTGTATATGGAAGTACTGGTATTTGGACTTTAATTGTACCTATTAAAAAAATTGATGCATGTGAAAGAATGAAACCTAATAATAATGAATTTCCATCGGTGCTAAAAGAAATGCCAAAGGTTGCGATCCATCCACTTTGCTTGGAAACATATGATGCAGAAGCAAAAATGCACGGTCGTCATTTCTCATCACCTTATTCTGGAACAATAGAAGATCCAGTGACAGGAACTGCTTCAGGTGTAATGGGAGCGTATTATGCGACGTATTTGGAGAAAGATTTTGACCATGAACTGGAGTTAATCGTTGAGCAAGGACAGGAAATGAATAAAAATGGTCGTGTAACGGTTTATGTAACGAAAGATGTAGAAAATGAGAAGTTACAAATACATATTGCGGGAACAGCGGTATATGTGAAAGAGTTTGAAATTTCAATATAAAAGAATAAAGCCCAGCACATAGCTGGGACTTCTCTTTATCCCGCTATTTATGGGCAGTAAGACCCACACCTCAAAATTCAGCGCAAGCAAAGAAATTAGGTGTGGGATCAACTGCCCGTAAAAGCCCGATTGGTGAGGGCTAATAATCAGTGGGGGATGAACCCCCACTGATTAAAGTTTCTCTTTATCTGTTCAACACTTCAATATACGAAGCATCCCCAGTTGTTCTTATAGTAGAGCGGAAATTGTTGTGTTCTAACGTTTCAGCAACTTGTTTTAATTGCTGTGCATCATCGTGATGAATGAGTAAACTATCTGCACCACTTTCTTCTATATGAATATGTTCGACGGTTCCAATTGCATCATGTATAGCTTTTAAAAATTCAGGTTTCATATTGTCCTCCTATATGTATGTAACGTTATTTTTAGTATTTCCTTATTTTTGAAATATAAAAGTAGAAGAAAGGGGAAATGAAAATGAATATAACGCAGTTTAAAGAACATATTACATCACTTTTTGAAGAGCATCTTAATAAATACGGCGATGACGAGTATGGCTTCACTCATATTAGTAAAGAGGAATTTCACAAAATAGGATACACGACAAATTTGACGCTAGAAACAATTGAAGAAGCATATCGAAATGGGGTTGATATGATACTTACACATCATGCGCCGTGGAGTTTTTTATTTGGTATGGAAGAGGCTTGTATTGAGAAATTAAAAGAATATGAAATGAATCATTTTTGGATTCATTTGCCGTTAGATTTTGTAAAGTTTGGCACGTGTACGTCGTTATTTAACGAAATTGGGATACATACAATACTGGAGTATTCCACGTATGAGGAAGAAGAGCTACCGGGAATAGGAGAATATAAAGAAGCGATTCCGTTTTCAAACTTAGTTGGAAAACTTGAAGAGAGAATGGAAGAGAAAGTGAAGAGTTGGAAAAATCATGATAAGCCAGTAAAACGGATTGCGATATTAACAGGTGCAGGAAACAATACAAACCTTATTGAGCGTGCACTAGAAAAAGGTTGTGATACGTACATAACAGGAGAAAAAACATTATATACAGTGCAACATGCGAAATTTAAAGGCATTAACTTAATTGTAGGTAGTCACACATTTACAGAAGTGTTTGGTGTAGAAAGTTTGGCTCGTAAGTTAAAAGAAAGAGATAATTCAATAGAAATTACTAGATTAAATGAAGAGCATTTGGAGTGAGGGAAATGGTAACTATATATGCAAATTATGGGGAATCAAAAGTGAAGTTAACGTGGAAAAAAGATTGTATATTGCCAGAATACGAAAGAATCACGAGTGTTCACGGTTTTTGTTTTCATAATAATAATAAGATTTTACTGATAGACCATGAGCAGCGTGGTTGGGACTTTCCTGGTGGGCATATAGAAGAAGGGGAATTACCAGAAGAATGTTTTAAAAGAGAAGCGTGGGAAGAAGGTTATGTAAAAGGAGAATGTACTTTATTTGGATATATTATCGTTGACCATAGTGATAATCCAAATTGGAATGAAAATAGTCCGTATCCAAAAGTAGGGTATCAGCCGTTCTACCGGATGGAGATTAATGAAGTGCATAAGTTTGACGGTGAGTATGAATCCGATAAAAGGATGTTTGTTAGAGTAGAAGAAATCGCATCGCAATATCATAAATGGAATGAATTATATGATGAAATCTTGAAAGAGGCAGTCTTAATAAATTAAAAATTAATTTCTGTTATATTAAGATGTTGGAAGGAATCCTCTTGAAATTGTCAAATAATAGTAAAGTTGTCTTTTAAATTAAGGGTGGAGAAATGGACATTTCAATAATCGCTGAACAACTAGTTAATGAGAAGGTTATTTCACATTATCCGAAAAGCATGAAAGTGTTGAACGGAGGAACGACAAGTACAGTATATTTGTTGGACGCGAAATACGTTGTAAAGCTGAATGAATCAGAAGTGATACGTGAAGAAGCTGATTTTCTTTCTTTTTATGAAGGGAATACTTTATTTTCAAAGCTTTTGTATAAGGAACCTTTAAATAGATATATTGTGTATTCCTTTCTCGATGGGGCTACTTCGTGCGAACTTGGGTATAAGAGGAGCACACTTTGTACAATTGTTAAAGAAGTAATTAATACGTATGAAATAGTTCCAGAGGTAGATGGATGGGGATGGAAAGATAGTCCGGTTCAATCTTGGACAGAGTTTTTATTAACAAATGTAATGGAAGCTCGTGAAAATTTGAAGCAGTGCATAAGTGATGAAGAAGATCAGCTTGTTCTTACACTTGTAAATAGTCCACAAAGAGGTACTGGAATGGATAGGCCGTTTTTATTACATGGTGATCTTGGATTCCATAATTTTATATTTCAAAAGAATAAGTTAACCGGTGTGATAGATCCTTTACCAGTCTTAGGAGATCCTATATACGATTTAATTTACGCGTTCTGTTCAACACCAGAAGATTTAACGAAAGAAACCATTCAGTATGTGATGAAACAATGTGCATTTCGTAAAAGGGACCGAGATTTATATGAAGAAATAGTAATAGGTTTATATTTGCGTATTGATACATGCTTAAGACACCACCCAAAAGATTTAGAAGATTACTTAGTAGTTTGGCGTTATTGGATGAATGAGATTATGTTCGATAGCGAAAATAAGACGACATTATAGCACTTATATTTTGGGGGAGATATAGAAATGAACATTTCAGAAGCAAAAAGAGATTTAGCACAAAAAACGAAGAAGGGATTTCCTGTTATAATAGCTGGTCTTTTATTTTGGATTGTAGCGAGCATAACTGGTGTTCTTCTTTCAGAAAAGCAAGTTGTGTGGGTATATTTAATTGGTATGGGCTGTGTGTTTCCTTTCGGCTTAATGATAGCTGCTATATTAAAAATTGATATGTTTGCGAAAGGAAATCCGCTAGGGACTTTAGCTGGGGTAATTGGTGGGATAAATGTATTGAATATTCCGTTTGTATTACTTGCATATTTTCAATTTCCGGAGTGGTTACCTTTTGTAGTAGCGATGTTAATAGGTGTTCATTTTTTACCATATGTATGGATTTATGAAAGTAAAAGTTATGGTTTTTTATCAGTAGGAACTGTATTAGTAACGTCAGTATGTGGGATTCTTTTTGCAGAAAAAGGATTTATTGTAATTCCTATGGCGGTTACAGTTGTCTACTTTGTTACTCTTATAAGCGTATCACTTGAAAATAAAAAAGCAGAAAACGATCAACAAATATCAGCTTAATAAAAAATTAAAGGAATAGGAGAATAACTATGAATAATTTCGTTTGTACAACGTGTGGCGTGCAATATGCGGCGGGTGTGGAAGAACCGGTAAGTTGTGTTATTTGTGATGAGGAGAGACAATATGTTAATCCGAAAGGGCAGTCTTGGACGAGTTTAGAAAACTTGCAAACTGGTGGTACGTATGAAAATGAAATTATCGAAGAAGAAAAAGGACTGTATAGTTTTACAACTAAACCAGGATTTGCGATCGGTCAAACGGCATTTGTAGTGAAAACGGAGTCATATCGTTTACTATGGGACTGTATTACTTATTTAGATGAAACGACAATTACGAAAATAAAAGAGCTTGGCGGATTAGATGCAATTGCATTATCTCATCCGCATTATTATTCAACACAAGTAGAATGGGCAGAAACATTCGATGTACCAATTTATATACACGAAGACGATAAAGAGTGGGTAATGCGTCCTAGTAGTCGTATTATTTATTGGACTGGTGAGTCTTTACAATTAGCAGATGGAGTAACAGTGCATCGTCTCGGAGGACATTTTAGTGGCGGTTCTGTATTACATTGGGAAGAAGGAAATGATGGAAAAGGTATTTTATTAACAGGTGATATCATTCAAGTTGTAGCGGATCAGCAGTGGGTAAGCTTCATGTATAGCTATCCAAACTTAATTCCATTACCGGCGAGAAAAGTTGAGGAAATGGCGAATCGAGTGAAACCGTTACAGTTTAATCGTTTATATAATGCTTTTCACCGAGTAGTAAAAGAAAATGCAAATGAGGCAGTTGAACGTTCTGCTGAAAGATATATGAAAGCGATAGAAGGAAAGTTGTTTCATACGTAAAAGGAGAGTTAGCTTTATGAAAACTTTAGTATGCTTCGGAGATAGTATTACAGCTGATGAAACATTTTTTGGTGGAACGCCAAGGTTAACGCCACGTTTGCATGAGATGTTTCCAAATTGGAAAGTGGTTAATGCAGGTGCTGCGGGTGATAATACGTTCGATGCACTACAAAGGATTGAAGAGGATGTATTATCACATGAACCAGACTTTGTAACAGTTTTTCTTGGTACGAATGATGCAGTTTCTTTTGCTCAAGTCCCATTACAAGCATATAAAGAAAACTTAGAGAAAATTGTAGGCACGATTTCACCAGAAAAAGTATTACTTATTAGCCCGGCGCCAGTTGATGAAGAAAGACAACGTAATAGAACAAATGAAATACTCGGCCAGTATGCAGAAGTTGTAGAGGAAGTAGCGAAGCAAACCGGGAGCCATTTTCTAAATTTGTATGCTGAGATGATTCAGGAAGAAAATTATAAAATATTCGTAGAAGATGAAGAAAAAGATGGTTTGCATTTTGGACTAGAAGGCTATGAGTATGTAGCGAAGTTAATTGGTGAAAAGTTAAAAGGGATTTTATAAAAAAGCAAAGCGATATGATATGATCCCCTTATAGTAGACAGGAAAAAGAAAGCGCATTACCCTGTTTACTATGGAGGGGATTTTTTATGGGGAAAATTAGAGTCACTTACGATGTAGAATTTAAGAAACAAGCTATAGATTTATACTTAAAAGACGGCATGAGTTATAAAAACATTGCGAAAGAATTAGGTATTCATCACTCGGTTGTAAGTCGTTGGGTGAAACACTTTGAAGCTGAAGGAATCAAAGGACTAGAAGAAAAACGCGGTAAAGCGAAAGGACCAGGTTTAGGTAGACCAAGGGTTAGACCCGAAGATCCAGAAGCTAAGATCAGACGATTAGAAGCGGAAAATGAAATGTTAAAAAAGCTCTTAGGGATGTAAAAGGAGGAATGAAAGTCGTATCCAAAACGAAAAAATTCGAAGTCATCCATGAAATGACAAAAACAGGTTATACAGTGACCATTCTATGCGATATTGCTGGTGTAACCAGAAGTGGGTACTACAAATGGATAAAACGGCATACGACGCCTTCAAAAAAACAATCAGAGGATATCGAAATTAAGAAAAAGATATTGGCGTGTCATAAAAAATTAAGAGGAATTTATGGATATAGAAGAATACAAGTGTGGCTGAAAGCCACATATAACCTTTATTTGAATCATAAGCGCATCCAAAGATTGATGCGTGAACTAGGTATCAAAGCCGTAATTAGGAAAAAACGACCTTATTACGGAAAAAAAGAAGCTTATGTGATTTCAGAGAACCATCTAAATAGGGAGTTTCAAGCTTCAAAACCGAATGAGAAATGGGTAACCGATATTACCTATTTGATTTTCAATGGACAGCGCTTGTACTTATCCGCTATTAAGGATTTATACAATAATGAAATTGTTGCCTATGAAACCAGTCGTAGAAACGACTTGAAACTTGTGTTAGATACACTGAAAAAGGCAAAGAAAAAACGAAATGTGAAGGGAATCCTTTTACATAGTGATCAAGGGTCCCAGTATACATCTCGTCAATATAATCAATTACTTAAAAAATATCAGATGAAGGCAAGTATGTCTCGAAGAGGCAACTGTTGGGATAATGCTTGTATGGAAAACTTCTTCAGTCACTTTAAGGCAGAGTGTTTTCATTTACACTCCTTCCATAAAGCGAATGAGGTCAAACTTGCCGTGCGTAAATATATGCACTTTTATAATCATCAAAGATTTCAAAAGAAATTAAATAACCTGAGTCCATATAAATATAGAACTCAGGTTGCTTAGTTGCGCTTTTTAAATACTGTCTACTTGACAGGGGTCACTGCAATATCGCTTTGCTTTTCATTGTTTTTTAGTAGATCAATCTAGAAATGCTTGTTGCAATGCTTTCAGCCCATCGCTGTAGATGCAATGAAACAGATTAATTGCCTCTTTATCACTAACCCCTACAGGAGTGAAAGTACCAGACCACTCTACTAACGATGTGTTACTTTCAGTACCTTCTTTACCTGGATTGTAGATAGATAATTAGTGACTGGGAATGGTGCATTCATTATTGAATACGTGTAGTAGCGTTCCTTATCATTGAATACTTCTAAGCGCTCTATAATCGTATCACGATCTGGATTAGCTAGATGACGTACGCGTCCACCTTCAGTTACTTTGCTGCTAGGTATATAAGGTAACCAGTCTGGAAGGGAGTTAAAACCTCCGATTAATTGCCATACTTGTTCAGGTGAAGCAAAAACTGTCATAGATGTAGTAGTATGTGCCATATTTATTACACTCCTTTTTATCCCGCTATTTGCAGGGAAATAATCAGTGGGGGATGGCCCCCTGATTAAAGTTTCACTTTATTTCACGTTGATTGGTAGTGGTGCATTAGGTGCTACTAGTTTTTGTTCGCGCATTTCTTCCCAGAATGCTGCTGGAATTACTGTGTTTAATGCAGTTTGGTCTTCTACAATTCGTTCAGGTTTACTTGCACCAGGAACAACGGCAGCAACTGCTGGGTTAGCTAGTGGAAATTGTAATGCAGCAGCCTTGATGCTGATTTCGTAACAATCTGCAAGAGCTTTGATTTTCTCAACTTTTGCAATAATTTCTGGTGATGCCTTTTGATATTCGAAGTGAGCACCTCCAGCAAGAATACCTGAGCTATATGGGCCACCAACAACAATATCCATATTATGCTTTACAGCTGCAGGCATTACTCGTTGCAAGGCACGCTCGTGGTCTAATAGTGAATAACGACCAGCTAACAAGGAGATATTTGGCTTCGCTTCTTCCAAATCAAGCATAAGTTCAATTGATTCTACTTTGTTTACTCCAAGTCCCCAACCTTTAATGACTCCTTCTTCACGTAAACGTGTTAGCGTACGGAATGCTCCTGTACGAGCCGTTTCAAATTGTGAAATCCACTCGTCGCCATAAAAGTCTTGTGCTAAATCATGAATGAAAACAAAGTCTAGACGATCTGTTTTTAAACGTTTCAAACTTTGCTCGATAGAACGAAGGGTTGCATCTGCGCTATAGTCATTGATCATTTTATTTTTACGACCAAATTCGAAAAGTCCGCCTTTTTCACCTAAATCACGTGCAGATGGATCTTCCAGTTCATCCGAAATAGTTCGACCTACTTTCGTACTTAAAAAGTAATCATCACGATTTCTTTTCGAAAGTGCTTCACCAAGACGAATCTCCGCTAATCCAGATCCATAAAGTGGAGCTGTATCAAAGTAACGAACGCCATTCTCCCAAGCAGCATCCACTGTAGCGATTGCTTCTTCTTCTGGGATATTACGGTACATATTTCCTAGTGGTGCTGTACCAAAACCAATTTTTTCTTTTAGTGAATTACTCATTAAAGATATCCTCCTAAAATGTATTTAAAAATTAATTAATCATTGTGAATGGATGTGAAAATCAATACATGTCATTTCATCGTCTGACAAAATGCATTATAAAAGTATTGAAACAGTTAAAAAAAGTAAGCACTTTAAAGTACGATGGGTATCTAAAAGGTAACAAAGGTAATTTCTACTACTGAATTACTTACTCAACTCTTACAAATGCTATTATGAAATGTATTTTACATAATGAAAAGTACGTACTTTAAAGTGATATAGATACTAAAAAGTAATACAGGTACTTTTTAGTGCCGTACTACTCATGTACTGTTTACGTATGCTATTATGAAACATGTTTAACACAATAAAAAGTACGTACTTTAAGGTGCTATAGATACTTAAAAGTAATATTTAAATGTTTTAGCTTAATTGCCTTATGAAATTATTAAAGGAGATCTTTATATGAAGACATGCAATATTCCTGTGGAGGCAACTTTAGAGGTTATCGGTGGGAAGTGGAAAGTAGTTATTCTTTGTCATTTAAAGAAAGACAAAAAGAGAACGTGCGAATTAAAATAATTAATGCTTGGTATTACACAAAAATAGTAAAAAGTCGGGATGAAAATCGAAATGATTTCTATCCCGGCTTTTTAATTTAATATTTTAGGTGTTTTCAGCATGCTGAAAATGTAAATTGCTTTTGCGATTTCTATAACTATAAGAGCTATGGAGAATAAAACTGAAAGAGTATGTAAAGAAATGAGTAAAAAGGTTTATTTAATATATAATTATAAAATTAAAACTATATACTTTTAATAATAAAAATATATAATAAATGTAGAAACGAAAATTTATGAGCAAGGAAGTTGAAGAACATGACATTGACAATGGGCTTTATTGGATTTGGAAAATCAGCTAACCGTTATCACCTACCATATGTAAAAATACGTAAAAATATAAATGTGAAAACGATTTTTGTACGCCAAATTAATGAAGAATTAGCGGCTCCATATGAGGAAAAAGGTGTTTACTTCACCACTGATTTGGACGAATTGTTGAATGACAAAGAAATTCAAGTAGTGACGATCTGCACGCCAGCGCACACGCACTACGAATTGGCGAAAAAAGTTATACTTGCTGGAAAATCAGTTATCGTTGAAAAACCATTTTGCGATACAGTAGAACATGCTAAAGAATTATTAGCTTTAGGCCGGGAAAAAGGTGTAGTAGTTATGCCTTATCAAAACCGTCGTTTTGATGGTGATTTCTTAGCTGTGAAGCAAGTTGTTGAACAAGGATTCCTTGGTGATATTGTTGAGGTTGAATCGCACATTGATTACTTCCGTCCAGGCTCAATCACTCACGAAGGTCCAAAAGAAGAAGGTTCATTCTACAGTTTAGGTATTCATACGATGGACCGCATGATTTCACTATTTGGCCGTCCGAATAAGGTGACATACGATATTCGTAATAATGAAGTGGAAGGTGCGGTTGATAACTATTTCGATGTTGATCTACATTACGGAAATCAGCTGAAAATTAAACTGAAAACCAACCATGTTGTAGCGAAAGATTATCCACGCTTTATCGTTCATGGAACAAACGGATCATTTATTAAATACGGTGAAGATCAGCAGGAAAATGATCTGAAAGCGGGTGTTATGCCTGAGAGTGCGGGCTTTGGTGAAGATTCCCCGATGTACTATGGCGTTGCTAAATATCGCAACGCAAACGGTGACTGGATTGAAAAACAAATTAAAACGCCGCTTGGTGATTACGGTCGTTTCTATGATGCGGCTTATGAAACAATCGTAAATGGTGCACCAAAACTTGTGAAAGACGAAGAAGCGGTAACGAATATTGAAATCTTGGAAAATGGATTTGCTGCACCCTCACCTTCAGTTTACAAACTTGAAGCTTTAAATTTGAATGAATAGAAGGTAGTTAAGCATAAAAGGAGGTAGGGAAGTGGCAAGTGGATCAACTCAAGTAAAATACCTCGGCATTTATCAAAAAATTAAACAGCAAATTTTAGACGCTGAATATAAAATCAACGAAAAAATTCCGAGTAGCCCTATCCTTGCTGAAGAATTTGGCGTTTCAGTTCTTACTATTAAAAAGGCGTTGGACTTGTTAGTAAGAGACGGCTACATTATTCGCCGGCGCGGAAGTGGAACAGTGGTTCAAGATTGGCGTCAGCAGGAAAAGGCACGAATGATTCAAACCTTAACAGGTACGAAAGCAGTTTACGGCAGTGAGGTAGAAAGTAAAATTATCGAGTTTACAATTGTAGGTGCTGATGAAATAGTTGCTGAAAAATTGAGGATTTCCGTCGGTGATTTTGTCTATAAAATCATTCGCCTCCGTATCATTCACAGTATTCCGACGATTATGGAGCATACATGGATGCCAATTTCGGTCATTCCAGGTGTTGAAGCTTCAGTTTTAGAGGAGTCGATATACTCGCACATTCAAAATAAACTTGGTCTTGAGGTGGGAACATCCGTTGTCAGGGTCAAGGGAGTTCGCCCAGATGATAGGGAAAAGCAATTTATGAACTTAACCAATCATGACTTTCTAATGCGGGTCGAACAAGTAGCCTACTTGACTGATGGACGAACCTTCGAATATTCTTACGCCGATCATCTGCCAGAAACCTTTGAATTTGAAACAGTCATTACGGCAAAAAGTTATAAAGGGTCATAAAAAAACAGGTTGGGGCAAGTATTGCCTCAACCTGTTTTTTATGTCTTCGATAGAATTTACACATATAGTAGGAACAGTTATCCCGCTATTTGTGGGCAGTAAGACTCCCACCTCAAAATTCAGCGAAAGCAAAGAGGTTAGGTGGGGTCGGGCTGCCCGTAAAAGCCCGATTGGTGAAGGCTAATAATCAGTAGGGGATGAACAACCCCCCCCACTGATTAAAGTTTCGCTTTATTATTCATCAGCTGTAATAAGCATAGAAGTGTTCCCATTCTTTTCGAGATGACCTTCTCCCCAAGCGCAAAGTGAATCTAGTATGGCTCCTAAAGACGAACCGTAATCAGTTAAAGAATACTCTACTTTCGGTGGTACTTGGTCATATATTTTTCTTTGGATTACATCGTCTTCTTCTAGTTCACGTAATTGCTGTGTTAGCATTTTTTGTGTAATACCAGGCATTAAACGTTTTAATTCGCTTGTTCTTTTTGTTCCTTTCTTTAAATGACAAAGGATAACAACTTTCCACTTTCCACCAATAACTTCTAAAGTCGCTTCTACAGGAATATTGTATGTCTTCATTAAAAAACCTCCTTTGATGAATTTAGATTTCAGTTTTGGGGCCACATACGTTTTCGTACTAAAATATTTCTTTTTAGTGCCTATAAAACTTTAAAGTGCGTACTATTTATTGTGCTAAATATATTTCATAATAACCGATGTAAGAGGGAAGTAAGCAGAACTGCACTAGAAAATTCATATGTTACTTTTTAGTACCTATAATACTTTAAAGTGTGTACTTTTTATTATGCTAAATATATTCCATAATTGCACATGTAAGCGAGAAATGAATAACATGTACTTTAAAATGCATTTAGAATTGGTTAGCGTAACACTATGGGAGCATTCACACAAAAGAAAACGATTTGTTACGGTAATAGAATTAATCCAAGACTTAACAGTTGATTAATAGAACTGTAAAGTTTAAAATTACAGTATGGTTTTAAGAAGTGATTTGTCATCATTTGTAAAATGTAGATACATTAATTTTATTAAAGTATCATTTTAAAAGGAAACGGATAGTTAAGATAAATTAAACATTGCCGAATAAATAACATTACGTGAATTTGATTCTAAACTGTAATTTTTTTAAATACACTTTTATAACCCATATTTGAAATAAGTGTACAATTGATAAAAAGCATTAAAGGAGTGTGTAAAATATGGTGATTCTATATACAACAGCAAGCTGTGCTTCATGCCGAAAAGCAAAAGCATGGCTTGAGGAGCATCAAATTGATTATATTGAAAAAAACATCGTATCAAATTCTATGACGGCTGATGAACTTAAATCAATTCTTCGTTTAACTGAAGAAGGGGCTACTGAAATTATTTCAACTAGATCCAAAATTTTTCAGGAATTAAATATAAATATTGAGGCGCTTTCGCTTAATGAATTTTATAAATTAATAATTGAACATCCACAAATGTTGCGTCGCCCAATTATGCTGGATGAAAAAAGATTACAGATTGGTTTTAACGAGGAAGAAATTCGCAAATTTTTACCACGTAGCGTTCGAACATTTTTGAACATTGAATTGCAAAAGTTGGCTAATTAATAAGTAATATTTCTTAAGGGGAATTTTTTGAAAGGAGGAAGCAAGAGATGATTGAAGTATGCGTTACAGTTAATTATAAAAATAGAAATTATCAAACAAATGTTATTGTGAGCAAAGATACGATCTGGACAAAAATTGAACAATTGGCAGAAGAACAAGTCAAGAAACAGTGGAATCTTTAAATTTATTTTACACTTAAAGAGCTAAATGAAGTAATGGAACATAGATAAGCTCCGATAGAATACAAAGAAATTTATTTCTTCATGGTAAGAATTATTTATATATTTTAACGTTTGACAAACTTATCTGTAATATTTATGGTTACAGTATGTTGAAAAGTGATTAG
Source organism: Bacillus sp. NP247 (assembly GCF_018966865.1). NCBI lineage: Bacteria > Bacillati > Bacillota > Bacilli > Caryophanales > Bacillaceae > Bacillus > Bacillus sp. NP247. The sequence continues at coordinate 630,980 of NZ_CP076653.1, read as the reverse complement.
TAATTTATATCGTAGGAGGAAGACTATGAACAGTGACTTTACCTTGGCCATTCACAGTTTAACTTATTTAGCTCTACAGCCAGACCGGATGTCAACAAGTAATGCTATTTCAGAAAGTGCCGGTGTTCACCCAGTACGCATCCGCAAAGTGCTAAGTTTGTTAAAAAAACATAAGTTTATACAATCAAAAGAGGGGATTGGTGGAGGATTTATTTTTGCTCGAGATTTAAGTGAAGTTAGTCTCTGGAATATTTATCAAATAACCTCAGAAGGTGCTTTGCAACCTAAATGTCCAGAATCGAATGACCAGTGTATTGTAGGTTCGAATATGCGAAAAGTCCTTTTTACTATTTTCTTAGGTGCTGAAGAACATCTAGGTGAATATTTAAAGAACTATACAATGAAAGAAGTTGTTGATCTTATTAATCAAGAAAGATGAGCGGTTTGATTGTTATATAGCCGTGAGGTTCTTAACGTTTAAATGTAATAAAAAACAGTACAGTTTGGTTTTTATATCTTGTTTGCCGTCACTAAAAAATGAGAAGTTATTCTATTTTATTAATACTAAAATCATTTGTAAGAAGGTGAAAAAGTATGATGTCAAATAATAATCCTGTTTTAGAAGTAGGAGATTGGGTTCGAGGGATATCAAGGGAGGGTGAATTAATAACTGGTTATATTGAATCATTTGATACCCTAGGAGAATTAGTGAAGGTAATGGTTATTAGATGTGACAACGAAGACACAATAAGCAAAACAATTTCAATTTTAAGTAAGCACGTTAAAAAACTTCCTGAATCAAAGGCAATAAACAAGGAGCAAATCCTTTTTCTGATAGATCTGGCATTAGTAACCGGAGATGAAGAATGGTTTATCGGGCTTTCTTCAAAATTAAACGCCATAAAAGAGCTAGTTAATTTTCCCGACTAGCGACAAAAAAGCCACCTTTCACATAAGGTGGCTTTTTCGGTACTCACATGAGCAAAACTTAGTATCTTTTCACAAGTTCATTGTAGCGCTGTAAAAAATATAAACACCTTAATATATTTTAACTAGTCACGTTTAAATAGACCTTTTGGAGCGATAAGCTCTAAATTAGTACCATCTGGATTACGGAAGTAGGCAACTCCTGTACCAAATCCAGATTTCAAGCCATCTTCTTCTTGAAAGACAATTGGCGCGCCATCTGGTTGTACCCCAATTGCTTTTAGACGTTCTACAGCGGCATCAATATCTTCTACTTCAAAACAAAGATGCATTGTACTAATTTGATCATTTGAGTAACATGCTTTATCTGATTTAGGGACAATATATTCTAAAATATCGATGCTCAAATTGTCTAAGTGAAAGTTGGTATATTTAATACGAGTATCTTCAAGTCCTTGGGTCTGCGCCATTCTCTTTCCGCCAATTTCATCGATGTTTGATATTTTCTTACCTGTTAATGCTTCATAAAAAACGATAGATTTTTCTAAATTACTTACAATAATTCCAACGTGATTTACTTATGAGAAGCCTGCTGTTTTTTCACTTATCTTAGTTGCCTCCTATTTTTTAGGTGATGTAATTGTGAAACTTATAAAAATGGACCTTAAATGATAACATGACAAACAAGTTGTTTTTTTGAAAATTTATTCTTTTCATCAATGTTTTACTGTAATTAAAATGAGCCTTTAATAGAAGTTCTATTCTAAGTCTTTTGTAACAAGGCAGGAAAGAGTGTGTGCATGAAATCGTAACTTATGTAAATGTATCGTGGAAGAGTGTCTTTATTATGAATAAAGACACGGGAAATATAAGAGTGTTTTTCGAACAGAAAAGAATCTAATACCGACTAGGTTCTTTTTATTTCACTTGATAAAAAACTCCATAGATGAATTCGGATGGCGGTCATTGAGTGAAAAAAGTTTAATATTTAAAATATTAATGTTTAGTACATACATTTTTAAAGTGTTAAATATATTTCATAATAGTCTCTGTAAGAGGGGGATAAGTAGGAAAGTACTTTAAAGTACTTATAGCACTTTAAAGTACGTACTTTTTATAACTTTGAATATCATTCATAATAGCACCTGTAAGAAGAAAGTAAGCTTTACGGTACTAGTTACTCGATGTTACAGCAGTTTATATTCAGATTGATTGAAAGGTTGTACTATATAGCCTAATAATTTCAAAAAATGCCGGTGGGGCATAAAACAGTTATGGAGGTTAAAGATATGAGTACTTCAAATATGAGTGAAATAAGTCAACAAATTTTAATAGAGGAGGAAACTCTTCAATTTTCCTCTTTTACAAATGAAGATGCCTTGCAATTAGGTTTATTTATCGTTGAAACAGCAAAGCGAGAGGGAAAATTGATTGCTGTTGATGTAACAAAAAATGGTGTGCAATTATTTCATTTCAAGATGACAGGGACAACTGAGGAAAATACGAAATGGATTGAGCGTAAAAAACGGGTCGTTTCCCTGCATAATCATAGCTCGTATTATATGCAGATACAAAGTGAAATAACTGGAATCTCATATAATGAAAAATATCTTTTAGATGCTTCAGAATACGCTGCGTTTGGGGGATGCTTTCCTATCCAAATAAAAAACGTAGGGGTTATTGGGATGATAACAGTCTCAGGATTACCACCAGAAGTAGATCATGAATTGGTTATAAGAGCAGTTAAAAACCATTTGAAGCAGTAATGGAATTCATTTTAATGGTCAAATTAAAAAGGCAAAAACGAACATATTTCTGTTCGTTTTTGCCTTTTTATTATTTGTTTCCTGTAATGAGCAAGGACGTATTCCCATTCTTTTCGAGATGACATTCCTAAAAAGTACAAAGAGAAGCTAGTATGGACTCTAGAGGCCAACCGCAATTAGTTAAGTAATATTCTATTTTCGGTTGTACGCTATTCTTTGGATTATACCGTCTTCTTCTAATAAATAGACAAAACTCTGAAATAGATTACGGAATAAAAACTCTTTAATTCGAGATATTTTTCTTGACGATAATAATTTATGTAGTTAATATGCTGGATATAAGGTTATTTAATAACTAAAAGTAATTAAATATATATTATTAAGTATAGTTCGATAAATAAGCAAGTTGTGGTAGAAATGCTTTGAATTGCCACTATTAATATTGGGGACAATTAGAAAGCGAAAGGTATAAAAGAATTGAAATTTGATAACTCTTTGTTTTTTATAAAAAGAAAAGAGTTAGAAGATAAGAAGAAGCGAGAATGAATCAACAAGAGTATGAGCTTCTGTACAATTCAGTTTTAATATAGTGACAATGATTATACACCATGAGGGGGACTGAAATTGGGATCAATGACCTTTGTTTTATTTGGAGCGACAGGGGACTTAGCGAAACGAAAAATTTACCCCGCACTATATAACTTATATAGAGATCAAAAGCTTCCAAAGCAAATATCCGTTATCGGGCTTGGAAGACGTCAAGTATCTCATGAAGATTTTCAAAAAAGAATAAAAGAATCAATAGAGACGTTTTCTCGTCAGAGGGAAGAAGGTACTCCAGAACTCGAAGGTTTTTTAGATAATTTTCGCTATTGCTCATTAGATGTGAGTAAGCCGGAAGACTATGAGAGATTATTACAAGTCGTTCGTGAAAGGGAAGAAGAACTACATATAAAAGGTAATAGAATGTTCTATCTTTCAGTTGCACCTGAATTTTTCGAGACAATCGCTTTGAATATTAAGGAAAGCGGACTTGATAAAACGGATGGATGGAAACGCCTAATGATTGAAAAACCATTTGGGCACGACCTTACATCTGCTCGTGAGCTTAATGATAAGCTTAGTCGAACGTTTGAAGAAGACGAGATATACCGTATTGATCATTATTTAGGTAAACCGATGATTCAAAACCTTGAAGCACTAGAATTTGCAAATCCTGTTCTCCAATCGATTTGGAACAAAGAACATATAGCAAATGTACAAATAACAGCTAGTGAAACGGTTGGGGTTGAAGAAAGAGCCGGATATTATGATCACGCAGGAGCCATTCGTGATATGGTTCAAAATCATATGTTACAAATATTAATGATGACTGCTATGAATCTGCCGGAAAAGATTAACGCGTGTGAAATTCGAGAGGAAAAACGAAAGGTAATGGAGACGCTTCGTAAAGTGAAAAAAGAAGACGTTCAAAGCCATATCATTCGCGGTCAATACTCTTTGGGAGAGATAAAGGGACAACAAGTTATAGCGTATAAAGAGGAGCCAGGAGTAAATCCTTCTTCTAACATAGACACATTTGTTGCTGCACGCTTATGGATCGATAATCCGTTTTGGACTGGCGTTCCATTTTATATACGAACAGGCAAAAGAATGAAAGAAAAGTCTACTCGTATTGTAATTGAATTTAAAAATACGTTAAAACAGCAATATCAAGATAATAATCCAAATGCAGAACCTAACTTATTAATAATTGAAATTAGCCCAGGTGAGAATGTTTCATTACAGTTAAATAGTAAAAATCCATTGAAAAATGGAGAGATTGAACCAATTCGTATTAACTTTACTTGCGAGCAAGCGGATGTGGGAGTACCTGAAGCATATGAAAGACTTATCCATGATGCTGTGAGTGGAGACGCTACATTCTTTGCACATTGGAGAGAAGTTGAATTGTCATGGGAATGGGTACAACCAATTCTCGAAGCATTCGAGGAAAACTTATTGCCACTTCATGAATATGAGTCTGGTTCATATGGTCCAGATGCGGCTAATGCACTGTTACAAGAAAGTGAATTTAAATGGTGGTTAGATCAAAAAACGGAAAAATAAGTACATTCTTTAATGAAGGTATTTAGGGGGACAATTACTATGGCACAAAACATAAATCAATTAGCAGTGAATACACTTCGTACGTTATCGATTGATGCTATTAATGCGGCAAATTCAGGTCATCCAGGTCTTCCAATGGGAGCAGCACCGATGGCTTATGCATTATGGGCGAATCATTTAAATTACAATCCTAGTCACCCAGAATGGTTTAACCGTGATCGTTTCGTTTTATCGGCGGGACATGGATCTAGTCTATTATATAGCCTACTTCATTTAGCTGGATATGACGTTTCAATTGATGACTTGAAAAGTTTCAGAAAGTTAAATAGTAAAACACCAGGACATCCTGAATTTGGTCATACTCCTGGAGTTGAAGCGACTACAGGACCGTTAGGACAAGGGATTGCCAATGCTGTCGGAATGGCAATGGCAGAAGCTCATTTAGCAGCGAAGTTTAATAAGGATGGTCACTCTATTATAGATCACAATACGTACGCTTTAGTTGGAGATGGTGATTTAATGGAGGGTGTCTCTTATGAAGCGATGTCAATGGCAGGACATATGAAACTTGGTAAGTTAATTGTACTGTATGATTCAAATGAAATTTCACTTGATGGTGAATTAGGCATTGCTTTCTCTGAAGATATTCAGAAAAGGGCAGAATCTGTACATTGGCAATATGTAAGAGTTGAAGATGGAACCGATGTCGATGCTATTACAAAAGCCATTCAATTAGCGAAAGAAAATATGGATCAACCTACTCTTATAGAAATTAGAACAATTATAGGTTATGGAAGTCCAAAAGTTGCTGGAACAAATAAAGCGCATGGTAACCCGCTTGGAGTAGAAGAGGCGACAGCGACAAAACAAGTGTATGGTTGGCATTATGAGGAAGATTTCTTTGTACCTGAAGAAGTGAAAGCTCATTTTAATGAACTGAAACAAAAAGGTATTGAAAAAGATAACGACTGGAATGAGCAGTTTAACTTATACAGAGAAGTGAACCCTGCACTAGCGGATGAATTAGAAAAAGCGATTACAGGTGAGGTTTTAATCGAAGCGAATGATATTCTATCCTTTGATACTGAAAAAACAATTTCAACTCGTGTTGCAAGTGGGGAAGCTATTAATCATTATGTGAAATCGATTCCTTCTATTTTCGGTGGAAGTGCGGATCTTTCGCATTCTACTATGACAGATATGAAAGGTGAAGCAGTGTACGCAGTAGAATCGTTTGCTGGCCGAAATATATACTTCGGTGTACGTGAACATGCAATGGGAGCGGCAGCGAATGGGCTGGCACTTCATGGAGGAGTAAAACCTTTCGTGAGTACATTCTTTGTATTTAATGATTATCTTCGTCCATCAATTCGACTTGCTGCATTGCAAAAGTTACCTGTTACTTATGTATTTACACATGATTCGATTGCTGTAGGAGAAGATGGTCCAACTCATGAACCAATTGAACAATTGGCAGCTCTTCGGGCAATTCCTGGTCTAACAGTTATCCGCCCATCAGATGCAAATGAAACAGCGAGTGCTTGGGCCTATGCTTTACAGCAAACGGATGGCCCAGTCGTTTTAGTACTTAGCCGTCAAAATTTACCGGTGTTTGATGAAACGAAAGCGAATATAGAGAATCTTTCTAAAGGAGCTTATGTATTAACACAAACAAATGAAAATCCGGATGTGATTTTAATTGCGACAGGTTCTGAAGTATCATTGGCTGTTAGTGCGAAAGCAAAATTAGAAGAAGAACATGTTTCTGTTCGTATCGTCGCAATGCCGAGCTGGGAGTTATTTGATCGTCAATCACAAGAATATAAAGAATCGGTTCTTCCGTCTTCTGTAACAAAACGAGTATCTCTTGAGATGGGTGTATCTCTCGGTTGGGAGCGTTATGTAGGCCAAGAAGGAAAAGTATTATCAATTGAAACATTTGGAGCTTCAGGAACTGGAGCTGAAGTCATGAATCTATTTGGATTTACGACAGAAAATGTTGTTCACATTACACAAAATGTATTGAATTCTTAAGCTATGACTGTGAATACCTTTCTAGATTTATCGATACTGAAAGGTATTCAAAATCGTAGTGATATGGATTTTTAATAAAAGATAATCTGAGGAGGAATTATATTATGCAAGTAGGATTAATTGGTTTAGGTAAAATGGGATTAAACTTAGGGAAAAATTTAATTGATCATAAACATGAAGTAGCAGCATTTGATTTAAATACGAGCGCAGTAGAAGAAATGAAAGAGTATGGGGCTACAGGCACATCTAGTTTAAGTGAACTTGTTCAGTCATTAGAATCACCAAGAATTCTTTGGGTTATGGTTCCGCATGCTGTTGTTGATTCTGTTATTGATGAGGTTACACCATTGCTTTCAAAAGGAGATATTTTAATTGAAGCGGGTAATTCACATTATAAAGAGTCTATTCGCCGATATGAGCAATTAAAGAAAGATGGCATTCACTTTATGGATGCAGGAACTTCTGGCGGAATGGAAGGAGCTCGTAATGGTGCTTGTTACATGATCGGAGGAGATCAAGAAGCTTGGGAAATCGTTGAACCTATCTTCCGCGATACAGCTGTAGAAAATGGATTCTTATATGCTGGAAAAGCTGGTAGTGGTCACTTCTTAAAAATGGTTCACAATGGAATTGAATACGGTATGATGGCTGCTATTGGTGAAGGATTTGAGATTCTAGAGAAAAGTGAATTTGATTACGATTATGAAAAAGTATCAAGAGTATGGAACAACGGTTCAGTAATTCGCTCTTGGTTAATGGAATTAACTGAAAATGCATTTTCTAAAGATGCAAAACTTGATGAAATTAAGGGCGTTATGCATTCTTCTGGTGAAGGGAAATGGACAGTAGAAACAGCATTAGACCTTCAAACAGCAACGCCTGTTATCGCAATGTCTCTATTAATGCGCTACCGCTCATTAGACAATGATACATTTACAGGGAAAGTTGTAGCAGCTCTGCGCAATGAATTTGGCGGACATGCAGTAGAAAAGAAATAAAGTGAAACTTTAATCAGTGGGGGTTCTTTATCCACCACTGATTATTAGCCTTCACCAATCGGGCTTTTACGGAAAGCCCGAGCCCCAATCTAACTTCTTTGCTTCGCTGAATTTTGAGGTGGAGGTCTTACTGCCCGGCAAATAGCGGGATAGGCATCCTAAACATGTAACTCATCAACGTTTAAAAACTGGAGGGAATTAATTATGAAGTTTTTTATTGATACTGCAAATCTTGAGGACATAAAAAAAGCATATAAACTTGGAGTTTTAGCTGGTGTTACAACGAATCCTTCTTTAGTAGCAAAAGAGGGTGTTAAGTTTGAAGACCGTATCGCAGAAATTTGTCAGGCAGTACCTAAAGTTGAGTCTGTTTCGGCAGAAGTAACGCCAGATGCTGTTACAGCTGAAGAAATGATTGCTCAAGCAGAAGAATTAATTAAAATTAACGGTGGCGATAAAAACGTCACGATAAAACTTCCGATGACGTTAGCAGGATTAGAAGCTTGTCGCTATCTTACTGAAAAAGGTGTGAAAACGAACGTTACACTTATTTTCACTGTGAACCAAGCTCTTTTAGCAGCCCGAGCAGGTGCAACGTACGTTTCTCCATTTTTAGGACGTTTAGATGATATTTCTGAAGATGGTGTACTATTAGTTGCTAAAATTGCTGAATTATTCGATATTCATCAATTAGATACACAAATTATTGCGGCTTCTGTCAGACACCCAGATCATGTAACTCGTGTAGCGATGGCAGGTGCTCACATTGCAACAATTCCTTATAAAGTAATTGAACAACTTGCTATGCACCCATTAACAGACCAAGGTATTGAAAAGTTTGCTGCGGATTGGGCAAAAGCGCCTAAATTATAATGAAGTGAAGTTTTCAATTGCTTTTTCACGAGAGGGCCACTCTCTATGTAACTTAACTTCATCCTATAAACGTAATCTCGAGTTTGGCATCTTATTACATGAAAACGGCAATATAAAGAGAAAAGATTCATTTTCAAAATAGCACAATAGATAGGAAAAGGCCCCCCTTATGGGAGTAAAGTTTGTTAAAACGTAATTCTCATAAGGGCGAGTCTTTTTTCGTATAAATTATGGTGCTCTCAAGTATGTATATGTAAATATCCTTCTCACTTAAGGAAGAACTTTGTGGGTGCTCTTTTGTTATAGGAATATTTTGAAAGGGGTTACATAGTGAACTCGAAATATATGATTGGTGTAGATATTGGGACAACTAGTACAAAATCAGTTTTGTTTTCGATTGATGGGTCTGTTATTGCAAGCCACGGGATTGAATATCCTTTATATTCTCCAGCACCAGAAATAGCAGAACAAGATCCAGAAGAGATTTTTCAAGCAGTGATACATACGATTAAAGAAGCTATACAATCAAGTGATGTACAACCGATTGATATTCTTTGTGTTTCCTTTAGTTCGGCAATGCATAGCGTCATCGCTGTAGACGAAGAGGGGACTCCATTAACGAGATGTATCACTTGGGCAGATAATAGAAGCGCAAGCTGGGCGGAGAAAATAAAGAATGATATGAATGGTCATGAAATTTATTTGCGTACTGGCACACCAATTCATCCTATGTCACCACTTTCGAAATTAGTTTGGCTACAGAATGAGCAGGCAGAATTATTTGCAAAAAGTTATAAATTCATTTCGATCAAAGAATATGTTTTTTATAAGTTATATAAGGAATATGTAATTGATTATTCAATAGCATCGGCAACAGGAATGTTTAATTTGAAATCTTTAAAATGGGATGAAGAGGCTCTACATGTTGCAGGAATTACAGATGAAAAGCTTTCTAAGCTTGTTCCAACAACGCACAGCTTAATAGGATTAGATGAAGAACTTGCAAAAGAGATGAATGTACTTGTTTCTACGCCTTTTGTAGTAGGGGCGAGTGATGGAGTACTATCCAATTTAGGTGTAAATGCAATAAATCCTGGGGTTGTTGCGGTTACAATCGGTACAAGTGGTGCGATACGTGCTGTAACAAATCGTCCTGTAACAGATCCAAAAGGTAGAATTTTTTGTTATGTCCTAACTGAAGACCATTGGGTAATCGGTGGACCTGTTAATAACGGTGGCATGATTTTCAGATGGGCTCGTGACCAATTAGGCACTTCAGAGATTGAACTTGCAAAGCGCTTAGGAAAAGATCCATATGAAGTGCTTACTGAAATAGCAGGAAAAGTGAATCCGGGGTCTGATGGTTTATTATTTCATCCGTATTTAGCAGGGGAAAGAGCTCCTTTATGGAATGCAAATGCGCGAGGATCTTTCTTTGGACTTGGATTGCATCATAAGAAAGAACATCTTATCCGTGCTGTTTTAGAAGGGGTAATTTATAACTTATATACCGTTCTTCTCGCTTTAAAAGAGCTAATTGGCGAACCGAAAAAAATTCAAGCGACAGGTGGTTTTGCAAGGTCGGAACTTTGGAGACAGATGATGGCGGATATTTTTCATCAAGATGTATATGTTCCTGAAAGTTTCGAAAGCTCTTGCTTAGGAGCTGCTATCCTTGGTTTATATAGCTTAGGTGAAGTAAATACATTAGACGTAGTTGCTGAAATGGTAGGTGCAAATTTCTATCATGAGCCAAATATGGAAAGTGTGAAAAAATATAAAGATTTAACGCCGATTTATATTCGTTTGTCCCGTCATTTAGAAGAAGAATATGAAAGTATAGCAGCTTATCAAAAAAAATGGGTTTAAAGGCTATTTAGCAAGAAAATATGGTAACGTATAAAGAGGTACTCCGATTTTTTAGGATATTCTTTCAATATAAATAGTTTAAGGCTACTTAGTAAGAAGTATGATGAACAAAAACTATAGGGAGAGGGTTATGAAAATGAAGGATAACAAAGAGTTTATTGGATATGTTGGAACTTACACGAAAGAAAATAGTGAAGGAATATATAAGTTTACTTTAAACACAGAAGCGAAAAGAATTAGTAATGTAACACTTGCGGCCAAGCTGGATAACCCTACATATGTAACGATTAACCGAAATAATGAATATCTCTATTCCGTTGTTAAGGAAGGCGAATCTGGCGGTGTAGCTGCTTATTCCATTGATAGTCATACTGGAGAACTAAAAGCGAAAAATAGACAAGTAGTAGAAGGTGCTTCTCCTTGTCATATTAGTGTTGATAGTGGAAACCATACAGTAGTTACAGCGAATTACCATAAAGGAACGATTGAGTCTTTCGTAGTAAATGAAAAAAATGGAACTGTAAATCCTGCCTCATCTATTATGGCGCATGAAGGTTCAGGTCCGAATAAAGAAAGACAAGAAAAACCACATGCGCATTATGCGGGATATACTCCTGATGAAAAATATGTGGTCGGTGTTGATTTAGGAATTGATAAGTTAATTACGTATGAAATAAAAGATAGTACATTAATAGAAGTAAATAGCTTGTCTGGGAAACCAGGAAGTGGTCCAAGACATATTACTTTTCATCCAAATGGAAAATACGCTTATGTAATGACGGAGCTTAGTTCAGAGGTTATTGTGTTAACATATAATGCAGAAGAAGGGTCCTTTACAGAATTACAGTATATTTCTACCGTTCCAGAAGAGTTTGGTGAAAATAGTCAAGGAAGTGCGATTCATATTTCTTCTGACGGCCGTTTTGTATATGCAGGTAATCGCGGCCATAATAGTATCGCTGTCTTCAGTGTGGATCAAAATTCAGGTCAGCTTACATTTGTTGAACATACATCTACAGAAGGAAATTGGCCGAGAGACTTTGTATTAGATCCTACTGAAAAGTTTCTTGTTGCTACAAATGAAAAGTCACATAATCTTGTGCTATTTTCAAGAAATGAATCTACAGGAAAGTTAACACTTTTACAATCTGATGTTGTTGTGCCAGAGCCTGTTTGTGTTAAGTTTTTGAATGTTTAACTTGAGTTGTTTATTCATGTTCTTCGTATGGAAGAATTAGGATGCGGTCACTTATAACACCCTTTTCAAAAAAATAAGGTGAGGAATGCCTTTTCTTAGTGTACATAATAAATCGTTATGTGGTATATATGGAAACCGCAGGTATATTTGCAAAAAATAAAAGCACCCATTTTAGGGTGCTTTTACAACTTATAGACTATTCATCATGTCTCCAATTACTGTTATTTTTAAAAGTGTAATATCAGGATAATTTAATCAAATTAATTGATGCTGCAAGTTTTCGACCATCACAAGTGTCTATAACTTCATCTAATACATTTCTCAATTGAACAGTAGCATTAGCTGGGATGAACACAATAGCACCACCAGAAACAGTGGCACAAACATTGCGATCAGCTTCGTTATCAGTAACGCCAAATCGCGTTTGATTATTGGGAACTTCCACCCCGTTTATGAATATCCCCAAATCCCTGTCACCGCCAGGAACACCGGGATCATAATTCACACTTACATAATATTCAATATAATATGCCCCAGCTTGAACAACGTGGATAGTCACTCCATCAGGATCTAGATTTAATCCACCAGCTGTCTGCCCAGTAGCATTCCAAGGCATAGGCTGGTTGCTGACTAATGTGACAAAGTTAGTCTGATAAAAATTACCGAAAGCCGGTGAAAATACACTTGGTGGTCCCTCGATAACAACCTTCTGTACGCATGTTTTGCATTCTTTATGACATCTACAGTTACAGTGTCTATGTCCGCACTTCTTACAACGTTCAGACAAAAAAACATCTCCCATCTTATCAATTAGCTATTAGTATGAGCTATTAGTAATATATTAAGCTTTTTACAAATACGAAACGGATGCTTGTCCTAGGAGATTTGAATTATTTATAAAAAGCATCATATAATCGACACTGTTTCTGTTCAAACTAACGGACGTACAGAGAGCGGTCCTGACCACTTCCCATGCATTGGTGTAAAAGGTTCAGGTATGGGCATACAAGGTATTATGACACGTGAAAAAGTAACTGTATTAAACTTAGTTTAATATTATAAGAAGAAGTGCTTTTTTATTGTTTCTTTTTCGGTCTACGTACTAATTCGCCGCCGCAGTTTGGACAAACGTTTTGTCTTTCTTCTGTACATGGTGCGCAAAATGTACATTCATATACGCAAATGTATGCTTCAGAATTTGACTCGAGCGATTGATCGCAAATTTGACAGTTGGTTTTCATTTCTAATGCCATAGTAATCCTCCTTGTTATTTGAAAGTTCTTAATTTAATTATAATTGATAGTGTAGTGGAAGTCTTTTTTTATTGAAAAGAAATAAAAGGATTATGTTGTTGTTTGAAATGAAATATGCCCGTTTATTTTAAATTTGATAATTTACTATAGTTGGATTATTATGGAATAGTTGAAAGGCAACTGGGGGTATATATTTTGACTAATAATAACGATTATTTTCATGTAGAAGAGGATGTAAATCACAATGGTTTAAAAGCAGACTGTGAAAAGTGTTTTGGTTTATGTTGTGTGGCGTTACCGTTCGCAGCATCGGTAGATTTTGCAGTGAATAAAGATGGTGGTAAACCTTGTTCAAATTTACAATCAGATTATAAATGTAGTATACATAAAAATCTTAGAGGAAATGGCTATAAAGGCTGTACAGTATTTGAATGTTTCGGTGCTGGGCAGAAGATTTCTCAAGTTACGTTTAAAGGAATCGATTGGCGGAAAGATGCTCAGCATGCTAGAAAAATGTTTGATGCTTTCCCAATCATGCATCAGCTTCATGAAATGCTGTGGTATTTGAATGAATCTCTTCTATTAAATGAGACACAATTGATTCATAAAGAACTAAGTAAAGCGATTGAAGAGACGGAGCGCCTTTCAAATTTAAATGCGGACGAGTTAATGAAAGTAAATATTCCATTACACCGTGCAGAAGTAAATGTTTTACTTTTAGAAACGAGTGAGCTAGTTTGGAAGGAAATGAATGCCGCGCGTAAGAAACGAATTAGTCACCGCGGAGCAGACCTTATGGGGGCAAATTTGAAAAAGAAAGATTTGCAAGGAGCAAATTTAAGAGGAGCATATTTAATTGCGGCTAACTTAAATGGTGCAGATTTAAGAGGAGCAGATCTCATCGGAGCAGATTTGCGTGATGCAGATATTCGCGGAGCAGACTTTACAAATAGTATTTTTCTTACGCAAGTTCAAATTAATGCGGCGAGAGGGGATAAACATACAAAATTGCCGGAAATGCTGTCCCGTCCCGCGCATTGGAGTGCGTAAAGAGTATGGAGTGAGTTAGTTTGGATATGTTTCAGTATTTAGAAGAGATGCAAGAGGATGTCTTTTCGTTAGCAGTAGAGCAAATAGAAATGAAGTATTTTAAAATTTGTAGCATGTTAGCGTCTACAGAATATGCAGAGCGAATTAGAGCAATTGATTTAGAGTCATATAAGGAAAGTATTCGAGTAGGCTTGAATGAAGCTGTACAAATCGCTACTAGTGAAGGGGCAAAAGCGCTTTATTTTGAGTATGATCTCGAGAATGAATGGGATAGTCAGTTTTATATTTGTGAGGAATATGTTCCACTTGAAGAAGAGGATGATGATTGGGCATCTGAATGGACATATGATATAGAGGGGCCGAGGTCTGTAGAATTAGCGGATATGTATGCTGAAAATGGTTTTGATACAACCGAAAAAGCAATCGGTATAACTTTATATTTAATTACAAGAACAGTATGTAGTTTTATGCGTGTATGTAGTGAAGTGCAAAGCAATATGCCAATTTGTATTGGATTCCATGATCAAGATCCAATAATACGAACAGGAAGAGACTAAGTCTCTTCCTGTTTTTTTATACTACGTTCGCTTTTCAAACGTAGTAATGATAACACTGCATATAATAAGAATACCACCAATGAAAAAGTTACTACTTAACGTCTCGTTTAATAAGAGCCAGCCAAGTATTGAACCAACGATAGGTTGGAAGAAGAAAAATAATGAACCGATGCTAGCATCCATTAATTCTAATCCTTTATTCCAAAGGAAAAATGCCCCTGCTGTTGAGACGATTCCTAAATATAATATGCCTAATATTACGTACGTATTTATTGCTTCGATAGAGGTTGATTGGAATTCCCATATCATAGAAGGTGTAATGAAAAAGAGTGAAAAGAATATTGCGTACGTTGTAATAACTAAAGATGAAAATCGAGCTGAAGCGATTTTTACATAAATGGACAGTAAAGCCCACGTAATAGCGGCCCCAACTAAAATGATTGTACCGATAAAATAGGAGCCGATTTCAATATCCCATCCGATAACGATAATGACACCGATTGTCGCTATTATAGTTGATAACAGTCTACGAGCAGTTAGTTTTTCTTTTAAAATGAGCGCTGCAAATATAACCATAAATGCAGGTGTAGCTGATGTTACTAAAGAGCCTGTATGAGCGTCGGATAATTTTGTACCGATGAATTGACATGTAATCGAAATGAAATATCCGATAAATCCAATCCAAGCGAATAGTAGCCAATCTTTTTTGGAAATGGTTACTTTTTTCTTTTGTTTTTTCTCAGCTATTTTTAAAATCATATATAAAACAACGAAAGCGATAATAAAGCGTAGCCAAACGAGTGTAAGTGGTGGGATATAATCGAGTACATATTTGCTAACGACGTACATACCACCCCAAATACTTGCAGCTAGTGATAAGCATATAGCTCCTAAAATTGTTTGTTTCATTTGAAGTACCTCCGTCTATTTTTAGGGTTATGATATATTCCCTAAGACGAGGCATAATGCACTTGTTATATGAATGCCCGTCTTAGTTTATAGACGGCCTACAGGTTGATCGTTTTCGAATGAAGTGTTGTAGTACATATGCATATTCCCCCTTCTGTTTTTATAATAATATTATAACTTAATTTTCAGTTTATTGAAGGGTTATGCGATATATTGTTATGCAACTGTATGTTAGTCATTATATAAAGTGGGTTTTTCTGGAAAATAGGAGGTGGTTTAAATCAAAAGGATGGTTACTAAAGCAAACATTGATTAATAGTAGAAAAACATATTTTTAATATAAGAGAAACCTTTTACATAACTGGTAAGTATATTAAGAGTAGGATGAAAAAATAGATTAATAGAAAAAGAGGAGGAGATTATAATTACTACAACTGTTATCTCTCATTTTTATAATGAAGAGTATTTGTTACCATGGTGGCTTATGCATCATACGAAACTGTTTGATCATGGCATTTTAATTAATAAAGGTTCAACAGATCGTTCTGTTGAGATTTGTAAAAAATTCGCACCACATTGGGAAGTACGAGATTCTGCACATCCAGAATTTGATGCGTTAGCAACTGATCGTGAAGTAATGCATGTAGAACAAGAATTAAAAGGTTGGAAAATGATTTTAAATACGACCGAGTTTCTTTGTGTTCAAGATAAAAAACAATTTTGGAAATCGCTTAATGAAATGGGAGGAAAGATGTACTGGCTGGAAGGGCTTATCATGGTCGATAATCCTGACTATAGTTATCCAGAACTTAGGTATGATATGCCTTTAATGAAACAGCGATTTCACGGTTACTTACCGGAAGATTGGAGATTATGGAGAAGAGGTAGATTCATTCATAATAATGAACATGGAAGTTACACTGTTGGAAGGCATTTAACTGCACATAAATTTATGAATTACCCACCTCTTGCTTGTATTGCATGGCTTGGATTTAGTCCGTGGAACGACTCGATGAGGAAGAGAAAATTACAAATTGGCCCGACTCTTTCTGAAGGTAGTAAGCATGCAGGAATGGGGACACATCATATCATTACACCTGAAAGATTAGAAGCATGGTATAGAGAATTAGCGGGAGGTACAAAGGATTTACGCTTTAGTACTGCATATCGTTACGCTTTTTTATAAATGATTCCCACCATAAAATTGTATCTTCAATTCCAGTGTTCAGATCGTGTTTTGGTTTCCAGTTCACTTCGCTTTTTAAACGTGCCACATTAACACCAACAAATAAAGGTTCATCTTTAGGAAAAGGGATAGCACCTAGTTTAATTAAATTTTCTTTTCCGATTTTTTTAGCAATGATCGAAGCTAATTCTTTAATTTGTACAGATTGACCAGATGCGATATTTATTGAACCTGTAACGTTGCAGTTTAATAATGTTACGAGAGCGTCAGCGACGTCACTAACATGGAGAAAGTCTCTTGATTGTTTTCCGTGTGTACATAGTGCTTCCTCGTTTTTAAATAAGGAGTTGATAATGTTAGAAACGAGCCGATTATCTTGTTCGTAAGGGCCATACATATGAAAAATTCGGCCCCAACAAATGCTGAGACTGGTTTGTTGAGCATATGTTTGTAGCCAGGAGTGCAGTGCATTTTTACATAATGAATACGGGGTTTTATAGGAAAGAAGCGGTGAATCTTCAAATAATACGCCATTAAACCATTCATACTCCGCGCCAGTACCTGCAACGACGACGCGTTTTCCACCACATGTTGTGAAGTGTTGGATTAAAGAAATACTGGACTGGAGCCAATAATAATTATTGATGGATACATAGCATTTGGGCGGCACTGCTTCCCATGCTAAATGAACAAGGTGACTAGGCTTAATGTCGTATATGAGTTTTTTTATTTCTTCATCGCAAAGCAAGTTTACTTTATGCCAATGGCAGGAAAGGTGAGAAGGCTTATTTTTATTATACGTGGCGTGAACTTCATAACCCTTTTGTATAAGTGAATGTACAACATATTTACCAATCCATCCACTACCGCCTGTTACAAGGATTTTTTTCATAGTTCGATCACCTCAACTTCTGGAACCGTCACTAAAAATTTACCGCCCCATTCACGAATGAAAGAGCATTCTTTCATAATTTCATCTTTCAAATTCCAAGGAAGTATAAGAATATAATCAGGTTTTGTACGTTTAATTTCTTCTGGAGATTTTATTGGAATACGGGTTCCTGGTAAAAGAAGATTTTGTTTGTGAGGGTTTTTATCTACTGTATAAGCTAGAAATTCTTTTCCTATCCCGCAATAATTTAAAAGGGTGTTTCCTTTAGCTGGAGCACCATAACCGATAATTTGTTTGTTTGAAGCTTTTGCATCGATAAAAAATTTCAAAATATCTATTTTCAATTGCTCCACTTGTTTCGAAAAAAGGAGATAGCAATCTAATGTATCTAGTCCGTGATCGACTTCTTTTTGGATTAATTTTGTAACATTGGAATGGATAGTGGATTGGGCACTTAGATGGTTTATAAAAATACGCAATGAACCACCGTGCGTTGAAAGTTCTTCTGCATCAACAATTTGTAAATGATGATGAGCTAAAATTTTTTGGAGACTTATAAGTGAAAAGTAGGAGAAGTGCTCATGATAGATTGTATCAAATTGTTTAAAGGAAATGAGATTTAATAGGTGAGGAAATTCAATTGTAATGGTGCTATCTTGTTTTAATAATGTTTTTAGGCCAGCGACAAAATCATGTAAGTTTGGAACATGTGCTAACACGTTATTTGCGATGATTAAATCCGCTTGTGGAAGCTCTTTTGCTAAGTCGTTTCTGAAAAAGTTTACATTCGTAGGAATTCCTTTTTGGATAGCGATTTCCGCTACATTTTTTGCTGGCTCAATTCCTAACGTATTGATATTTTCTTTTTGAAAGTATTGCAATAAATACCCATCGTTACTTGCGATTTCAATTACCTGCGAATGTTTCGTTAAATGGAACCGCTTAATTGCCATTTCTACGTATTGTTTAGCGTGCTGTAGCCAACTTGAGGAGTAAGAGCTGAAGTATAAATAGTCATGAAAAATATTGTGAGGAGATTCAAATTCATCTAATTGTACAAGTAAACAAGAGCTACAAACAAATGTGTGCAGCGGATAAAAAGGTTCCATTTTATATGAGTTTTCTGGAGCTACAAATGAGTTAGCGAGAGGAGAAACGCCTAAATCTAAAAAAGTATCCTTTAGCAATGAGTCGCAAAAACGGCATGTTTTTTGTTCCATTTTATAGCCCCCTTATAAATTTTTGAATGCATCGATTTGTTCTCTTGTGAAGGATTCTATGTTTTCGCCTGCTGCATATTTTTTGTACCATTCAACAGTCCAAGCAATAGAGTTTTCTGTGGATAGCTTAGGAGTCCAACCGAGCTTACTTATAGCCTTTGTACTATCGAGTGTTAAAATAGGTGATTCATAAGGAGTATTTGTAGTGGGAGAAAGGATTGTTAGTGGCTTATTCCATAATTTTATTACAGATTGGATGACATCATGAACGCTTCTATTAGGTTCATTAATTGGTCCGAAATTCCATCCTTCTGCATACTCAGTGTGATGCCAAAGTTTCTCAGCTAGAAGGATATAGCCATGTAAAGGATCTAATACGTGTTGCCACGGGCGAATGGCGTTTTTGTTTCTAATACTTAATGTATCATTCTGTAAATACGCACGAATGATATCTGGAAATAATCGGTTTTCTGCCCAATCACCACCACCGATTACGTTACCTGCCCTTACAGAAGCAAGTGAAGTAGTATTCGTGTGAAAGAAAGATTTATGATAAGATGTTGCAACTAATTCAGCGCAAGCTTTGCTAGCGCTGTATGGGTCATAGCCACCTAAACGATCGGCTTCTACAAATGCTCGATCGCCACTCCCATCATTTTCGTAGCATTTATCACTTGTAACATTAATAATGACACGTACGCTTTCGACGTGTTTTGCTGCTTCTAATACGTGAACAGTACCTAAAACATTCGTTTTAAATGTATCGATAGGTTTTTCATAGGAAGAGGTAACGAGTGGCTGAGCAGCTAAATGAAAAATTATATCTGGTTGATACTGCTTGATAGCATGTAATAATACATCGTAATTTGTAATATCACCTTTCACTGTAGTACACTCTTTTGCTACGTTACATTGTTCAAAAAGGTTAGGGGTGGATGGAGGATGTGAAGAATAGCCGATTACTTCTGCACCTAAAGAAGTAAAAAAAAGGGTGAGCCATGAGCCTTTAAAGCCAGTATGTCCTGTAATAAATACTTTTTTCTTATTCCAAAAAGATAATGAAGTCATATTACCAGACCTTCCATGGAGCGTTATTATTTTCCCATAACTCAACTAATTTATTTTTATCACGTAATGTATCCATCGGATGCCAAAAACCAGTATGTTGAAATGCTTCCAATTCATTTTTATTTACTAACTGAACTAAAGTATCTGTTTCAAATACAGACTTGTCTCCACTAATGTAATTGAAAATATTGTGATTTAATACAAAAAATCCACCGTTAACCCAACCGCCATCACCTAGTGGTTTTTCTTGAAATGATGTAACAGATTGTTTATCTATAACGAGGGAACCGAATCTACCTGGAGGTTGTACGGCTGTAACAGTGGCCATTTTTCCGTGTTTTTTATGAAATGTAATAAGATCTTTTATATTTACATTACTTAATCCATCGCCGTAAGTTAGAAAAAAAGGTTCGTTCCCGACGTAATTTTGTATCCTTTTCACTCGGCCACCTGTTTCTGTATTTAGGCCAGTATCGATAAGTGTAACTTTCCATGGTTCGATACGATGTGAATGGCTAGTGATTGTGTTGTCGCTTAAATGTATTGTGAAATTTGACATGTGTAAGTTGTAATTTAGAAAGAACTCTTTAATTGCATAGCCTTTATAACCTAAGCAAATAATAAATTCAGTAATACCGTAATGACTAAACAGACTCATAATGTGCCATAGAATAGGCTTCGTACCAATTTCAATCATTGGCTTTGGTTTTAAATGTGTCTCTTCCCCAATCCTTGTACCGTATCCGCCAGCAAGAATAACAGCTTTCATTTTTTCCTCCTATTTATAAAAAAGAATTTGATATCGATGTTATTATGATATGTTCTTAAATTCGAAAGGTTGAAAGGAACGGACGATTTAATGACTATATTACGGTAGTGCCGGTTTTCTAAATTCGATAATTTTGATATATAGTTAGATTAATAGGATAGATACTATAAGATGAGACGATAAATTTTGTATAAATTATGAATAAGAAACCGTCACGTTTGACTGTACAGTTTATGTGCTGTATGATGGTAGTAATATAAACAAGGGGGGAAGATCGTTGGGAAGGTGTATCGAATCGGACAGTTGGCTCTCATGGCTCACGTGTCGAAACGAACGATTGATTATTATACGAATCTAGGTATCTTAAAAGCGGAGCGATCTCAATCTAATTATCGCTATTACGACGAAACAGCATTTGAGACGTTACAATTTATTGAAAAGTGCAAAGAAATGCATATGCCGCTTTGTGAGATTAAAGAGAAAATCGAGGAGAAGAAGAAGCTGCTCGGTATCAATGAACACGTTTCGAAACAAGTGAATGAAGTGACAGACCATATTCATAGATTAGAAGCAGAGCTAACGGAGTTAAAGCCTCTTTTAGATGAATTGACTGATTCACAACGTGAAAAAATATCGAAATCTTTATCAGGTCAAACGACAGCTTTAATACAAACGCTTGCTCTATTATTATAGAATAAGTGAAATCCGACCTCTTTAATTTTTGTATCGGGCTATGTTTTCTAACGAACAAATAAGAAAACATTATAGTATACAGGAGGTGGACACCTTAGTTTTTTAACTAAGGGGATTCATTGGAAATATTTAATTTAGTCATGGTTGCGATTTTAATCGCATTTACTGGATTTTTCGTAGCAGCAGAGTTTGCGATTGTAAAAGTACGTTCAAGTCGTATTGATCAGCTTGTTGCGGAAGGGAAACGCGGTGCTTTAGCAGCGAAAAAGGTAACAACAAATTTAGATGAATATTTATCTGCTTGTCAATTAGGTATTACAGTTACAGCTATGGGATTAGGTTGGCTAGGTGAACCGACAATCGAAAAGTTATTACACCCGTTATTTGAGAAATGGAACATAAATCCTTCTATCTCATCAGTATTAACGTTTGGCCTTGCTTTTATGCTAATGACGTATTTACACGTTGTCGTAGGAGAATTAGCTCCGAAAACGATGGCAATTCAAAAGGCTGAACAAGTAACGTTGTTATTGGCAGCTCCGTTAATGATGTTCTATAAAATCATGTATCCATTTATTTGGGTATTGAACGGTTCAGCTCGTGTTATAACTGGCTTATTCGGTTTAAAACCAGCTTCTGAACATGAAGTAGCTCATACAGAAGAAGAGTTACGTCTTATTCTTTCAGAGAGCTACGAAAGTGGAGAAATTAATCAAGCTGAATACAAGTATGTAAATAATATCTTTGAATTTGATAATCGCATTGCGAAAGAAATCATGGTACCGCGTACAGAAATCGTTGGTTTCTATCTTGAAGATTCAGTAGAAGAACACATGAAAGTAATCCAAAATGAACGATACACACGTTATCCGATTTTTGGAGAAGATAAAGATGATATTATCGGTATGGTCAATGTAAAAGATTTCTTTATTCGATATATGAACAACGATCAAGAAGATTTATCATCGATTCGCACGTATATGCGTCCGATTATTGAAGTGATGGAAACAACTCCAATTCATGATTTATTACTGCAAATGCAGAAGAAGCGAATTCCAATGGCTGTTTTATATGATGAGTACGGAGGAACAGCTGGAATTGTAACGCTTGAAGATATATTGGAGGAAATCGTCGGCGAAATTCGTGATGAATATGATGAAGATGAAGCACCACCAATTCAACATGTGAACGAGTACCATAAAATTGTTGATGGAAAAGTTCTAATCTCAGAAGTTAAAGATTTGTTTGGATTACACATTGAAGAAGATGATGTGGATACAATCGGTGGATGGATTATGATGCAAAATCATGAAATCGAAGAAGGACAATACGTTGAAGCAGAAGGCTATGAATTTAAAGTGTTAGAAAAAGATGCTTATCAAATTAAACGTGTTGAAATTCAAAAAATGGATCTTGAACAAGAACAAGAGAAAGCAGCAACTGTGTAAGTTGCTGCTTTTCTTTTGACACATAATAAAATGTGAAATTAGGAGCGGATATTTTGATTCAAGTAGCCTTACGTGTATATCGAGTACAATTGTATACGATCTTTAGTGGTTTACTACTAATGTGGGCGGTTACTCCGTTTGGGAAACAAGTGACAGGGTTCGGTATTGGTTTAGCAGTTAGCGCATATTGTCTTTGGCTATTAGCTCGCAGAGTGGAGAAATTAGGAAGAAGTATCGTGATGAAAGAAAAGGCTCCTGGATTAGGAGTTCTAAACCGATTTGCAGCCGCAATATTAGGGGCTATCATTATGTTTGAAATTGAGCATGAAATGGAAATGTGGGCATTTGGTACTGGAATATTAGGTGGACACTTTTTAATGATTGCGAATTTAGCCTATGCAAATATGCAGTTAGTGAAAGAAGAAGAGAAGCAAAGAGAACATGCTTCAAAAAACATAGAGTTATGATGAAAGGGACCTAATCAGGTTCCTTTTTTGCGTTTAATAACAAATGATATAATACGATTGATTTAATGGTACTTATCGAATTTACGCCAAATATAATACGCTTATTTTTGGGGCTTTTCAATAGTATGAAAAAAATTAAAAAAAAATTAAAAAACTCATCGATTTCTAAAGGTTATGTATGTTATCATGACAAAAGAATTTGCGAAAGAGGTGGATACCAATGTTACAAGCGTTACTTATTTTTGTGCTTCAAATTATATATGTTCCAGTATTAACAATCCGAACGATTTTGCTTGTAAAGAATCAAACAAGATCCGCTGCTGGTGTAGGATTGTTAGAAGGAGCTATTTACATTGTCAGTTTAGGGATTGTGTTTCAAGATTTATCAAATTGGATGAACATTGTCGCCTACGTCATTGGTTTTAGTGCGGGACTATTATTAGGCGGTTATATAGAGAATAAATTAGCAATTGGATATATTACGTATCAAGTTAGTTTACTAGACCGTTGTAATGAATTAGTAGATGAATTACGTCACTGTGGATTTGGCGTTACAGTATTTGAGGGTGAAGGAATTAATTCTATACGTTATCGCTTAGATATCGTTGCAAAGCGTTCGAGAGAGAAAGAGCTTTTAGAAATTATTAATGAAATTGCACCGAAAGCGTTTATGTCTTCTTATGAAATCCGTTCGTTTAAAGGTGGATACTTAACGAAGGCGATGAAGAAGAGAGCGCTGTTGAAGAAGAAGAAAGATGAACATGCATCATAACCGGTTTTGTTGACGGTGGGGAGATATTAAAAGTAGATTAATTTGGGATACCAATTCACATATGAATTGGTATCCCTCTTTTGTTGTTATAGCAGAACTTTAATGGATTTACTGTACCAATTATAAATAAGGAAACAGATTGGAGACAGCACTTAATTTTATGTGGTGTTGTAAAAACCTATGCTAAATTCATTACGAATTGGATATTCAAATTTATGATTAAATGTAGACAGGAGAAAGAACTTAATACGAAGCGAACTTATTTTTTTATGGAAATTACAATTTTTACATTTTAAAATTATAATATGGAATAGTTGAATTCATTTATTTCGGAGGTAGTTACTTGAATATTAACGAGAAGGCAATTGAAATGTTTGAACAAAATGAATATGAAGAAGCAATGGAACTGTTTCAACAAGCAGTACATGAATCTAGAGGTGTACAATCTCTCAATAATCTTGCTTGGATGTACTTTTATGAGGAAGAGGATGATGATAAAGCTCTTGAATTAATAAGAGAAGCTGTTAAGTTGAATCCCTCCGCATACTTTCCTTATAACATTTTAGGGGAAATTTACATGAAACAAGAAAAGTGGGAAGAAGCGAAAGAAGTATTACAAAAGTCTAGTTCGATTCAACCCTCCAATGAAGCATATCACAATGTAGCTGTAGCTCATTATAATCTTGGAGGGCTGGAAAAAGCTTCGGAATTTTTCTTGCGAGTTGCAGGGGATTCGGACATTATAATGTATAACTATGTAAAATGTTTAATTGATTTAGGGCGAACGAAAGAAGCGAAAGAGAAGTTAGATGCTTTTAACAGGAAATCTGATAATTTTGTAGGGGAAATTATCAGATTTATATGTTGAGTTGAATTGCTATAAAGAAGCAATTCAATGGTTCGAAAAGGGATTCAAAGAATACCGGAAAAGTCCCAATTGGATTGGTAGATTTGTTTATGCTCTATATAAAGCTAATAATTTCTCCCGTATAAATGAAGTTATATGGGAATCTATTGAGCAGAAGACAGCAGAAATAAAAGATGTTCAGAATGAAGAAGTAGAAGAAAACTGGACAGAAAATGATAAGAAAGAGTTAATTGAAGAATATATAGAAGAGAACAATTATTATAAAAAAATGATAGAACGTATCGAATCTGGATATGTTCCAGGGTTATACTTTGAAATTGATCATATAGGGGCTTGTTATTTATTTGGTTGTAAAAGACATAATCACCTTGAATATGAAAAATAAAAAGATTCGACTGTCAAACATGATGGTCGAATTTTTTTATTATAGGTCGCTTGTCTAAAGGTACCATCTCAATTGTAATATGTTAAAGATGTTTTGTATCATTAGATAGGAATATATCCCCTTTAGAGACCCCTTTTTTTATATTTAAAATATGTAGTGAAATAAAGCCAATAAGTCCTATTCCGCCGAAAATAAGCCATGGTGTATACATTCCGTTTAAGTTGGATGTAAAAGATGTACCGGCATAATTACCGATGATAAAACCAAATGCGAGTGATAGTTGATAAAATCCGAAGTAAGTAGCTGTATACGATTCGTTACTGTAATTTGCAATAGCGATATCAGCGTTAGGTAATACGAGTGTTTCACCGATTGTAAATAAAATTACACAAATAAATAGCCAATATGGGTCTTGAAATAAAGGAATGAGTAAAAAGGAAATACTCATTAATAAAACACCGTATTTAATAATCGAAAGGGTGTTGTATTTGTGAAATAGTTTTCGGAATAATACCATAAATATGACGCCTGTTATTGCATTTATCGTAATAACTAGTGTAGCAAGTTGATTGCTATTACTAATGTTTTTCATATGAAGTGGAAGTGCGACAGTAAGCTGAGTAAACATAATATAGAAGAAAATCATGATAAATGAAAACAGAAGGAAAGATTTGTTTTGTAAAATTGCCTGTATTCCTAATGTAATAGACGTGTTTTCAGTAGAAACTTGGAAGTGGTTTTTAAGTAAGTAAAAGATTAAAGCGAATATCAGCATAAGAAATCCTGTTAGAGAGAAAGCATAAATCGGATCGAGTAAGAGTAAAAAACCTCCTGCGATTGGTCCGATTATTGCACCGCAATTAAAGCTAAGGTTTAAATATATAAATAAATTTTTTCTCATATGAGCTGGTTGTGAGCCAAATATAGCGCGAGCAGCAGGTTCGTAAAATGCAGTTCCAAAGCCAATAAGTGCGGAAGAAATAGAAATTGTATAGAAATCAGAGGATATTCCTAAAGCAATAAACCCAATTCCTCTTAAAAATAATCCAGCTATCATCATAATGATATAGCCTATTTTGTCCGCGATTAATCCTGAGAATAAAGGGATAACTCTTGATGTGATTGTCATAACCGTCAAAACTGTTCCGACTTGCATGGCTGAAAAGTGGAGAAAATTTAATAGATAAATAGCTAAAAATGCAAATACCGCAAAATAACCAAAAGACATAAAAAATGAAGAAATAAGCATGAAACGTATCGGTATTGAGAAATTTTTCATAGAACTCCTCCTAATTTTGTAACCAGTAAAATCAATTGATGGTTAACTATTTTATATTATAATTATACATAAAGTCAGAAAAAAGTAAATTTTAAGAAGAAGGTGAATGGAATTGAATCAGAATGCACCACATGAATTAGAATATATTCGGGAATTTTTAAATACATGGAAAATACCAAACGATACGAGAGAGCCAATTGATTTGCTACAAACAGAAGGTGATATAAAGCAATTTATGAAAAAATATTTTCATGAAGAGCTTTCATTTCATACAATAGATGAATTGAAAAATTTTCGAGAAGACATTCGGTTAACAATTGAAGGCGAAGGATCGTTGCAAAAATGGTTAGAAAAGTACCCATTTCATGTACATATAAAGGGAGATATGAAAAGTGTTACATATGAACCGGTGCAAGAAGAGAATGTGTATACAAAAGCATTGAGTATTGTTTTAATGGCGATTCAAGAAAAGTCGTGGGGAAGGTTAAAAGCCTGTCCAGATTGCCGCTGGGTATTTTATGATCATTCGCGTAATGGAAGTAAAAGATGGTGCGGTATGTATGCTGGGGAAGAAGGCGGAAGAGCGTGCGGTACAATTGCAAAAGTGAAAAATTACCGAGCGAAGAGAAAAGGAAGATCGGGTTATAATGTGTAATTATTATTGGGAGTGGAAAATAGAATAGAGGGGGATGCAAAGCATGGAACAAACAAAAATGTTACAAGTGAATAAAAAGTGCTGGGACGTAGTAGCACCTCATTTTTTTCAAGTAGATTGTTTGCCTAAATACGGACCGTATACAGCATCAGAAGAGGAAATTCATTTATTCGACTCCATTGAGAATAAAAGTATTCTTGATATCGGATGTGGTAGTGGACATTCTTTGCGATATATGGCGGAGTGCGGTGCGAAAGAGTTATGGGGACTCGATCTTTCAGAGACGCAAATTGAAACAGCAAATGAAACGTTAAAGTATTGGAATCCAAAGTTAATACGCGGGGCAATGGAAGAAGAAGTAAATATACTGACAGAGCATTTTGATATAGTGTATTCCATCTATGCATTAGGATGGACGTCTAATTTAAGAAAAACATTGGAACTGATTTATTCGTATTTAAAGCCAGGTGGAAGTTTTATTTTTAGCTGGGAGCATCCGGTATATTCAAACTTACAGTATGGTACAGAAGAAATTGTTTTAAAGTCTTCGTATCATGAAGAAACTCCTATTATGTTTGAAACATTTAAAGGGGAAGAAGTACAAGCGACATTATATAAGAGAAAAATGAGTACATACATAAATGAGTTAAATAGAGCCGGATTTACAATTGAGAGAATAGAAGAACCTGAACCATCTAGCGTATTTGATGGAGAAATAGCAGAGCCTTCTACGAAGTATTATTCTTTATATAAAGCTAGGATGGTGCCGACGACGTTCATTATTAAGGTAAGGAAGTAAATAATGCTGCATAAAGAAGGGGGAAAAATGAGTCATATTAATATGGTGAAAATTGGTGAAGTATTATTTCTAACATTAATATATATCCAGAGTATATTGGAGGATTAGCTGGCCTTGAGGATTACTATCATGCAATTGTTATTTTTTATATGAATGATTTCCAGGAAGAAAATAACGAGTCGTGGGCTAGAAAGCCAAGGGGACTAAGTGATTTAGATGAAAAAGGATGTTTTGCGCAACGGACAAAGTATCGTCCAAACCCTATTGGAATTACTACTGTTGAAATATTGTCCATTGAAAATAATGTTATGACTGTGCAAGGATTAGATGCTAATGATCAAACGGCTATTTTAGATATAAAACCATATATTGCTGCTTTTGATGCAAGGGAAAATGTTAGTGTTCCAGATTGGATGAATAAATTGATGCAAGATTATTTTTAATGCTAATACAAAAAGATTTGCAGTTCATAATTGCAAATCTTTTTGTGTTAAATATTGTATGCATGGTTTATTTATCTCTTCGGTTGAAAAATATGCTGAAAAAAGTATTTGTGATGTAAGTTATCTACAACTTTATTTGCTTGATATGTGCGATGTTGTTCGAGTCGAAGTCTTTGCTCCATCATTTTTATTGCGTGATCAGATAAACGTAACATAATACATCTCTCCTTTTCTATAAATATAGGTTTTTAATTGATATCGTTCCCATAATTATAACTAAGGAGGTATACTGTGTAACATAGGCAAAAAGCACCTTCCTCTCCCATTACGCTTACGAGGTTAGCTGTCGGACTCGGGAAGTGAGAGTTTCCCTACTTAAAAAAGATTCGCCCCAAGTAGCATTGCTACAAAAATGGTTCCCCCGCTCCAAAAATTCGGACTCAGCAAAAGGTTTTATAAAGTAAAAAATAACATAAAGAGATAACTAAGTCAAACTATTTTATGTTTTCTGATTTTTTAATTGCGTAAGAATCAAATCATCAGGAAATGTTGTATCCGCTACTTCAATGAATCCGTGTTTTTTATACAATGCAATAGCGGGGGTATTTGCTTTACCTGTTTGTACAATGTATGCCATTGAAGAAGGGAACATGTTAAATATATAAAGTAGGAGTTTCGTTGCGATTCCTTTTTTAAAAAAATCAGGCGATACAACTAGTCGGTGAATATCAATTAGCTTTGCTTCTTGTATAAAAGAAATAAAGCCGACAAGTTTATCTTCAGAAAAATATCCATAGAATGTTTCAACGCAACTTTGAATATCGTTTACAGTATCATATAAACGGGGTATTGCAGTACTGTTTAAATAATCTGCTTCAACTTTATAAGCTGGAATTTGAATCTGTAAAATGGATGCTGCTACCTCAAAAGAACTGGAATGTAACTTATGAATCATAGATAATGAAGCCCCCTTTGAATATGATATATTAATATAATTGATTGATGGGTAAGTTTGACAATATTTTTCTTTTTTGCATATAATATATGTATATCCATACATAAAATGTCCTTGCGTTTATTTTTATAGCAGAATATGGTTAGTGTAAATGAATTAGTAATCTTATATGGGAGTTTTGTTACTCTTGTATTTGATCATACAAAACTATAATAGAAATGGAGGACTAAAAATGGGATGGATTATCACATTAATAGTTGGTGCTATTATAGGTGCAATTGCTAGTTCTATAACGGGTAAAAATTTCCCAGGTGGTATGTTCGGAAATATTATCGCAGGTTTATTAGGTGCTTCGTTAGGCAGTAGATTATTTGGATCTTTTGGGCCATCATTTGGTGGAATTCATGTCGTGCCAGCATTATTAGGAGCAATCGTATTAATTCTTATTGTATCATTTGTAGTGAAAGCTGCAAGGAAATAAAGATATAGATAATGATGAAAAGCCCTGAGGAAGGGCTTTTCATCATTCAAAGAGGTGGTTTCATTGGAGAAAGTAAATATAAGAAAAAGAGACAAGTTAAAAAAGTTTTTTAGAGAACAAAATTATTTAGCAGTGTTACTTGGATTTGCATTATTGTTCATTAACATATTATTGCTAACAAAAATTTCTTTCGTTTTTACCCCGTTTATCGTCTTTTTAAAAACAATCTTCTTCCCGGTATTATTAGCCGGAGTGCTATTTTATATCTTGCACCCATTCGTTTCACTTTTAGAAAAGAAAGGTGTTTCAAGAATCGTATCGATAGCCTCGATATATTTAATAGTACTAGGATTATTTGTGTTTTTAGTTGTAACGGTTATCCCTATTATTAAAGATCAAATTGATGCATTAATAGATAACTTACCGTATTTCGGTCATGAAATCGAACGAGCAGCACGTAGATTTGGGGAAAGTAATTTACTCGGTAAAATTCAGGAGAATTTAAATATTGATGTAGCGAATATAGTAAAAGACTACACAGTCGATTTTACAAAGTCATTATCATCAGTAACTGGAAATGTAACTGGATTTTTAAGTACACTTACAGAAGTTGTTTTAACATTTGTCATGGTTCCGTTTATATTGTTCTATCTATTAAAAGATGGTGAACAATTACCGAATCACTTTTTGAAGTTTATTTCAGAGCAAAGACAACCGGCAGCAATGAGAATACTAGATGATATGCATTATGCGATTAGTTCGTATATAAGAGGGCAAATTATCGTTAGCTTGTTTATCGGTATCATGCTATTAATTGGTTACCTTATTATTGGTATTAAATATGCGGTATTACTTGCTATTTTAGCGATGATTGTAAATATCGTTCCGTACGTAGGTCCAGTTATCGCAATAACTCCAGCGTTAATTATCGCATTTATTGACTCGCCAGGAATGGTTTTAAAGGTAATTATCGTTATGATGGTTGTGCAATTAGCAGAAGGTAAGTTTATCTCCCCGCAAGTAATGGGGAAAAAGCTAGATATCCATCCGATTACAATTATATTTATCATTTTAACTGCTGGAAACTTATTCGGTATTATGGGGATAGTTTTAGCAATTCCAGGGTATGCGATATTAAAAGTGTTAGTTACACATAGTTATAGATTTGTAAAATTGAATACGTAAAAAAGAGCTAAAACAGAGAAACCTGTTTTAGCTCTTTTTTATTAATAATTGATTTGCGTATTGGCGTGCCCATTGATCAGCTTCTAATATAGCATCGAGTGAAGGGTCGTTTACGTTATGATGAGCTTCAACTGTATTGTAAATTGTTTTTTCGATATCGAAAAATGTAATTTCATTTTTAAGAAATAGTGCATTTGCAATTTCGTTCGCTGCATTTAATACAGCTGGAGTTGTACCGCCAATTTTTCCACATTCAAATGCATATTGTAGACAGGGGAACTTCTCTAAATTTGGTTTTTCAAAATGCAAACTACCAATTTCTAATAAATTTAATTTTTCATAGGATGAAGGTAGTCGAGTAGGGTAGTGAAACGCATATTGAATCGGCATTCTCATATCAGGGGCACCGAGCTGTGCCATGACTGATCCATCAATAAACTCTACTAAAGAGTGAATGATACTTTCTTTATGAATCATAACATCAATTTTTTCATAAGGAATATCGAATAGCCACTTAGCTTCCATCACTTCAAACCCTTTATTCATTAACGTGGCAGAATCTATCGTTAGTTTTGCGCCCATTAACCAGTTTGGGTGTTTTAATGCATCCTTCGCTTGTAATGTTCTCATTTCTTCACGTGTTTTATCACGAAAAGCGCCGCCAGAAGCTGTAACAATTAATTTTTCGATTTCCTTATTATTTTCCCCATTTAAACATTGGAAAATAGCTGAATGTTCACTATCGACTGGAATTAGGCGGCATCCGTTTTGTTTCGCTAGTTCGGTTACGATATGTCCAGCTGAAACTAAAGTTTCTTTGTTAGCGATGGCGATATCTTTCTTCGCCTTTAATGCTTCAATTGTTGGGAGTAAACCTGAAACACCGACAACTGAACTTAATACAAGATTTGTATCAGGATGGGTAGATACTTCAATTAAACCATCAGTTCCATATGTAATTTTTGTATTTGTTGAAATACGAGAACGTAATGTGTCCGCTAATTCTTTTGTCGCTACGCTTACAATACGAGGCTGAAACGACTCGATTTGTTTTTCGAGAAGATCGATATTATAATTTGCGGTTAAACCGACGATTTTAAAATGTTCAGGATGAGCTGAAACGACATTTAATGCAGATGTACCAATGGATCCTGTTGAACCTAAAATGGATATATATTTTACCATGAAAAAACCTCCAAAGTTGTTACGATTATTTCTGCAAACCTATATATTATTAGACAATTAAGGTGGGAATTCCTGCTATATAAAACAGAAAATTAGGGTTTAATTGGAAAGGGAATGTGATAAACTGTAAAAAATAACCAAAAGCAATGAAAGAGAAGAGTACATATTCAAAACTTTTCAGAGAGCTGATATGTGGTGGGAATCAGTAAGAGATGAATATGGAATGGACTCTGGAGCTTCTTACTGAAATGAGTAGGTAAAGACGGTTACTTCACGTTAAGAAGTTGAAGTGAGCTATAATGATAGCTAATAAAGGTGGTACCGCGGGAGTCTCTCGTCCTTTTTTTAAGGATGAGGGGCTCTTTTTGTTTTTTTATTTTGAGAAAGGAGGAGTTAGTATGAGTGAAAAAATAATGTTAACAGGAATTAAGCCGACAGGTTATCCACATTTAGGAAATTATATTGGTGCAATTAAACCTGCATTGCAAATGTCAAAAAATAATGAAGGAAAAGCATTGTATTTTATAGCTGATTATCATGCGTTAAATGCTGTGCATGATCCAAAGAAGTTCAGTAGTTATACGAAAGAGGTAGCAGCTACATGGTTATCACTCGGACTTGGAGAAGATGTTATTTTCTATCGACAAACAGAAGTGCCAGAGATTTTGGAATTAGCTTGGATATTAGCTTGCCTAACTCCGAAAGGGCTTATGAACCGTGCTCATGCGTATAAAGCGAAGGTGGAGCAAAATAAAGAAGCGGGATTAGAAAGTGATGCAGGTGTGAATATGGGATTATATACGTACCCGATTTTAATGGCAGCTGACATATTACTATTTCAAGCTACTCATGTACCAGTTGGAAAAGACCAAATTCAGCATATTGAAATTGCGCGTGATATTGCGACGTATTTTAATCATACATTCGGCACGATATTTACACTTCCGGAGTATGTAGTGCAAGAAGAAGGTGCAATATTACCTGGTCTTGATGGAAGAAAAATGAGTAAAAGTTACGGAAATGTCATCCCGTTATTTGCAGAGCAAGAAAAACTACGAAAGCTTATTTTTAAAATAAAAACAGATTCTTCACTTCCAAATGAACCGAAAGAACTAGAAACGTTATTTACAATCTATAAAGAATTTGCGACAGAAGATGAAATTCAGTCAATGCGTGAAAAATATGAAACTGGAATCGGATGGGGCGATGTGAAAAAAGAGTTATTTCGCGTTGTAAATCGTGAGTTAGCTGGACCTCAGGAAAAATACGCAACGTATATGAATGAGCCCGATTTACTATATGAAGCATTAGAAAAAGGCGCTGAGAGCGCGCGGACTATTGCGAAGGTGAATTTGGTGGAAATTAAAAAACGGATTGGATTTGAGAGGGAACGTTAAGCGTTCCCTTGTTTTTTTCTGTATGAACCTTAAATATTTATTCGTTATATCTGTATGTGAAGTGAGGAGGCACATTTTCTTTCTAAACTTATTAGTTGCATATATGAAAAAATATGCTAATATAGGGATACTTATTAAACCGCTTTAATAAGTATCATTAAAGTCACTTATTAAACATGTTTAATAAGTGTAATTCATTCGATAACAAAGGAGAGGATTGTATGAAAACTGAGAAAGAAAAGATGTTGGCGGGAGAAATGTATATTGCGGATGACGAAGAATTAGTGGCTGATAGGGTGGAGGCAAAACGTTTAACACGCCTTTATAACGAGGCAATGGAGACAGGAGATGAACAACGTTTTACGTTATTAAATCAGCTTTTAGGTTCTTCAGCTGACGGGAAAACACACATTAATCCTGAGTTTCGTTGTGATTACGGCTACAATATCCATGTTGGAAAGAGCTTTTTCGCAAATTTTAATTGTGTTATCTTGGACGTTTGCGAAGTTCGAATCGGTGATAATTGTATGTTTGCACCTGGTGTCCACATTTATACTGCTACTCATCCGTTACATCCGGTGGAACGGAACTCTGGCAAAGAATATGGGAAGTCCGTAAAGATAGGCAACAATGTTTGGGTTGGCGGAGGAGCTATTATTAACCCTGGTATTTCAATTGGAGATAATGTTGTAATAGCCTCTGGGGCAGTTGTGACAAAAGATGTGCCTAATAATGTAGTAGTTGGTGGTAACCCAGCCAAAGTTATTAAAACGATAGACGAATAGAAATCATTTTTCACGGGTGCATGAATAAACTGGTGTCGTATCGTATAGACAATGTGAAAGGTGTTTCATATGAAGAAAAATAGTGTGGACAATCATACAAAGACATTACTTGCCTCTCGAAATGCTCTTTTTCTTTTATTTGCTTTGCCAGGCGTCGCATTTGCTACATGGATTTCAAGAACAGCAGCTACTCGAGATATTTTAGCAGTGTCAAATGCAGAAATGGGCTGGATTTTGTTCGGACTATCTGTCGGTTCAATAATCGGTTTGCTGAGTGCAAGTCGCTTTATTGACTGTAAGGGAGCTAGAGACGTTATTATAGGCAGTATGTTTTTTATGATTGTTGGATTACTTTGTTTAGGTATTACTATTTATTTTGTTTCTAGTATGGGGGCTTTTAGTAGCTTACTAGTATTTGGAGTAGGATATGGATTAGCAGAAGTCGCATTGAATGTAGAAGGTTCTTCTATTGAGCAGAAATTAGGAGCAACTCTTCTTCCGAAATTTCATGGCCTTTTTAGTATAGGAACTTTAATAGGCGCGCTCAGTGGTTCTGCCGCCATCTCGCTTCACATCCCGATTCTGTATCAGTTTCTTGCGATTTCGGTCGTGTTTGTATTACTTGTATGTATGTTGTATCGTTTTCTTCCGCATGTAACAGGAAAGAAGGAGAAAGGGCGGAACAAAAAGCGAGCGAAGCATACTTCCTTACGTATGAAAAAAAGGATTCTTTTAATTGGTATTTTTGTACTTGGAATGGCATTTACAGAAGGAAGTGCAAATAATTGGCTACCTATCGTAATGGTAGACGGACATCAGCAAAGTGTAGTGACAGGCTCTATTATGTACACCGTTTTTGTATTGGCAATGACATTAGCTCGTATGTGTAGTAGTTATTTCCTTGATTGATTCGGTCGTGTCGCTGTCATACGTGCTACTATTATGATGGCGATTATAGGAATTTCAATCATAATATTTGGGAGTAACTCGTATTTTCTAGCATTTGGTGTAGTACTGTGGGGGATTGGTGCCGCGCTAGGTTTCCCAATTGGTCTTTCTGCCGCTGGAGATGACCGTGAAAATGCGACTTCTAATGTTGCTACGGTTTCTATCATCGGTTATACAGCGTTTTTAGTCGGACCACCATTTTTAGGTATACTAGGGGAATCATTCGGAATACGCAATGCCTTGCTAGCTGTTTTATTATTTGTTCTCTTATCTGGAATTGTATCGTCTGTTACGAGAGAAAATAAATCGAGCTAAACAAGGAGTGCATGCAGCGGAAATATATCATCTTTATTGCTTTAGAAAATGATGTATGATATATTGTCAACGCAACTTATTAAAAATGTTTAATAAGTATGTTGATTAAGGTGGTGAGCGATTTGAGTGAACAATTTGTTACTCAAAAATCGATTAAAGAGACGATCCTTCGCGGCATTCGTACAGCTCTTCTAGAGCAAGGTAGTGCAACGAAAGTTGAACTTAGTAATATATTAGAAATCAGTTTTCCAACGATAAGTAAATTTATAGAAAAAATGAAACAAGATGGTGAAATCACTTTAGTCGGACTAGATGATTCAAGTGGTGGAAGAAGAGCGAAACGATATGCATATAATCCGGAATATATGTTAGGTTTAGCGATATTTTTAGAAAAAAATGAGACAAACTATACAATTTTTAACTGTTTAGGGGAAGTAAAAGAACAAGGAAGTACTTCAAGTGTATTAATTGATACTGGCGTAAACCTATTATCTAAACATATAGAAAGTCTTATAGCTACATTTCCGAAAATAAGCTCTATATCAATTGGTGTGCCCGGTTCGGTTGATAATGGTCGTATTTTTTATATACCTGGTTATGAAAAGTTTCAGAATTTTAATTTGAAAAGTCACTTGGAGGACCTATTCTCTATACCTGTAGTAATAGAAAACGATATGAATGCCGCAGTCCTTGGCTATCATAAAAACACTGGAAATAATGATAATTCATCTCTTGTATATTTGTATTCAGGTCAAAATGGTCCAGGTGCAGGTATTATGATAAATGGAGATGTGGTACGAGGAAGTACATTTTTCTCAGGAGAGATATCTTTCGTTCCGCAGTATGATAATAAAAATTTCTTACAAGCTTTGAGAAGTGGAGATGAAGTGAGAGAGTCTAATAATCCAGAGAAATATAATATAGATGCTATTACCCGTTTAATCTCTGCATTTATAGCTATTATTAATCCTCATGCGTTTATTTTCTGTAACGATGAAGTGAATCAATTTGTAATAGATCAAATTATAAAAAGTTGTCCGAAGTACATTCCAGCGGAACATATTCCAAAAATAACAGTGAGCGATTGGAAAGAAGATTATTTATATGGATTAAAAAGCCTTGGACTTGATCTCATGATTACTAGAACAAACAAAGAAAATTAAGTGTACTTGCAATTAAACATCAAATTGTTGGTTGTATAACATAAAAGAAAAGGTGTCGATTATGAAAATTGAACATGTAGCAATTTGGGTGAATGATTTAGTAGGAATGCGTGATTTCTATAAACAATACTTCAATGGTGAAGCGAACGCATTATATCACAATCCGAAAAAACAGTTTGAATCGTATTTTATAACTTTTGAAAGTGGCGCACGTCTAGAACTTATGAGGCAAGTAGGGATAGGTGATGAAATACAAACACAAACAATAGGATATGCGCATATTGCTTTTTCTGTAGGTAGCAAAGAAAAAGTCAATCAATTAACTGAAATGTTAAGAGAAGTAGGATACCCTGTGTTAAACGGTCCACGCACTACAGGGGATGGTTATTATGAAAGTGTAGTAAGTGATCCTGAAGGAAATCAGATTGAGATAACAATCTAAATACTAAGGAACAATTCGGATTTCCGGTGAAATAAAACACCCTCATTTCACGTTATAATGACGGGAAATGAGGGTGTTTTATTTCTATATACAATATGTAATGTTTTTTAATTGGAGTGCTGAAACTCCCTAATAATCCGCTCAATGACTGGATGAAGAGTAATAGGCAACCTATCAAGCGGAAAGAAGCGTAATTCTTTTGACTCAGCTTGATCACATATAAGTTCGCCGTGGAATTCTCGGCAAATATAAACAACGAGTACACCGTGTACTTGATCGCCGTTTGGATAGATTTGAAAAAAATCTGGTCCTGAGTATGTACGGAACAGTTCTGGATCTTTAATGATAAGCCCAGTTTCTTCAAATACTTCTCGCTTTAAAGCATCTTCTAACGTCTCGTTATATTCTAAGGCGCCACCAATAATACCCCAGCGGTTAAAGTCTGTTCGGAGCTGCAGTAACACTTCATTTTTCTCATTTAATATAATGGCGTGTGAGCCTATTAATATAAGTGGATGATTTCCTACTAGATTTCTTACGTCTTCAATATAACCCATAATTTTTCTCCTTGTATTTAATAATAGTTTGGAAGTTCTTTTAACATTTTTTCTGTTTTACGTGCTGTATAGGCTAAGTTATGATCATCTTTTGTTCTAAAGAATAATGTACGTAAAAAGGTTTTAATGTTGGCACATAAAATACAATACTCATTAAGCGAAAGGCGTTTTCTAATTTGAGGAAGCCTTTTTATTTTTTTATAAATAATTGAAATTAACTCATCTTGCGGGAAGTCATGATACAGCATGGATATTAATGGCGTAACAATACGCTCATCTTCGTTATTATGAAAAATATCAGATGGAATGAAGATTTTATTTAATAAACAATGAATGAGCTCTTCATACCATTCAAAAGTCGTATGTGAATTATGAACAATTTCAGTCAAAGCATCAGATACGTGGGCGATACAATGAGCCCATCCTTTATTTTCGATATATCCTCGAAAGTCCATTTCTAAGTTTGTATATGTAATGAGTTTATTTTTTATCTCCTCGATATCCTCTTCTGTAAAAAAGTAGTGAGAGTTAGCGAATTGGAGTATTAACGCAATTAAAGAAACAGTGTAAGAACGTGTGAAAACCCCATCTGTATGTGGGGAGTAAATGTCACAATATAAATACTCATCACTTAAACAAGTTTGCAACAGTAATTTCAGCTGATCGTCCATAAGGAATTCATGATGAATGAAATGCGCAAAACATTTATATATAAGTTGGTAACGAACGTAACTATCAGTCGTTCCGATGTACTGAAGCATGTTCAAAGTTAACTCATTTACATTTATATGATGCAGCTGCGAATAGTCATTTTGTTGTATAAGCTCTAACTGTTGTTGCAATGCTGTAATATCCAATGGAGAACCTCCTCCGTACTTTAAAGATGCGATGTTTTCTAGTATTCTATATATTCAAGGACAATCCTGCTCATGCAAGGAGAACTATTAGAAATTCGAGTATGACATAGATGAGGGAAGAATATGACGACAATAGAACAGTTAGAAAAACATTTTAAAATAAGAAGAAGTGCTTCTTCTATAACAATAAAAGAAAATAACGCAGAGATTTTTACAGAAGAGCAATTAGAAGAGATGATGCAATATTGCGTCGCTGAGGCAGAAAATGAAGGATTAGAAAAACTACATTTTGAGGTTTCTTCAAAAAGCCCAAATTATAATGTGTATAAGAAATGCTTCGAAACGTATTCATTTGAATATGTTACTGAAAACATGATTGTATTTAAAGATATATACGAAGTAGAAGATATAGAAAGTGATATTGATTTTAAATTAATTGAAGAAGTAGGAGAAGACGTTTTTTATTCACTGTGGAATGAAGTGACAGGAGAACAAGTCGATTATAATCAATTTGTACATATGATGGAACAAGAAATTGGTGGGCAATGGAAAGAGCATTGTTTAACAGCAGTTGTAGGTGAAGAGCCAATAGGAATTGTAATCCCGCATATTGAGAGAGGTACGTTAGAAGAAGGAAAACTAATGTATTTCGCAGTCGCTCCAAATATGCGAAATAAAGGGTATGAAACAGCATTCTTTACAGGGGCAATGTTTGTTTTAAAAGAAATAGGAGCATCTTATTATATTGGGGAGACAAATGTACAAAACGAGTGGATGAAGGATGTTTTTGAAAAGAATGGATGTCAGCTGTTAAGTGCTACCGAGCGATATGTGAGGAAGTTTTAAGATATAATCTGGAACTCATCTAGTGAGAATCCGTGTACAAATTTTGAACAAGTGAAAGAACTTTATGCCTGTTTGTAAGATAAAAAGAAAAATGAGAACGACAAAGTAGATATTCCTATAATACAATAGAGTAAGATTCGATTATAAGAGAAAGCGTTGGTGAAAGAATGGGGCAGCAAAGAAATTGGTTACAAGCAACTGTAGAAAGAAATGAAGCTACTACGTTACAAATAAAGTGGGAAAATAATATAGAAGAAGTGAAAATTTATTGGAGTAATTCACCAGATCATATTGAAGAAAATGGTGAATTACTTGTAACGGTAAATGGAGAATCATCATGTATAATTGAAAACCCGAGTGAGAATGAGCGTCCCTATTTTAGGTTAGTAGGAAATAATGGACAAGCAGTTACAGTAGCTGAGCGTAGATTGCCACTACAAGGAGCGTTTAACTTCCGTGATATGGGAGGATATGAAACGACTGAAGGCCGTAAAGTAAAATGGGGCAAATTGTACCGTTCTGAAGAATTAGCAGGATTAACAGAATGGGATATCGAGTATTTACAGAAGTCGGGCTTAAAATTAATTTGTGATTACCGTACAGACTTTGAAGTAAAGCATAAGCCGAATCCAGGCATTACAGGTGCTCGCCAAGTATGCTTACCAGTTATGCAAGACTTAGCGAAAGATTTAAATATAAATGAGTTTTTCCAAGTTGGTGACCTATCTATGTTAGGGAAACCAGGCGAATACCTTGTGAAAATGAATCAAGATTTCGTCGATGGCAACGAGGCTTTCATAAGCTTTTTACAACTCGCACAAAACCCGGAAAACTTACCGTTAGTAAACCACTGTACAGCTGGAAAAGACCGTACTGGATTTGGCTCAGCATTATTACTACTTTTACTAGGTGTACCAGAAAAAACAGTAATGGAAGACTACTTACTAAGTAACGGTTTTCGTGAAAAGTTAAACGAAAAAATGATGGCCTTTTTAGGTGCGAAATTACAAAACGATGAAAGTAGAGCAATATTAGGTGCAATGTTTGAAGCGCGCGCTGAGTATTTACAAGCTGCGATTGATGAAATCCAAAAGCAATACGGATCAGTTGAAGCATATGCTGAAAAAGCTCTTGGCTTTACGAAAGAGTCGTTAGAGGAAATGAAAGTGTTATTGCTAGAAGATAAATAACAAGGAGGGAGGCTGATTTGGATTAGCCTCCTTTTTTTATTGTTGCTATAATTTTGTTTATGAGGATGTTGTGCACCGAGGAGAAAATGGATGAAAAGAACTTACGAATCGGGGGATAAAATGATCCATACACGTTTAAAAGCAGAGGAGTTAAGGGGAAATTTAACAACAATATTAAGTCAAGAATATAAGGAATTAGCTGTGCAGGATTTAAAGGTGATTGGAACGGGAGTGCAAAATATCGTATTTCGCGGAGATTCAGAAAAAGGGCCATTAGCATTTCGAGTGCCGTGGGAAAGAGAAGTAGAAAATATAAATGAAGATGTATTTAATAGTCGGATTTCGTTGCAAAAGGAAGCAGAGCTTTCTAAGTTTTGCAATTCAAAAGGCATTCCAGTACCAAGGATACACGGATTGCATCTTTCTACCGACCTTGATTTTTTGATTTCAGATTATGTGGCTACAGATCATATGCCTATTTCTGCTTATAAAATAGGAGAACTAGTTAATAAACTTCATAGTATGCCAATTAAAGGTTTACATTACGAGCAGAATATTAAAGAGCCAATTAGTAAGTATATAGCGGAACGCATTGTGAAACGAGTAGAAGGTTTTAATACAATTACGAATTGTGGTATTAAACTTCCAGATGCACAAACAATTGAACATATTCTTAGTACAGCTAATCATGTAAAGTGTTTATTACATATGGACATTCGACCAGCCAATTTAATTGGGTATAATGGAGAAGTTAAAGCAATGGTTGATTGGGATAACGCTTTAATTGGTCATCCATTATTGGAGCTTATGAGAATAGCTGAAACAAATGAGGTTAGTTGGGATGAATTTAAAGATGGATATAAGAATGATAGTATCTTTAATGCTACCCCTCATATTGTTAATTTATTTTATAGACTAGATACAGCGGTCATGCTAGCAAACTTATTTATAGCACATTTGAAAATAAAGGATAAAGGTGTATTCTATAAAGAGCGAGTCAAAGCACTTTATAATGAAATATATAAAAGCTTATAATTAAGCTATGAAAATGA
Source organism: Bacillus sp. NP247 (assembly GCF_018966865.1). NCBI lineage: Bacteria > Bacillati > Bacillota > Bacilli > Caryophanales > Bacillaceae > Bacillus > Bacillus sp. NP247. The sequence goes on along the minus strand of NZ_CP076653.1, from coordinate 589,135 downwards.
AGTTTTGAAAATAGGAATTGAGGCGAACATCATGAAATACAAAGTAATACTATTCGATGTAGATGACACATTATTAGATTTCCCTGAAACGGAAAGAAACGCATTACATAACGCGTTTGTACAGTTCGGCATGCCTACAGGGTATGATGATTACCTTGCAAGTTATAAAGAGATTAGTAATGGATTATGGAGCGATCTAGAAAATAAAATGATTACGCTAGGTGAATTAGCGGTAGATCGATTTAGACAATTATTTGAACTTCATAGTATAGAAGTAGATGCGCAGCAATTTAGTGATGTATACCTTGAAAAATTAGGGAAAGAAGTACATCTTATAGAAGGTGCAGTGCAATTATGTGAGAATCTTCAAGATTGCAAGTTAGGTATCATTACGAATGGATATACAAAAGTACAACAATCAAGAATTGGGAATTCGCCTTTAAGTAACTTCTTTGAACATATTATTATTTCTGAAGATGTTGGCCATCAAAAACCGGCACGTGAGATTTTTGATTATGCATTTGAGAAGCTTGGGATTACTGATAAATCAAGTGTACTAATGGTTGGAGATTCACTAACTTCAGATATGAAGGGCGGAGAAGATTACCGCATTGATACTTGTTGGTATAATCCGAGTCTGAAAGAGAATGCGACGAGTGTTAAGCCGACTTATGAAGTGGAGAGTCTGCTACAAATTTTAGAAATTGTGGAAGTCGCGGAAGAAAAGGTATCCTCATTTTAATCGTGTTAAAAGTTGTCGAATAGTTGATATATTTTAAGCTGTTTGTAATTGGTCATTACAAACAGCTTAAAAATAAAAAACGATTGTCTCTTAGGATCCGAGCAATCGTTTTTTTATTTTTGTACCCTATCTCCACCAAGTTAAAAAAATGTTTGTTCCCCAGTTCTGAAAAAAATGAACTTAATTCTCATAAATAACTGTAAAGTTGTAAAAATTTCGTTTTGGGGGTAATCCAAAACCTTAAGTTAATGGGCATGGGGTGGAACCCTTTCCTTGTTTAGACCGGATATCCGCCTGTTGGCGGTGGCCAAGCACTAAATAATCTGCGAATCAGCACAATTTCTCCTAAATGGTAGGAGTTATGAGATGCAATATTGCGTAGAACGCCACCAGGGGTTTCACCAGGCCATTCCTCCAATGTTTTATCCAATTGAACAGTTTGGGCAATCGTGCATGCCTGTTCAATCCCTTGAAGAAAATACTGAATAATTTGTTGCCACTCTTCTTCATTGCCAGGCCATTCTTCTTCAGGCCAGCTCTCTTTTACATGGGCAGGCAATGCTGGCTTCTTTCCCTGAGCGGATAATAAGAGAAAATCTTGCCAATAGGTCATGTGTTTTACTAATTGATAAATAGAATAAGGCAGTTCCTCTCTGCGTTTTCCCGCAAGCGCCACGTCTATATCCAACAAAGCATTCTTGATGGGAAGATGTCCTCGTTCTCCTCTTAACGATTTTACTAGTGCCTGACTAAATGCTTTATCTGATTGCTCCATAATAACTGACTCCCGTCCTGTTTTATTTTCTAATTTGCTGATTTTATGGTTCCGTCTCTTTTATATGCACTAAATATATTATAGAAGCTTTACGACTATTAAGAGAAAGTAAAATAAGGAAAAAATTACAAGAATGACTGGCTTCTTAACGTATAGGAAATCGTTGGTTTTTATTTGACTAGTACCTTAATGTACAATTGTAGTAACAGATAAATCGAAGGTTCGAATGACAACATCCAGGTCTGCGTTAATGTCAGCCGCTTTTGATTTTAGTTTTTCCGATCCCTCCTGAATTTTATCCAGTTGATTTTATTGTGAATGAACTATGAGTTGATTATAATGGTTAGAGTGAACTCTAAGTCAAGAAAAAATAATAAAAGGATAGTTATTCTATTATGAGGGAGTTCGCGAAGAAAAAATAGCGCTACCATACTAAGGTCATTTACGTGTTATAATGCATGAATTAAATATATGTATATACATAGTTTCTCAGAGTGATGCGATGTTAGGCATGAGCTGTGTAACAACTAGAGGTGAGTGAAAGATGTTAACGTTTTTATTTGAGTTAGACAAGGCTATTCCACAGAAGGATGAGCCACGGTATGCTGCTTATACTAAGGGCTTTATTGAAGGGGATTTAACGATTTGTGTGGGTGACAGAGTACTTTTTCAAAAGTCATGCATGAAGGTCGCAGAGCTCGGCATTTATTTAGGACAGTGGATGGAACAAGTGCAACACGGGCAGAACGTACATATGAATTATGAAACGATTGACCGTGATGAGATAATTCTTGGCTTCTTTTATGAAGAGGACGATCAGTGGAGAATTTCTTCCAGTTGGCAACAATTTGAACTTCATGAGCGTATCTCTACTACAACATTAGTAGGGAGCGTTCAACGCTATTTATATGAGCTAAACAAGGAACTGCGCGCGATAGAATATCCTGTGACGTTTGATCAGTACTTAAGAGGAGAGCGAATGATGCAGCTTTCTTACAAACGACCGTGTGATAGTAAAGCGGATACGACGTCGATAGAGGTTTACAATGAAAGCAAACAAGTAGGCGTAGTACGAGGCTATTATAAAAATACGTTGATGAAAGTACTAGATTTCATTCCAAAAGTTGGTAGTAATATCATTTATGAAATAAAGGATAGTAAGGACACTATTCGCGTCATTGCAAAGGATGTAAGTAGGCAGCGCCAAAGAAGGATTTTAGTAACGTACAAAGATAATAATGATGTAGAGCATGAAATACTTGTATGTGACGGAAAGTTATTGGATGCAAATTTCTTATTTACCTTTACATATAAGAGAGAAGAATATGTTGTTCACAAAACTTCAATTGGGCTTGGAAAGTTATTACGAAAGGGCTATGTAATTGCAGATTGGAATATTCGTCTTGAGGAAGATATGTATTACATCGAGATGAATGTATATGATGATGACTATATGCAGGATCAATACTTACTGTTAGGCGTATTTCATGCGGTTTTGTATGGGTAATAAAGTGAAACTATAATCAATGGGAGCATCCTCCACTGATTGATTATCAGCCCGACTCCCACAAATAGCGGAATAAATGAGAAGTACCGGTATTCTTCATGGAAAGAATGCCGGTATTTTTTATGCTCTTCTGGTGACTGGATGCCCTTTATCAATCCTCAAAAATAAAAATCTCATCAATCGTACTATGTAGTACCTTCGCTATATCGTGAGCAAGCTGTAAGGAAGGGTTATACTTTCCTTTTTCAAGGTGGCTAATCGTTTCACGACGTACACCAACTTGTTTCGCTAAATCTTCTTGTGTCATGTTCAATTTGGCGCGGTATTCTTTTATTTTCGTCACGAACGCCATGGCGCATCTTCCATTTCATCAACAGGTTTATCGTAAAAGAACATAGAGAAACTGAACGTAAGAATGAGTGTGCTGAAAATAATAGCGATATCAATCTCTTGTAAGATTGGATTTGGAAATAGCATTTCAATGAACATAATGATAGCGGTAGTTAGTAATGTAACGATAAATGCATTGCGGCACGATTTATTGACGATTTGTTCAAACAGTTCATCGTGTTGAACCATTCTATACGATGTGAAAAAGGAGAAGAAACAGAACATAGTAAATAATCCTTTTTCATAAAAAAAGCCGAGAAAACCGAAGAAACCGAGAAAACCTAAATATTTAATCCAAGTTGTTTTCATGATAGGTACTCCTTGCAATATTATAAATAAGTCACATTATGTTATAAATATATCACATATGGAAATTCATAGTAATAATAGTTTTGCGATTTATTTCATAATAATAGTAAAAAAGGTTAAATATTCTGTAAAATAAAAAGGGAAATATCGTAAAATGGTTGTAAGGAGGGGGAGGAAGAAATGTTAACTGGGATAATAATCGTTATATTACTTGTAGTGATTACTGTAATTGCGACGGTGTTAATCGGGAGAAATGGTGATGCGAATTATAGTAAAGCTACAAAAGGGAATATTAAACGTCTTACGATGATTTATATTATATTAGCCGTTGTTTTAATCGTTGGATTAGGAGTGTACATTTATTTTAAAGGTTAAATAAACTGAAAAATGTAAAAATCTTAAAATAGAAGTATGCTATAATATCAATATAGTTATTTGGTAATTAAGGAAAGGATTGGATGGAATGATTGAAATTACGAATGTGTCAAAAAGTTATAATGGGTCTAACTATGCAGTAAAAGATTTAAGTTTATCAGTACCTAGCGGAGAAATCTTTGGGTTTTTAGGACCGAATGGTGCGGGTAAATCAACGACAATTAAGATGATTACTGGTATTCACGCGGTGGACAAAGGGACTATTACGATTAACGGCAAAAATATTATGGAAGAGCCGATGGAAGCGAAGAAGACGTTTGGTTATGTGCCGGATAGTCCAGATATGTTTTTACGTTTAAAAGGAATTGAATATTTAAACTTTATGGCTGATATGTATGAAGTGCCAAAAGAAGTACGACAAGAACGAATAGAGTCTTTAGCGAAGAAATTTGACCTTTATAATGCTTTATCTGATCAAATTCAAAGTTATTCACACGGTATGAGACAAAAGATTGTTATTATTGGTGTGCTCGTGCATGAGCCAGATGTATGGATTTTAGATGAACCGTTAACAGGGCTTGATCCGAAATCTGCATATATTTTAAAAGAAATGATGAGAGAGCATGCGGATAAAGGAAAGATTGTATTTTTCTCTACACACGTATTAGAAGTAGCGGAAAAAATATGTGACCGCGTTGCTATTATTAATAAGGGGAATTTGCAGTTTAAAGGGAATTTAAATGAAATGAGAGATCATTTTAAATCCAATGAATCACTTGAAAAAATGTTCTTGGAGATGACGGGCAATGAGTAAAATTTGGACGTTAACGAAGGTATTATTGAAATTAAATTATGCAGATTTCATAGCAGATAAAAAGAAACGATGGGCATATTTATTTTCATTTGCAGCCATTTTATTTGTAGGTTTTTTAATCTTCGGTTCGATGACCCATGGAATATATGAAGGAATGATACACCTCGGACAAAATCCAGGAATTGTTATTGCGATGGGATTAGCGATTGCTAGTATATGGGTATTTTTGATGAGTATTATGAATATTTTAACAGTGTTTTACTATAGTAATGATGTTGAAATGTTACTACCTTTACCGTTAAAACCAGCGCAAATTATTTCGGCAAAGTTCTTTACAGTGTTAATTACACAATACGTAATGAGCTCATTTATTTTATTGCCTATCTTTATTACTTATGGTTTAAAGAGTGGTGCTTTCATTACATATTACATTTACATGATTGTCATTTACTTATTCTTCCCGATCATTCCGCTAGTTTTAGCTTCGTTAATTATGACAATTATTATGAGGTATACGAATATAGCGAAAAATAAAGATCGAGGGAATATATTCATTGGGATGGTAAGCATACTATTTATTGTAGGAATTAATGTGTTTATGCAATGGAGAAATAAAAGTGCAGTATCTGGAGCTGGAGATTCGGTTGCGAATTATCTTGCAAATAATGAATCCTCACTTTTCATACAAATGACAAATTATTTTCCAACTACATATTTTGGAGCGATGGGATTAGTAGAAAATGCATCGTGGAAGGGAATATTATACGTACTAATATACATTCTTATTTCTATCGCATTTTTCGGGCTGTTTTATTACATTGCAGGGCGTACATATTTAAAAGGGGTTATTGGACTTTCAACGAGTACAGCAAAAAAAGAGGTCATCTCAGCAGAGGGTTTACAGAAATCAACCGTACAAAGTTCACACTTGAAAGCGTATGTGAAAAAAGAATTTAAAACGTTATTCCGTACACCGCAATTTTTCTTAAATTGTATCGTACAAACTTTCGTCATGCCGATTATGTTGTTCTTTATTTTATTTGTACAAGATGGAAATTTAAAGTTTATTACAGAGTATATTAACAATCCAGAGACAACTGGATTTGCAATCGGTGTTGGCCTTTGTGCATCGTTATTTTTAATGGGTAGTAACGTCATTGCAACAACGTCATTTTCACGTGATGGAAGCTCTTGGTTTGTGAATCGATATTTACCAGTAAAGGCTTCGGATATCTTTTTTGCGAAAGCAATCACTGCTTGGTTAATTAATGTGATCATTTTAGCAGTATTTGGTATTACGATGGCAGTTGTAGCTGGGATTTCTCCAGTCTTCATGATACTGTGGTTTTTACTAAGTGCGAACGGGTTGCTATTAATTAATTTAATCGGAACACGCTGGGACGCACAAACTGCAGATATTCATTGGGATACAGAACAGAAATTATTTAAAAGTCGATATACAACTTTGTGGAATTTTTTAGCTAATATTTTAATAGCTTTAATTATTGTAGCGGGAGTAAGTGTATTATACTTCTTCCTTCAAGTAGGACTTTGGGTTATGTTTATCGTTTTATTTGCAATGTTTACGATTGTAAATTATATCTTTATTAAAATTTTAAAATTAGGTGCAGAACGTATATTGTCAAATATTAATTAAGAAGGTAAATCCTCTGTATTCGTGCAGGGGATTTACGTATAGATGGGGGAGAAAAGGTGAAGAAAATAGCAATTGTAACAGGGGCAACTCGTCTGAATGGAATTGGTGCAGCTGTATGCAAGGTGCTTGCTCAAAAGGGGATAGACGTCTTTTTCACGTACTGGCCTCGGTATGATAAAGGAATGCCGTGGGGAATGAATGATCGAGAACCCTTTTTGTTGAAAAAGGAAATTGAAAGTTACGGCGTTCGATGTGAAATGGCAGAAATCAACTTATCGCAGTCTTATTCGCCTAATCGTGTATTGTATATGGTATCAGAACGGTTAGGTGATCCATCTATTCTTATTAATAATGCAGCGTATTCTACTCATACAAAAATTGAGGAATTAGATGTAGAACAACTAGATAAACATTATACAGTTAATGTTCGGGCAACTATGTTATTAAGTTCATTATTTATAAAACATTATGCATGCAAGCAGAGCGGAAGTATTATTAATCTTACTTCAGGGCAGTCATTAGGTCCAATGCCAGATGAACTAGCATATGTGGCAACGAAAGGAGCAATTGAAGCATTTACAAAATCAGTAGCACCAGTTGCGATGGAGAAGGGGATTACCGTTAATGCCGTTGATCCAGGGCCAACCAATACAGGATGGATTACAGAAGAATTACAGCATCATTTAGTATGGAAATTCCCGCAAGGTAGAGTTGGAGAACCGGTGGATGTTGCCCGTTTAATTGCTTTTTTAGTAAGTGAAGAGGCGAAGTGGATTACTGGGCAAGTGATTCATTCGAATGGTGGTTATTCATAAAAATATTATGTTAACAAAGTTGAGAAACAAAAAAAGTTGGCTAATTTTATTTTTTTTGTATAAATAAAATGTCAAAAAAGAGAAAAAGTTGATAGGAGAGTATGTTGTCATTTGTAGATTGAAAATCTTCATGTGACAACATACTCTTTTTCTTTTGCTACAGAGGAGAAAAATGAAGTAGAAGAAACTCGAATATTAAAATTAATTTATCGTTTTTTGTACGTATTATTATGAAGATTACTGTCGGGAAAATGGTGATTCGTGTGAAAAGGGATTTTTTAAGGGGAAATAGAATCGTAAAGAGGAGGATAAATTATATAAACATAGGGGGATTTATATGAAAATGAAAAAGGTCGCTATCGCATCAGTAGCAATTGGTACAATGCTTACAATGGCAGCTTGTAGTACCTCCACAGATAAAGATGCAGCGAAGAAGGATCAGGCAACTGCACAAAATGAAGAGCAATCAAAAACGACAAGTGCAGATGAAGCGTCAAAAACAACGAAAGATACTGAAAAAGACACAAATACTTCTTCGAATGAAAAAACAGATAAGGATGCAAAAAATACGAAAGAATCAACAGGAACAGAAAGTAACGGCAAAACAACAAAAGAAAAAGAAACGACAGGAAAAACGAATGATCAAACTACTAGTGGCAAAGCAACAGATCAATCAACTAGCGGAAAAACGACAGACCAAACGACAAGTGGAAAGACAACGAAAGATCCGAAGAAAAGCGTAGCTGTGAAAACAAATGTAAAAGAAGTCGTTACATTAATTGAAAGCTTAGACAAGCAATTAGCTGCAAATCCTAAATTAGAAACAGTTAATAAACTTGGAAAACAAATTAATGAGAAGTGGGATGTTATTGAAAAAGAATTAGAAGCATCGCATCCGACTGAGTACAAAACAATCGGCCAAAGTATGTATCCGTTAATTGTAGGAGCTGAAAAAGAAAAGATAGATGTTAATAAAATGAAGTCATTAACGACGAAAACGAAAAAAGATTTAAATCAATTATTAACGAAGCTTTCATAGTTTCAAAAGCCTACTCGTGTGAGTAGGCCTTTTTAGTTTGTTGAGGCTCGCCTTATACTATCTAAATCTTTTTAGTTACTGTTCATTTTCGGTGGGTGTGAAGAAATAAAGACTTCATTTGAAAGGAACATCCCAATGATAAAAATAAAACCATTACGGACAATTAACAATGGTAATTGTGACGCTAGCCATTGTTCCAGGAGAATCAAGAAGTGAAGCAGTAACGATTACTGTTCCAGGTCCATTTGCGGCTAGAAATACAGCGGTAAAGTTACCTGAAGCATTGGTGATGGTAGCAAGAGGAACCATAAAAGCAAGAGAAGGGTTACTAAATGAAAAGCTGACTACTACCCCTGCAGCAGGACTACCGTTCACTAATACTTGACCCGAAAAAAATAAAGTATTATTTCCTTGGGTGGATACACATGCTGTGGTTGCGTTAGAAGTTAAGGTAATAGATGCAGGTCCAGCAGGAAGATTAAATCCTGTAGGTCCAGTATTGCCAGTAGGTCCAGTAGCGCCAGTAGGTCCAGTATTGCCGGTAGGTCCAGTATTACCGGTAGGCCCGGTGTTGCCAGTAGGTCCAGTATTGCCGGTAGGCCCGGTGTTACCAGTGGGCCCGGTAGGTCCAGTAATACCGGTGGGACCTGTAGGGAATTGAAAGGGTGGAACAGGTGGAAGGGTAGGCCCAATTGAACCTGGATTTAGCGCAGCAGAAAAGAAAAACTCGTCCATTATATTTCACCTCAGAAAAGTTCGTATTACTAATAGTAAATGCAAAAGTAGAACAAAGTGAAATGGACAAGCGATTGTATTTTTTAATTTAATACAATAGTTATTTTGTAGAAAAGGAGAATGAAGAACATGAAATATGGAGTGTATATTTGTTTTGGGAAGTGATGACAACTCACGATAACTAATTTAAAGCGTGTGACGAGGCGCAACAGTTAACCAGAGATACAGGTATACAGGTGTAGTACATGGTGTTATGCCGATTGAAGAGAAAAAGATTGATAAGACGAAAGTGATTGAATTGTTATCTACATAGATAGTAGATACGCATAGTAACGGGAACTTTGAACGAATGTACAAGTCTATAGATATTTCTTAAGATAAATTATGTGAGGAATTAAGTATTTGCGTTGAAGAAGTACAAGATTGTGTAATAGAGAAGTTCTAAAAAATCCGTATTATAATACATGTTATATAAGCAAAGAAGAGCCTGATATGGCTCTCAGGCTCTTCCCTCAATAGCAAAGAGTAAGTCTTTTAATTACCCTTCTGCTACATAATACACAAAATTTATATATGTGTGTAGAGCAAAAAATTCCAATATAATTATTTGAATATAGTGTTCAAGGATAAAAACAGGGGATTAAAATAAGGAATTAAATTACAAATGTTGATATAACGCTTGAAATCAATAGGTTTCCAACAAAGTACAGGTAATAAAGTGATATTACGATAACGAAATATGAAATATTGCATATCGAATTATGAAAGTGAAAACGGAACAAAAACGTTATTTGATATAGAAAGAGATTTAGGAATTGCAAGGTGAAAAGTTTAATGAATAATCCACTTTCATTCAATATTCATAGTATGCAAGATGGAATACAAAAATATTTACAGAGGTGAGGTGAATAAAGAATGCTTTGTAATTATTTTTACAATGAAACGCAAATGCGTCCTTTAGGAGGGCAGGGGCCTGCGCAAAGTACTATTCAAGCCGTTCATCAGGCTATACAAGCACAGCAACAAGCATTACAAGCACAACAAATGCAACAAAGTTATTATCCACCCCAACCGTATTATTCATTACAGTCTTATTATCCACCACAGGCGTATTACCCATCACAATCATATTACCCGATGTAGATTACACAAGGATGGAATTTATTTTTGATCGTTACCATATGAAACTGTATATGTTTTATAGCGGGAAATGACAAAATAGAAATAGCTCTTTGATGTAGGCTGCAAAAACATAAATTTCATATTTAAAAAAAGAAAAAAGATTGCCTGTATCTTAAGAGGCAATCTTTTTTGAGTTGTTTGTAATGGCTAATTACAGGTTTTAAATATTATTTAGTGTTATTTCTACTCTCCAAAACCTTCTCCATATTATGAGTTGCCCATTCCATCATTAAAAGGATCATTGGACGTAGTGACTCGCCAAGTTCGGTTAACGAATATTCTACTTTAGGAGGTACTTCACGGTATACCTCTCGATGTACGATACCATCTGCTTCAAGTTCTCTAAGTTGAAGTGTTAACATTCTTTGAGTGATATTAGGTTTTAATCTTTTTAATTCGTTAAATCGCTTTTTACCATCTAATAAATGATAAAGAATAACACCTTTCCATTTTCCACCAATAACTTCAACCATAGCTTCTACTGGACATGAATAAGTATTTAAAAATGGATAATTCACATCATCTTCTTTCGAACTAACCATAAAAAAGACTCTCCTTTTACAATAGTATCTTTTTTGATACTATACCACATAAATGTGCGTACTTGTATCATTGTTGCTTAAAAAATATAATTTGGTTGAGCAAAAAAATAATGAAAAGAGGTTTTTTTTATGACTAACACAAATACAAAACAAAAAATTATGGAAGCTTTTAACTTTAGACATGCATGTAAAGAGTTTGATCCTATGAAGAAAATTTCAGAAGATGATTTTAAATTTATTTTAGAAACAGGCAGATTATCTCCTTCTTCTTTTGGCTATGAGCCTTGGAAATTTATTGTGGTACAAAATAAAGAATTAAGAGAAAAACTATTACCATATTCATGGGGAGCAGGTGGGCAGCTCGCAACAGCAAGTCATTTTGTCATTGTTCTTTCAAGAAATATTAAAGATATGCACTATGATGCAGCGTATATTCAGCACATGATGAAAGATATTATTGGATTACCTGAAGAAGCCCAACAGATGAGATATGAAATCTTCAAAAAATTCCAAGAATCCGATTTTAAATTGCTAGACTCCGAACGTGCTGTACTTGATTGGTCATCAAAGCAATCTTATATTGCTTTAGCTAATATGATGACTAGTGCAGCTCAAATCGGTATTGATTCTTGTCCAATAGAAGGATTTGATAAAGCGAAAGTAGATTCTTTACTTCGTCAAGAAGGAATTATAAAAGACGATAATCTTGAAGTATCAGTTATGGTTGCCTTTGGTTACCGTAAAGGAGAGCCGAAGCGTGATAAAACAAGAAAAACTATGGATACAATTGTTGAATGGATTTAATAAGATAAATTTGTATCCATATAACGAAAAAAACGCCATCCTTTCTGTAGAAACATAGGAAAGGATGGCGTTTTTGTATGACGTCTGTTTGTATATTTGCATAGGAAGTTCAATTTCTTTTTTCAAAACTTAGTTTGATGGACACGTGGAGGCACTTTTTAATTTAGTGAGAGTGTCTTAAAAATAGTTGAATTGCTTGCTCAGGTACATAGAATTTCCCATTGCTTTCTACAACGATGCTTCCTAATTCATAATCTTTTCCATCGATACAGATAATGTTTTTATTAACAGACAATCTTGCCTCCGTATTATCGCGTTTTGCTACAAGTACAGGGTTTAGTGCATCTTTTTTATCAATCGTTACAATTGCACCAATTTTTTTAAAGGATGTTTCAGCATCTAAAAATAATTTCTTAGTTATTTCTCCTAATTGAAAGCCCATTGCTTTGGCCATTGTCTTCGCAATGTCGGTATTTTGGACTAAACCGTATGGCTTTTGAGGACCGTAAGAGTATAAGAATACATCTTCACCCGTATGACCACCAGTTGTAAAACCGAGGTTCGCACGGTTGGACAATAATGTAGTAAGGATCGGACCTACATCAGCTTTCTTACGTGCAGCTTTTAATTTTTCTCCTTCATCATCAGTTAAGTTGTCTAAACCGTATAGAGCAGCTACTTCTTTTATATTAGATAAATCATCTTGTAGTTTATTTGTAGCACCTTCAATTGTCATTTTCGCCTTTTTCAGTGGGGCAATGTAAGCTGATACTGGCGTGGTATCATATCCTTTTGTGGTATTGCTGTTACCAATGGAAATACCGCTATTTCCATGATCGGTTAAAGCGATGACCATAGTATTACGATCTTTCTTCGCAAACTCTAACGCTTCGGTAACCGCATCATCAAATGCCAATACATCGCTAATCATCCCGATTGGGTCATTTGCATGTGCTGCCCAATCTGCCTTACTGCCTTCTACGAATAAGAAGAAACCATCTTTATCTTTTGATAATGTTTGAATTGCTTTTCTTGTCATCTGGGAAAGAGTTGGCTGCTCAGGATGATTTGCTTCACGATCCATATCGAACGCAAGGGCAGTATTAGAGAAAGAACCCCAGATTTTATTTGATTTGGAGTTTAATAACGCATCTTTTGTTTCGACAAAGTCGTACCCTTTGTCTTGAATTACTTTTACTAAATCTTCGTTGTCTTTACGAATTCCATTGCTTGTCGTAGGCTGAAGTGCTGCCTTTCCACCACCTAATACAACTTCTATATTTTGATAAACTTGCTGTCCACCAAGCACTTCAAAATTCTTGCGGTTAGCATGGTGAGCGGAGAAACTAGCCGGAGTAGCATGCTGGATTTCTGATGTAGCAACGATTCCTGTTGCGCGGCCTGAATGTTTTGCACCTTCTAAGACGTTGGCAACTGGACGAAACTTGCATTCTTCTTTAATTGGCTCTAACCCAGGCGAATTCACAATAGAAGGTAATACGCCCACATAGCCTGAATTTGATTTATTTCCTGTCGCTAAAGCTGTGGCTGCCGGTGCAGAATCCGTAATAGCTGATTCTGCTGAATACGTACGAACACCTCCGGATACAATTTGATCTAGTGCAAGAGGTGAACCTTTATACCACCGGGCTAATGTTGTAGCAGAAGAGCTTGTCCCATCTATAACCATGAAAATTACATTTTTAGGTGGCTTTACTGCTTTTTTTACTGCAGCTTTTATCTCGTTATCGTTCATCATGATTCCTGCTGCTAATGACCATAGTGCTACCGTTCCCGCTAATGTTAGTCCCATTATTTTTTTACGAAGAGTAGTCATTGTGGTTCCTCCATAGGTTGTTTTCGATATCCCAATCTAACGTTCGTATGTAAACAAGATTTATTATTAGTAGTACCCTATTGCCACGAAACTAACAATAACTATGGAGTTAAAATGCTTTACACGAAAAGTTAAATTTAAGCTACTTTTTCAGCAAAATCTTCTTCTCATATAAAACATCTTTGTATCCTTAAGTTGTACGGTCTTGCCTATAAAGAGAATCTTCTCTTTATTTTATGGGAACCATTTATAAAAAGGATGGTGGAAGAATGGCAATTGATCGAGTTTGTACAATTGGGCCGGCAAGTAATAATAAAGAGACATTAGCTCAGTTAATAAATAATGGTATGAAAATTGTTCGGTTGAATTTATCACATGGCACCCATGAAAGTCATAAAACAATCATGCGTTTAGTAAAATCGTTAGACGATTCTATTAAAATTCTAGGGGATGTACAAGGTCCTAAAATAAGATTGGGTGAAATGAAAGAGGAACAAAGTACACTTGAAGCAGGCGAGTTATTTATTTTACGTACCACTCCAGTTGAAGGGAATAAAAAAGAAGCAAGTGTTGATTATGTAGGGATTGCGAACGACGTGAAAGTTGGAAGTAGGATTCTTATTAATGATGGAGAAGTTGAGTTAATTGTTGAAAAGGTAAGTGCGGAAAAAATAGAAACGAGGATAAAAACAGGTGGAAATATTGCCTCTCATAAAGGGGTAAACTTACCAGGTGCAATTGTTAGTTTACCAGCTATTACAGAGAAAGATAAAAAAGATATTCAGTTTCTTTTAAGAGAAGGTGTTGATTTTATTGCGTGTTCCTTTGTGCGAAAACCTAGTCATATAAAGGAAATACGGGATTTTATACAAGAGCATAAAGAAACTTCGCCCAAATTAATTGCAAAAATAGAAACGATGGAAGCTATCGAGAATTTTCAAGACATATGCAAAGAAGCGGATGGCATTATGATCGCAAGGGGAGATTTAGGTGTGGAATTGCCGTATCAATTTATTCCATTGTTACAAAAAATGATGATTCGTGAGTGCAATCGAACGAATACATATGTAATTACAGCGACACAAATGCTTCAATCTATGGTAGATCACTCTATTCCTACAAGAGCTGAGGTGACTGATGTATTTCAGGCCGTACTGGACGGAACGAATGCTGTTATGCTTTCTGCTGAAAGTGCGTCAGGGGATCATCCAATCGAAAGTGTGAAAACATTACGTCTCGTTTCTGAATTCGCGGAGCATGTAAAAAAAGATGGTCCTTTTGCGATGAAAGATGTATTGGAATTACTACATAAGTCTCTTTAGTATGAAAATTTATATTTATCGATTATAGTATTAATTGGATACTTATGCTGAACCAGCAAGAATTTGTTGTTCTTTCTGTATGAATTTAACTTTTTTATGGAAAGATGTGTAAGTAAGTGTATGGCTTGAACGTTTTATTTTTTAGAGTATGATAGGAGGAGAATGAATATGGAAGCAATTGAAGTAGGCGAAATTTTTAGTCTTACCGATGAGAATAATGAAGAGCAGGAAGTTGAAGTGCTTGGAGCGATGGATGTCGAAGGAGCAGAATACATTGCGGTTGCCTTTGTAGAAGACATTCAAACAGAAACAGAGGAAGACATTGATATCTTCTTTTTAAAAGTAGAAGAAGATAATGAATTCTCATACATAGAGAATGACGAGGAATTTGAAAAAGTATCTGCTGCGTTTGAGAAGATTATGGACGAGCAAGAGCAAGAGTAAGAGTAGTTTGACGCAAGAGGGAGATGCATATCTGCCCTCTTTTTTGTATAGGGTTAAAAAAACTGTCTCTAACTTCTATTTTTCAATTCACTATGAATCATACACTTCTTTTATGTTCGTGGAAGCCGCATCTAATAGAAGGAAAATAGACGCTATAATATGTATAGCGATTTGTATATATGGAAAGAAAGCAACTAGAATAGCCAAGATTCCTATATAATTAGCATAGCCTTTCATACCTGCCTTTTTAGCTAATACAATAGTAATAATATGTAAAGCAATTACTATAAGAAATGGTATCCCGGATAAGTCAACTAGCCCCTGAAATAAATAACAAGGAATTAATAATAGATGGGAAATACCTGTAGTCCACTTTAATGCTTTTACGACTGCCTTCAAAGTAAATGCCTCCTAAATAAGTTAATATGAATATATTACCAAATATAGTGGTGAGTGGATATGTTTTTGTGATTTACACTTATGGGTTATAATAATTATATTATGTAAACTTAATGGGTTTTATCTGTTCAATAGAAAAACCACCCAAATGAGGGTGGTTCGTATTACATATAGTTATTTAATGTGCCATTTTCCAAAGAGAAGAGGGGAATCTTCACTTCAGTACCTTCCTTCATATTACGCAGCACAACGGTTTCTGTAGTAATTTCTTCTTCGCCAATAATAAGTACATACGGGATATTTTCTTTATTGGCGTAATTAAGGGCACGTTTTAATTTGCGTCCTGCTAGTTCGAGTTCAACTTTTAATGAAGTAGCAGCACGTAGTTTTTGGGCGATTTGTAAACATTGTAATTCTGTTCCGAGTGGAATGATAAATAGATCCGCTGTAGATGATGTGGTTTCTTGCTTTTGAAGTGCGGTATAAATAACATCTAAACCGAATGAGATCCCTACTGTTGGATAGCTCATATTATCACCACGGAAGGCGCCAATAATATTATCGTAACGACCACCGCTACCGATGCTAGATGTAATCATGCCATCTTTTAGAAAGATTTCATACACAGTGCCTGTATACATTGTGAGTCCTCTTGCTAAAAATGGATTGAATATCGTATTTTCATTTATTCCGAGAGCGAGTAAGTATTGCTGCAATTGTTGTAATTCGTTTACTCCCTCGGTAACGAGTGTATTATTAAATGCTTCTTCAAATTCAGTAAGCTTAAACTCCATACAAGATAAAACGGTACTACATACTGACTCTACTGTTTGTACAGCGATTTCGCGCCCTAATAAATCTTTCTTTACACCATCAATCCCGATCTTTTCGATTTTATCTAATGATAAAATTACGTCACTCGTTAATTCGGTAGGGATGTTAATAGACTGGAGAATACCGTTTAATAATTTTCGATTATTATATTGAATCGTTACTTCTAAGTTTAACGTTCGGAATAGTTCAAATGCCATACTCATGAGTTCAGCTTCTGCCATGACGGACTCTACACCAACTATATCAACATCACATTGAATGAATTCACGGAATCTCCCTTGTTTAATCGGACCATCTCGAAATACTTTTCCAATTTCATAACGTTTAAAAGGAAGGCGGATATTTGGATTCATCGCAACAACTTTGGCGAATGGAATTGTTAAATCGTAACGTAAGGCAAGATCGCGTTTTCCTTGATCTTGAAGTGTATATATTTCTTTTAAAATTTCATCACCACCACCGTATTTGTATGACATAAGATCATACATATTTAACGTTGGTGTTTCTAACGGTTTACATCCATAACGTTCAAACGTATCTTCACATGCTCTTCTAATTTTGTTTCGCAATACTTGCTCCTCTGGTAAATAGTCTTTCGTTCCTTTTACATTTTTCATTTCCATTGTAATCACTCCTTTTTTTAATTAAAAAAAGCTATGCAGGTATAAAAATACCCACATAGCTTTATGAACGCTTCGTGGGTCAACAGGAAAAGCCCTGTACCCACGAAGAAAAATTTTTCTTCGGATACACGGCGTTATGTATGATGATGAAGTTGGAAAAAAGTATTGAAAGTACACATATGAAATCTCTCCTTAATAAGTTTTTTTCAAAGTATAACAGATGATTTTTGAAATATCAATATTTTCAGTTTTAAAGGGAAGCCTATTAATTCCACAGTAGCTACAAGATATCTTCTGTTCGTGCCATTTTTACCGCCTCTTCACGATTGCTGACACCTAGCTTTGAATAGAGATTTGAACAGTAATTACGGATCGTTCCTTCAGATAAAAATAGCTTAGCAGCAATAGATTTATAGCGTAATCCTTTTGATAGATGCTCTAAAATTTCCATTTCGCGTTTTGTAAGTCCGTACGGGTAAGTTTGTTTAGTCGATCCGATTTTTTCTAATTGCTCACGTTGAAGTTTCATTTCCTCGAAAACTCGTGTAGCAACCGATTGATCGATCCAAGTCCCACCATTATAAATAAGCTTCAAGGCTTCCTTCATTTCTTGTGGATGAATAGACTTCAACATGTAACCTTCAGCTCCATGCTCTAGTGCAGTTGTTGCTTGTAAGGAATCTTCAAATGTTGTCATAAGAACAATTTTCATATTAGGCCAACGTCGCTTCATTTCTAGTAAAGCTTCAATACCATTCATTTCTGGCATTTGAATGTCCATTAGTACAATGCCAGGCTGTAATTGTTCACATAGTTTTAAAGCTTCAGCTCCATCGTGTGCTTTGCCAACAACAGTAAAATCAGTGTGATGCTCTAAAATTTGCTCTAAACTATTTGTAATAAGTTCCTGATCATCAACGACCAATAAGCGAATTATGTTGTGTACAAATTCTGTTTGTAATGGAATATTACAAACGATGAATGTTCCTTGTTCAGTACTAGAATGAACAGATAATGTACCATGAAATTGTTCAAGTCGTTCTTTCATTCCACTGAGGCCAAAGCCAAATTGAATTTCTTCCATTCCAATACCGTTATCTTCAATTTGCAATCGAAGTTGTTGTCCGTCGAAATGCAGTTGAACGGATATGGTGCTCGCTTTACCGTGCCGAACAGCGTTTGTTAACGACTCCTGAAGACAACGATATAGGCAAAAATTCACTTTTTGCATCACAAGAGTTTCATTGCCAATCGTACGAAATGTAACGGTTGTACCTGTAGATTTTATAAATTCTTCTGTTAATTGTTGCAGTGATTCACTTAATGAATTACTAAGTGGATTATGAGATAGCTCGTGTAGATGCTTTCGAATGTCATCTAGACTATGCTGAGCAATGCTGATAAGTGAATCAATTCTTTCAAACTGTGAATTCGGTACTGATGATTTTAGTGATGTGACGCCAGCGATGAGAGAAGTAAGTGTATGACCAATTGTGTCATGTAGCTCATGTGACAATCGATTACGCTCTTCTATGAGAGTAAGCTCTTCAATCCTTTTAATATGTTGTTCTAATAGTAGTTTTTGCTCTTCAATAATTCGAGATTGTTTATGATACTGAATTAATATATTAAAAGAAACGCCAATGGCAAAACCGATGCTACAACTAACAATCATTTCGTATGGCGACCGCCAGGCAATCAAGGCGTTCAATAATGGGAATACAAATCCACAAAAAATACCGCTCCATATATAATTATTTTGATTACTACATAGGCCAATAGTGATTACGAGTAAAATGAAAGGCCAAAGTAAATTTGGGGCTACGGATGCTAAATAAAGATAAAAACAACCTGCGGTGATAATATCGAATGCAGGGTACCATTCTGTTTTCTTATATCGAATAATTAATGGTACAAGGTAAACGACAAAAGCGAGAGCAAGTACGATTATACTTGACGTATGAATGAATGATGGAGACATAAAATTAGTACCAATGATAATGAATAGCCAAAACGTTCGTACTAATATAAATATCCAATCATACCAAAACCATTTTTTTGTGAATGAGAACATAAATTATGCACCTACTTATATTTTAAGGTTAATTATCTAATGATTCAGATTCATCATGTAACATATCTTTTAAATCGTCAATAGAAAGACAGGCAACAAAGCATGTCATATGAAGCAGTTGACAGTTTATCACATGTTTTATGTGACAGAGGTGCACATAGTGTCACGAGTAAATTAAAGCATTTTGTCACTATGTTATTTAACAATATTGAAGTTAAGGTGAGGGAGTGAGGCAACAGAAAAATTCAAAATAATAGGAGCGATGTATAATGAAGTCATTTTTCTTAAAAAAAGGAACGGTTCTTACTTTAACAGGGACTATATTGGTTGGAGCGTTAGCGATACCTTCTCATGGAAACATACATGCGGTAAACAAAAAGATATCAACTGAGCAAGTTGTCGATAAAGCTGCCGATACAAAAAATATTCCAGGAGTCATTGTTACTGTGAAAAATGGAGAAGCTAGTTGGTCATATGCTTCTGGTGAAGCAAATATTGAGAGGAATCATAAGGTAGATGCTGACTCTGCTTTCAGGATCGGGGGCACAACGAATACGTTTGTAGCTACAGTTGCATTGCAGCTTGCTGGAGAGAAGAAACTAAGTCTAGATGATACGGTAGAGAAATGGTTGCCGGGACTTATAAAAGGGAAAGGCTATGATGGTAACAAAATTACGATTCGTCAATTATTAAATCATACAAGCGGAATTGCAGATTACTTGAATCCAGATCTTAAAGCGAAATTAATAGAGAATCCAAGTGAGAATTATAGACCGGAACAATTAATTTCCCGTGCCTTAGAATTAGAACCGGTAAAAGGCTGGTCATACTCGAATACGAATATGGTTATTGTAGGATTGATTATTCAGAAGATAACAGGGGAATCATATACCGAGCAGATAAAAAAACGAATTATTGAACCTCTTAGTTTAAAAGAAACAGTCCTTCCTGGAAGTTCGATGGATATTCCGAAAAAAAATGCCCGTGGCTACTTGAATACGGGAGATAAATTAGTAGATATTACTTTGTTTAATCCATCAGTTGCTAATGCTAGTGGTGAAATGATTTCGACAGGAGAAAATATGACAACGTTCTTCCGTGCCTTATTAAGTGGTAAACTACTGACACCGGAGATACAGAAGGAAATGGTGACTAACACAGTTGATACCCCATTAGGAAAGTATGGGCTTGGCATTCACGCAACAAAATTGCCAGACGGTACTGAAGTATGGGGACATGGTGGTGGTATTCCTGGTTTTACTAACTTTGCTGGTGGAACGGAAGATGGTCAACATGTTATCTCGATAAATATTAATGTATTAGGAGCAGAAAAACAGATTAACAATATATTAGCTTCAGAATTTGCTGGAAAATCAAAAAAGGAACCTGCGGATAAGGAAAAGAAAAGTAATCATAGAGAAGAAGTTAAAAACGTAATGGATCGAGTAGTAACGAATAAAAAAATCCCAAGTGTTATAGCTGGTGGATTAAAGGATGGAAAGCGGTGGTCTTATGCTACAGGGACGGCAAGTTATGAAATACCACGCCCAGTGGAACCGAATTTTTCATTCCGTATCGGAAGTATCACTAAGACATTCACAGCTTCTGTTGTACTGCAATTGGCTGAAGAGAAGCAATTAAACCTTGATGATTCAGTCGAAAAATGGTTGCCAGGAGTCGTACAGGGTAACGGATATGATGGAAATAAAATTACAATTCGTCAGTTGTTGAATCATACAAGTGGAATTGCAACCAATATAGATAAGGATATGCGAGATTTTACACTGCCCCAAAACCCATTTCGTTACTATAGTACCGATGAACTTATCAGTTTAGCACTTGCGAAGCCGCCTGTATTTGCACCAGGGGAGGGCTGGGACTATTCGAATACAAATACTGTTATAGCTGGGAAGATTATTCAAAAGGTAACAGGAGATACGTATGCGGAGCAAATTAGAAAAAGATTCATTGAGCCACTGGGGTTAAAAGAGACATTCGTAATGGAAGCAAGTCCGCACATACCAGGTGAACATGCTACAGGATACAATATGGATAGATCGGGTCGTTTATATGATTTGACAGAAATAAATCAGTCATGGGCGAATGCAGCTGGAGATATGGTTTCAACAGTGAAAGATTTGACTACCTTCTTCAGTGCACTGTTGGGTGGAAAGCTTCTAAATCAAGAGCTAATGGATCAGATGTTCAAAACAGTAGATTCACCTATAGGTAAGGTTGGACTAGGGGTTTATGAAGAAAAAACACCGGACGGACAATCATATTGGGGGCATGCTGGTGGGACATATGGATTTGAAACGAGGGTCGGTGGACCTATTGGAGGAGAGCATATTTTAGTAACTGCTATCAATGCAGTAGGTCCGGAGGTTATTGAGGGGAGGGATAAAATATTTAATAAGGAGTTTGGACGTTAAATGTAAAACCGACATCAAGCCTTTTATTTGAAGGGGAGAGTCGGTTTTCTTTTTGCTCCCTTAGTACCTTTAAGTTGAGAATGTTTAGAGTCAAAACCTAATAATTAAAGTTTTACTTTAAATTGAACAATATGTGAAGTTTTGTAGGAGAATTTGAAAAAGGTGTATAATAAAAGGAAAATTAATGATGTGAAATAAATTTCTATGTATTAAAAGGAGAAGCTCATGAAAAAAGATAAAACTAATGCGATGCGAATATTAGATAAAGAAAAAATTGAATATTCGATGATGTCATATGATCCGGACGATGGGAAAATTGATGGAGTGTCAGTTGCCGAGAAAATTGGACGAGAAGTGAGAGAAGTATATAAAACGTTAATCGCTCAAGGGAATAGTAAAAATTATCATGTTTTTATCATTCCAGTAGATGAGGAACTAAATTTAAAAGCAGCCGCAAAAGCAGTAAGTGAAAAGAAGATTGAAATGATTCCTGTTAAAGATATTACGAAAGTTTCAGGGTATATTCGCGGCGGTTGTTCACCGATCGGAATGAAGAAATTATTTTCTACATGCATTGATGAGAGCGCACAAATACTTGAAACGATGATAGTAAGCGGCGGGAAAATCGGTATACAAATTGAGCTGAAAGTTGATGACTTGGCGAAAGTGACGAGAGCGCAGTTTGGTGAGGTAACGAAGTAAATATACATAGAGAAAGAAGTTCTAGTTTTATGGAGCTTCTTTTTATTTTTGGATGGTTGTTGTGGGTTAATCTAGTTTAGGATATATTTTTTTCGGTATAATGTATTATGAAAATAGGATTCTCTATTGATTTGCCATTTAAAAAACGAACATTTTTTAAATATTAACAAAAAACGTTCATATTTTTATTGCGTATGCATTAATAGTTTGTTATATTATCCATATAATAATTTTAAATATCATCACTCGTATATACTCGGTAATATGGTCCGAGCGTTTCTACCTAGTTCCCAATGAAAGAACTGGACTACGGGTTAAAGTATTCGGTCGTTCTATGTAATGAGTGCTACCGATTTATAATTTTGCATTTGTTTTATCTTTTGCTTAATTAACTTTGACTATCGTAGTTCTAGAAAGTAGAGAGTTTTCTACAGTTTCTAGAACTTTTTTCTTTGGACCAAAACCTCGAGTATAGAAAACAACAAGAGAAAGAGGAGAGATTATTTATGAAGGACAATCTGTTGAAAAAATATGGTGCCCTAGCAACTACTATCGCATTATCATTCTCAATACTTGCAGGATGTAGTGCTAGTCCAAAACAAGTAGCAGAGGCAAAAAGCAATCAAAACCCTATCTTAATCCAAGGTCCAATGCCGATAGAAGCTGAAAAATTTGCAAAAAGGTTAAAAAATGTGAAAGAAGAAAAATCTGGGAGTTTTGTATTTTATAAAGGAACTGTAGACAATTATCCTGTAATCGTTGCGAAAACAGGTAAAGGAATGGAAAATACAGCAGCCGCTACAGCAGTGGCTATTGAAAAATATAAGCCTATAGCGATTATTAACCAAGGAACATCAGGTGGACATGATCCTAATTTAAATGTATTTGATATTGTTTTAGGAAAAAAAGTCGCGAATATAGGTTCATTAAAAACAACAAATATGGATGAGAATCAAGGAATTGAGCCGGCAAAATGGATATCTATGGACTTAATGGCTTCTGAAGGAAGTGCAGGAGAAGATCCAAATGCTGAGAAAATCCGATACTACGAGGGAGATAAGGATTTACTTGCAGCAGCTAATGCAGTAAAGGATAAATATACAAAAGGTAAAGTGGTTGAAGGTACGATAGGTTCAGCAGACGTTTGGAATAATGAAGTTGATAGAATTAAGTGGTTCCATACAAAATACGGTACATCTGTAGAAGAAATGGAAGGCGCTGCCGCAGCGCAAATCGCAAAAGCTTATGACGTACCATTTTTAGGAATTAGAGTATTATCTAACAATAAAACAAACGGCGGAAAATACAACCCAAATACAGCAGCGGCAAATCAAGAATATGTATATGAAGTAGTTAAAAAGTATATAGATTCGATGCCAAATAAATAGAAGTAGTTTTATGCTCAACATAAACGTCAATTAGCTCCAAAAGTTTCCGGGACAGATAGATTTATCTTAGGAATGATAGTTGAAAAAGAAAAGCTTGTTTCTTATTAAAAAATATAAGAAATGAGCTTTTTTATTTAGAAAGAATTGAGTAATTAGTTTATAGCGTTAATGTGCAACAATGAATATTGTAATAATGTAATGGAGGTGAATGTAATATGGCTTTTACTACAGGTCCTATTGAAAACTTGGGAAATCAACCTGCTAATGCAAATAGAGTTAGGGTGAAAATCCTTAACCGTACTGCTGGCCCACTTACTGGAGTAGCTAGAGTTTTTAGACTTGACGGTTCAATAGTATTAATTGAACAGGTGAATTTCAATGTGAATTCTAATGCTTCTACTATTGAAACTCTAAGTTTAGTTCATCCTGCTTTTGGACAAGCATTTGAATATGAAGTTCAAATTGTTCCTAATCAACCGGGTGGGCTATATAGTGTTTATGGAATAACAGCTGAAAGTGTTATCATTACTGCACAACGGGTTGTGAATGCAGAATTAACACAGTTTCTTTAATTAAAATAGATTGGTGCCTACATGGTATCCAATCTATTTTTGTACTTATTCTTCAGAGGAAGAAGAGTTTTATACAAAAAATAAAGACAGTTATGGAAAAAGGAAAAGTCGAGCTATTATCTTGATTTGTACTATTTCTGTCCTAGACTCTATCTGTTTTGTTGCACGGTTTTCTTTGAATGATTTTTATTCAAAATGTTTTTTGGGTAATTTATTGAATATGCATAATTGCATAAAAAAATTGAAATTTATAAGTTAACATTAAACTACTTTTTAATTGTAAAGAATAGTTTAATAATCTTTACTAGAGAAGGATGTTCCTTGTGAAAAGTGAATTTTTTTGAAAAGTAGATAAACCAAAAGTGTGGAAATGATACAGACTGAATAGGGTTTTGTATTAAATAAAAAGAGAAGGGGAATGGAGTTTTAAACGTTTTCGTAGTTTTAGGGAGAACATTTTTAGTGAATGACTTCAAATTATATTTTAAAGGGGAAATGGGTATATGAAGTTCCGAAACACAAAACTTGCTATGGTTACACTATCTTCATTTTTTATTTTAGGTTCAGCATCTCTATCATTCACAGATATCATACATGGTGAAGTAGTTGCAGCATCTCCACAAGTAGATACGTTTTCAGCACAAGAGATTACTGTAAAAAACTATGACGATACATATTATAATAACGCTATAGGAAAAACGGGTTTAGAATTAAAGAAGGAACTTCATAATGTTATTGATAATCATACAAAGATATCATACAGTGCGGTTTGGGAAGCGCTAAGAGATACTGATGAAGATCCAAATAATAAAAATAATGTGTTGCTCTTATATACTGGGCGTTCGCAAGGGAAATTTACGAATGGTTCAGGAGTTGATAACTGGAACCGAGAGCATGTTTGGGCAAAATCTCACGGTGATTTTGGAACGGCTGCAGGACCTGGAACAGATTTGCATCATTTAAGAGCGACGGATGTATCTGTAAATAGTTCACGTGGAAATCTGGATTTTGATAATGGTGGTATGAATCATTCGGAAGCGACAGAATGTAAATATGATAGTGATTCTTGGGAACCTCGTGATAGTGTAAAAGGAGATATCGCTAGAATGCTGTTTTACATGGCTGCTCGTTACGAAGGAGATAACGGCGAAATAGACTTAGAACTAAATGAAAAGGTGGATAACAATAAAGATCCATACATGGGGAAACTATCTGTTTTACTAAAATGGAATGAACAAGACCCTGTCGATGATTTAGAGCGAAAGCGTAATGAAGTGATTTTTACAAAATATCAACATAATCGCAATCCTTTTATTGATCATCCTGAATGGGTAAATAAAATTTGGAAGTAAAATACTTAAAGGTATTTTACTTCGAGAGAAGGGATTGATCACTATGGTCAATCCCTGTTTATATCTATACTAGAATAAGTGATTTTTATAGGATTGGAGAATAGAATAGATATTTTATCAAGTTAAGTATAATATGGTCTTTTAGTACGGTCCCCACTCAATATTCACGCCAACAATAAGAAAAATAAGTCCGATGATAAACCAAATGAATGCAAGTGGAGCCATAAATCGAATCCATTTTCCATAAGAAATGCCACTCGCTGCGAGAACGCCCATTAAAACACCGGAAGTTGGGTTGAGGCAGTTCACAACACCTTCGCCAAGCATAACAGCCTGTACTGTAACTTGGCGTGTAATATGCATGAAATCAGCTAATGGAGCTAATATCGGAATGAAAATAACAGATTCTCCTGTCCCGGATGAAATGAGGAAATGTAATGCGGCACTACTTACATACATACCGATAACCCCAAATACAGGGCTATGTCCTTCGAGAGACTGTGCGAGTTGGTTAACGATTGTATCAAGTAATTTGCCTTGTTCTAAAATGACTGAAATACAACGAGCCATTCCGACGATCAAAGCACCGTAGATGAGATTTTGACAGCCTGCTAGAAAAGTAGAAGCGATATCGTTCGCTTTCATGCCACCTATTATTCCAGCAGTAATTGCTATGAAAATAAAAGTAGCGGTCATTTCTGCGTCTGTCCAATGTAGACGAAAAGCACCTATTAAAAATACAAGTAATGATAAAGCTGAAACGAGTAAAATTAATTTATGACGTATTGTCCAAGGAACTTCTGTTTTCTCTGTTTCTTTCTCACTTGAAAGAGCGTTACTTGGAAACCAGTTATCTCCGAGTATGCTTCCTTTATTCGATTTTTTTAAGCGTTTTACATACCAATTAATATACAAAATGGTGGCAATTAAAAAAGAAACATAGATTGCTGTGCGTAAACCAATCCCTGAAAACATCGGAAGTTCTGCGATTTTTTGTGAAATGCCTAAAGGTGAGGGAGATAATATAGTAGCATTAAAACCAGCATAAGTGCCTAAATAAATAATTGCTACGCCGACGATAGCGTCCCATTTTAATGTGCGTGCAACGATGATGCCGATGGGGATAAAGCCGATAACTGAGTTAACGATAATGCCAGTCGTCCCGAGAATAGAAAAGAGTGCGGCGACAATACAAATGAAAAGTAATTGCTGATTACGAAATTTGTTAATCACATGATAGATTAAACCGTCAAGAGCACCTGTTTTTTCAAGAATCGCAATAGCTCCACCCGTAAATAAAATTAAAAAGATGATAGGAGCAGCAAGTGTCATTCCTTTTTCAATAGCAGTAAAAAAAGAAAGAAATCCTACCGGCGATTGTGGAACAGAATGATAACTTCCTGGTATTGTCGTTGTAACAGTACCGTTTGTAACTCTTTTAAACTCTCCAGCAGGAACGAAATATGTAGCAATGGCACAAAGTAAGGCAATAAAAAATAGTAGTACGTACGCGTCAGGCATTTTAAACTTTCGTTTACTAGGCTGTTTTTTTGCCTCGGTCTGTAATTGCATAGAACCCCTCCCTTTCACTTTGTTAATTTTTAATATTCTGAAATTTATCTGTGGAATAGATTATAATAAAGGTAGCTTCTTAAGGCAATAGTTTTTCTATCCTTTTTCTGCACATACAAATTATTGCAACATTAGACAGGGAAACGAAAAAAATCCAAGAATATGTAATATAAAAGGAAAAGAAAAGAGGGAAAGAGATGTGGAAAACTACGGATCTATGTGATGAATTTGAACAGGAATTACAAATATGTCGCCAGTCTTTTCAATCTTATGGAAAGAAAGAACAATTCTATGGGAAAATCGCAACAGTAAAAGTGAAGGATGATAATGTACTAGTAAAAGAGGGGTTACAAACACTGCCGGAAGGAACAGTATTAGTGGTTGATGGCGGAGCTTCTAAAAATTGTGCGTTACTTGGTGATAATTTAGCAGCTATTGCGGAAGAAAGAAACTTAGCAGGAATTATTGTAAATGGGTATGTTCGTGATTCTATGGATCTAAAAAATATTAATATTGGTATTTTAGCATTAGGGACGATGCCAAATAGAAGTGTAAAAGAAGGAAAAGGAGAAAGAAATATTCCGGTGCAATTTGGTGAAGTTGAATGGAAGCCGAATGAATATGTTTATGTAGATGAAGATGGGATTATTGTTAGTGATAAAAGCTTTCATAGTGAGGGATGACTTCTATTAATGGAAGCTTATTAATCTATTATTCTTAGAAAATAAATCTGATAAATCATGGACAAAAATCTTTGTCAATAGTAAAATAATACAGAAAATCAAAATTTGCAGAATGTATAGGTTTATCGTGTTTACGATAACTTGAAAAGGGATTAAATTTTGCCTAGAAAAGTGAATGTTATCACAATGGTGCGTTCATAAACGAAATTATTTTTCCTATACAAATATAGACGCGAATAATGCGGGTAGGAGGTGTTGTGCATTTTGTTCGACACTTACAAAAAGAGAGTGTCAATCACACGCCCTTAAAGGGTCTTTTTTGTGTAAATGTTAGTAAAGGGAGGAAATTTTGGGATGGCAATGTTAAAGAAATGGCTGCTTACATCATTAATGGCAGTGGCACTTGTATTTGTTTCTTTTACGAATACAGTACATATTACGTTTGCTGAAGGAAAGACAGCGAAACTTGCAATTATTGGTGAATCACAAAAAGGAATTATGTTATGTCCAAAAGAAGTTTCCATTGAAGATGGAGAAACAGCTTTTAGTTTGCTACAAAAAGTCATGGGTGACAAAGTAACATCTGAAAGTATGTCATTTGGAACGTATATAAAGGGTATCGATGGATTAATGGCCGGAGCAACGAGCGGTTGGTTATATGATGTAAATGACAAATCTGCAGAAGTTGGTGCGGATAGTTATAAATTAGAGTCTGGGGATGTTGTTGCATTTCGTTACGTTGCAGACTGGAGCAATATGAGTCAAGAAACATTGCAACAAACTCTGGACAAATTTGGAACTTGTAAAACTGTAGAAGAGCCAAAGACAGAGGAACCGAAACCAGAGGAACCGAAAACGGAAAAACCAGATGGTAAAACAGAGGAACCAAAACCAGAAGAACCGAAAACAGAAAAACCAGATGGTAAAACAGAAGATAAAACAACAGAACAACCAAAGCAAGAGAAAGTTGAAATTCCCGTAGCACAATTAAACGAAGCAATTTCTAAAACATCAGAAAAGATGTTACAAGATGGAATTGGTAGTGATTGGGTTGCAATTGGACTTGCTCGTTCAGGTGTAAATGTTCCACTTGAAACGAAAATAAACTATGTTAAGCCAGTAGCTGAAAAAGTTAAGAAGCGTTTAAATCGTTTTTCAGCAACAGATTTAGCTAGAACGATTATTATGATGAATGCAATGAACGTAGATCCTACAAAGGTAGAGGGACAAAATTTAGTACAAAATTTATTTGAATCAGATAAAGTGAATTCCGTTACAGGATACGCATTTACATTACTTGCATTAGATACAAAGAAATATGAGGTTCCGGCCGAAGCGAAATGGAATCGAGCTGCTTTAGTACAAGCACTTTTACAGGCGCAGCATACAGACGGTGGCTGGACATATGATAGTTCAAGTAATAAAGAAAGTGCTAGTAACGTTGATGTAACAAGTATGGTATTAGCAGCATTAGCTCCTTATCAAGAACAACAAGACGTTAAGCCAGCTATTCAAAAAGCTGTGGATTACTTATACAAGCAGCAGTTAGGTAATGGTGGTTTTGCCGCTGATGGACAAGAGAATTCTAATAGTACTGCACAAGCAATTATTGGACTATCGTTAGTTAAAGATGTAGATCACAATCGTCTTAATAAAGCAGTACAAAATTTAATGTCATATCAGCTTCCAAATGGTGAGTTCAAATGGTTACCAAGTGATCAAAAGGGTAGCGGAATGGCTACAGAGCAAGCATTTTTAGCTTTACTTCAGTTTAAAGAGGTTGGAAAATCGATTTATGATTGGTCAAATGTAGTAGAGAATGAAATCGATACGAAACCAATTGTAGAACCAGAACCAACTGTAGAAGAAAAAGAAGTTGTAGAACAACCGAAACAACAAGAAGAGTTACAAAAACAACCAAAAGATGAAAATCTAAAAGTTGTTGTAGATAACGAACGAGTTAATAAAGAAACAAATAAGAATAAGAATCAATTACCACAAACAGGAGCATCTTCTCATAGTGCAGCTACACAAGTAGGTATGGGTGTATTATGTATCGCTTCTGCATATGTATTATGGAGACGTAAAGCAGCTTAACAAAAATTAGGAGCAATCATTTGCTCCTAATTTTATTATAAAAGGTGAGGGCTAATAATGAGTGGAGATGAACAAAATCTCCACTCATTAAAGTTTCACTTTATTATGAAAGGTGAGGGGCAGCATGAGCAAGATGAAATGGTTCATTTCTTTAGTTCTTTCATTGGGATTATTAGCCGGATGTGAAGAAACGGCTGTAAAGCCTGAGAAGAAGGTAGAACCGAAGCAAGAAGAGCAAAAAGAAGTACCGAAACCGGAAGAGCAACAAGCTGAACCGGAACAGAAACCACAAGAAGAGCAGAAAGATAAACAAGAACAAAAAGTAGAAGAGAAACAAAAAGAAGAAAAAGCGCAGGAACAACCTGAAGTAAAGAAAGAAGAGAAACCAAAGGAACAGCCTGCTGCAAATAAACAACCAGAGCAACAAAAAGTACAAGAAGAGAAACCTCAGCAGCAGAAAGCGCCAGAAGTAAAAGAAGAAGCAAAGGTTGTTAATCAGCCAAAAGAAACACCAAAGCAGGAGCAAAAGAAAAATCCAGAAGAGAACAATAATCTACCAGCTCCGCCAACACCGGTACCACCACCAAATCCAGTACCACCACCAGTACCACCACCAGTACCACCACCACCAGTACCTAAAGCAAAACAAGTTACTATCTCCGTAAAAGGAAATGAAGGATACTTATTAGGTGCGAAAAAGGTTGATGTACAAGAAGGTGCTACTGTATATAGTGTACTAAAGAGTACAGGATTAGATGTTGATGCAAGTGGATCTAAAGGTGATGTTTACGTAAAAGGGATTAATGATTTATACGAAAAAGATATAAGTGATACAAGTGGTTGGAAATACCGTGTGAACGGTGCATTTCCGAATCGTAGTGCTGGTGTAGTTACAGTAAAACCAGGAGATACAATTGAATGGGTGTATGTATTAAAATAAGAAAGGACCTTCGGTAAAGGACTATGAAAATAAGCTTTTCTTCTTTACATCCTTTTGTGAATTTTTTCTATTATATTGGGGTGATGATACTATGTATGATGTGTCTTCATCCTCTTTTTTTAATTGGAGCGATTGTACTAATAGTAATCTTAAATATAGTGCAAGGAAATGGCGAGAAAATAAGAAAGATGCTGCCTAGTACTTTTATATTCTTTTTGATGGTAATTTTATTCAATTCTTTGTTAACACATAGAGGCGCGACTACGTTATTTTGGTTAGGAGATAGCCGGATTAAGCTGGAGGCGTGTATGTATGGGCTTGTAATGGGGTTATTATTAGTTGCGATTATGTTTACGTTTGCTTCTTATAACGATATTATTTCGAGTCATAAATTTTTATATTTGTTTTCAAGAATTTCACCGAAAGTTGCATTGTTAACGATGATTACAGTGCGATTTGTTCCTTTGTTTATTAGGCGGTTAAAGAAAATTACACTCGTCCAAAAAACGAAAGGCGTACAATTAGATTCAGGTTCACTCATTGAGCGTATAAAAAATGGAATGCAATTACTGCAAGTATTATTAGTTTGTTCGTTAGAAGATGCACTACAAACAGCAGATTCTATGCAGGCTCGTGGATTTGGTGTAACGAAGCGTACGACTTATACTCGATATAGAATGGAAAGAAGCGATTGGTATGCGCTAGGTTATTTAAGTATTCTATTTATAGCCTCATTCATATTTAGTTATTATGGCGGAGGGAAATTGATTATTTATCCGAAAGTGGAATCAATACTGTTCCAGCAATACGATGGAATGATGTTTTTCCTATTTATGATGTTTATTAGTTTACCGATTGTAATGGAAGGAAGGGAATGGATATGGTGGCGCATGCAAAAATAAAGAATTTGTCATTTATATATGCTGATGAAAATGAATACGCGTTACAGCATATTTTTCTTTCTGTTCAAAAAGGAGAATTTATAGTACTTGCTGGTGGTTCTGGTTCTGGGAAGACAACTTTATTGAAACATTTTAAAAAGGAGTTACTTCCAATTGGCACGCGTTCTGGGCATACATATTATGATGGTGCTTTATTAGAAGATGTACCTGATTTATTATCTGCACAAGAAATTGGTATGGTATTTCAAAATCCAGAAAATCAGCTCGTAATGGATACAGTTATTCAAGAATTAGCATTCTCTTTAGAAAATATCGGGCTACCATCACATATTATTCAAAAAAGAATAGCGGAACTCATTAGCTTTTTAGGATTTCAAGATTTGTTACATCAATCTGTTCATACTTTATCTGGTGGTCAAAAACAACTAGTAAATTTAGCAGCAGTATTAGTCATGCAGCCGAAGCTACTATTACTGGATGAACCGACAGCGCAGCTAGATCCGATTGCTGCAAAAGAGTTTTTAGGATTGTTAAAACGTATTAATGAAGAACTTGGAATTACGATAGTTTTAAGTGAACATCGTTTAGATGAAGTCATACCGCTCGCAACACGCGTTGTTTGTATGGATAACGGCAGAATCATTTATGATGGTACGTCTAAAAGTGTGATAGCGAACATGTGGGAAGTAGAAAAGCTTCGTCCATTTATTCCACAAATTCCAAGATTGTTTTTAGAGTGGAATGTGAAAGAGATTCCATTTACAGTGCGAGAAGCGCAAATGAAAATGAATGATTTTTCAGCGATATCATATAGGAATGGGCAAGTAGAACAATGTGAGAGGCAAGAAGTAATTTTAAGTGCAGAACATATATCTTTTCAATATGAAAAAAATAGTCCACTTATTTTACGAGATTTAACAGTGAACATCGAAAAAGGAAAATGGACAGCTTTAGTTGGGAAAAATGGAACTGGGAAGTCTACACTGTTAACGATTTTAGCAGGATTGCAAAAAGCTAGAAGAGGTAAGGTAAAGTGGAATGGAAAAGTGATACATAAAATTGATTCGAAAGAACGATTTAAAAGTATAGGGTATGTATCGCAACATCCGTACTATCATTTTACATTTGATACAGTATGGGAAGAGGTTTATGAGCGTGCGCGTGAATTATATGGTGAAGAGGGAAAAGTAATAGCAGAAGAAATGTTGAAAAAGTTCTGGTTAGATTCACTTAAAGAGCGCCATCCACATGATTGTAGCGGCGGAGAGCAACAATTACTCGCATTATGTACAACGTTATTATCAAAGCCAACTTTATTATTACTGGATGAGCCGACAAAGGGACTAGATCCATGGAAAAAGGAAAGAGTAGGAGAGCTATTTAAACAGTTGCAAAAAGAAGGTACAACAATTGTAATGGCAACGCACGATATTGAGTTTGCAGCGAAATACGTTGATCAATGTATGATGTTATTTGACGGGAAAGTCATTATGAATGATGAACCGAAAGAGTTCTTTAGTGGTAACTTCTTTTATACAACATCTATTAATAGATTCATCCGTAGAGAGTTGCCATTTGCATTAACGTGGGAGGATGTGTACGAAGCGTGTCCAAACGATATGTTGCATTTATAATATTTATTTTTGCTGTTGTAATATGTACACTACTCTTTACGACTCTTATTATGGACGGGTATTATATGGTAAGTAGTTTGTTTATATTAGCTGCCATTATGCTACCTTTCTACATCCGTTTTGAAAGGAAGGCGTTTGTTTCACGTGAAATTGTTATCGTTGCTGTGTTAGCGGCGATTGCAGCAGTTAGCCGGGTACCATTTTCGATATTACCGAGTGTACAACCGACTTCCTTTGTCATTATCGTTTCTGCAATTGTTTTTGGAAGTGAAACTGGCTTTATGATTGGGGCAACGGCGGCCATTGTATCTAATATTTTTTTAGGACAAGGTCCGTGGACGCCGTGGCAAATGTTCTCTTGGGGCATGATCGGATTTATAGCTGGACTATTACGTAATACATTTTTAATGAAAAAACTGTGGGGAAGACTGTTGTACGGATTCGTCGTTGGATTTTTATTTGGCTGGATTATGAATTTCTGGGGTCTCCTTGGTTTTATACAGGAAGCAACGTGGGAAACAGTTATTGCCTACTATGTCGCAAGTTTTTCTTTCGATCTTAGTCATGCGATATCGAATGTTATTTTCCTTCTGTTATTTAGTACGTCATGGATTACGATCCTCACAAGATTTAAAAAGAAATACGGTATATTAGATGAGCATAACGTGACATAGAAAAGCATACTCATATAAGGTAGGGTCGCGACTTACATATTCGTTTGCCTCTTTCATGCTTCTTACATATTGTAAGGAGCATTTTTTATTGTCAAAAAATAGATCTAATATATATCCGTTATTATATGAAATTATTTGTATAATAGTAGGTGAGAATTATTTTCAAAAGGGAGGTGTATAGTTAATGAAGTTAGTTATTCCGAAGCAGCATGGAGCATGGGCGATGCTTGTTATACCATTTCTATTAAGTGTATTACTTGGTAAACCTACTTTTTATCATATCCCATTGTTTTTAGCCTGGTTCTTTATCTATCTAGCTACTTATCCATTTCTCATGTACATAAGGCAAAGACGAAAAAAAGAATTTCTACACGCTGCAATTATTTATTTTATCATTGCATTCGTATTTGGGATGATTTCTTTATTATATGAATGGCGAATTCTTTTATTCGCAGTAGTCATGATTCCATTATTTATTGTAAATATGTATTACGCTCGTCAAAAAAATGAACGAGCATTACTAAATGACATTTGTGCGATTATAGTGTTTTGTATAGGTGGTTTAATCAGTTATTATTTCTCCATGAAATTCATAGATAAAACAGCATTATTCATTGCGCTTATTTCATTTCTATATTTTTTAGGAAGTACGTTTTATGTGAAAACGATGATTCGTGAAAAAAATAATCCGAAGTATCGTTTTATATCTTGGGGATATCATATTGTATTAACGGTGATTGTATTTGCTATAAATCCATGGTGTTCACTCATATTTGTACCAAGTGTAATTCGGGCCATTATGTTGTATGGCAAAAAGATTTCTATATTAAAAGTAGGGATTTTAGAAATTGTTAATTCTGTATATTTTTTAATAATAACGGTAATAATGATGAAGTATGCCATTTGAAAAAACTTCCCATCTTTTGATGGGAAGTTTTCATTCTTGTTCTAAAATATGAACGGTATAATCACATCTTTGTAATGCTTGTTCTACAGCGTAAAGGGATTGTTCAATACGTGCGCGATTAAAATCTTCTTCAACAGTTTGTAATGCATCTTCTAAACAATGTTTCGCTTCTTGTAATGATTGAAATGAATCTTGTACGTATCCACGAGCGTTCTTTTGCAACGTAGTAACCTCCTTCTGTACATCTATTTGTAGTATGAACAGTTAAGAAGAAAATATAATTTATTATATTTATTTGACAATTATAATGAAATTACGTATAGTTAAATTTAAAGTGAATATTTTCTTATCCAGAGAGGTGGAGGGACTGGCCCGATGAAACCCAGCAACCGCGATGCAGGTGCTAATTCCAGCAGAACATTTTTGTTCTGGGAGATAAGACGAAGATATACGTAACTTCTTCTTATCGGAGAGGTTTTTTTGTTGCAAAAAAACCGATTACGAAAGCATATAATAAGAAGAAAGGGGTTGCGAAGTACTGTGACACTCGAAAAATACGTAAAACTGCGTAGTACAGTTTATGAATATATGATAGAGCAAGATAAGCCAATATCATTGTTAGATATTCAAGAACATATCGTTTCGCATCATGAAGGAAAATTCACTAAAAAAATGTTACATCAATTTTATTTATCAAGACTATTAGATGAACTCAAACTGGATGGGAAAATTACTTTAGCTGATGATGAATATCGCTATGCTGAAAAAGGGGTATTTTATAAAGCGGGAAAAGGGAGCTAGGCTCTCTTTTTTTTGAAGTATGTAGTGTAAAAGACTGCTAAAGCAGCCTGATACAAGGGAATGGGTGTTGAGTGTGTAGTGTCAAAGATTGAATGTGCCTGAAAGAGGCACTTCATATCGGCTGCAAATGAAAAGAGACACCTTCGCCGAATAGGTGTCAGTCGTTTGTCACGTAGACTCGCTACTTGACAGTTATTAGAATAACATGCAGGATTTTGGAAGTCAAAAGGGAATTAAAGGAAGAGGTGTTGTTATGTACGCATATTTATTAAAAGAACTACATAGGTATATCCCGAACTACATTGTTGATAGAGGTTATGAATATTATGAAGAGGGACATGTAGAAGATGTTGAAGTACATGATAATAAAGTATTTGCTTTTGTGACTGGTAATGCAGGAAATTATGAAGTAGTTATTGATCTTGAAGATTTTGCAGGAAGTAGTTGCGAGTGTCCGTACGAAAATTATTGTAAACATATGGCGGCAGTTGTTTATGATATTCAAGGTGCTGGTGAGAGTACGGTTAAAGAGAAACTGAACGGTTTAGAAAAAGAAGAGTTACTAACAGTATTAAATCGTTTGTTACAAAGTTCGAAAAATGTCCAAATCGTAGAGAAGATGTTAAAGAAAGGGTAGATTTAACTGTAGAGGGGAGTTGCTTTATAGTGAACGTATTAATTATATACGCTCATCCTAATTCTTCAAGCTTTAATGGGGCAATTTTAGAGCATGTGCAAAAAGGACTTGAGGAAACAAATCATTCTGTTACGCTACTTGATTTATATAAAGAACAATTTGATCCAGTGCTTGTATTTAATGAAGAGAAGAAAAGACGTGATTTACTAAATGAAGAAGAGACGAAGCGATATAGAGAATTAGTGCAGAAGGCGGATATTCTTCTTTTCATATATCCAATATGGTGGTGGGGCATGCCTGCTATTTTAAAAGGATTTATCGATCGTATTTTTGTAGCTGGATTTGCTTATAAATATGAGGGGGCATTACCGAAAGGCTTATTTAAAGGTAAGAAGGCGTGGGTTATTAATACGTTAGACTCACCGTTATGGTACGTAGCACTATTATATCGATCAGCGGATTGGATTATGATGAAAAGAGGGGTTTTGCGTTTTTGTGGTATTCGCAATATAAAACGTTCTGCTTTTCAATCTGTGAAAACGAGTAAACTAGATAAGCGTGAAAAATGGCTATTACAAATAGAAGAAAAGGCTCGTACATTATGAATGAAATAGATCATAATATAAAGTGTTGCAATGATGATGACGAACTTTTTCGTACGTATATTAAGTGTTTAGTCCAATTGAAGAAGTGTAGTGAAGCGTTAAAACAAATTCAGATACAATTAAGAAATGATTATTTAATAAGAGGGATTTGTGAAAGAGAAGTTGATGAGGTGATAAAGGGAAGTAAAGAATATGAAACATATTTTCTTCCTAAAGTATTGCAGTGGAATTTCCTTAAGAACAATCCTCATATGATTGGAAAAGTGTGTGAAGATTTGTTTACATATGAAGCATTAAATCATGCCGAGATAGAGTGGAGGAAGGTAATGAACTGTATAGATAAAGAATGATTTATTATATAAAAAAGCTAGTATAAAACTAGCTTTTCGTTTAAATAAATAAGAAACATAGACTAATGATAAATCCTGCATATAGTAAGTTAACAACACAAAATCCCATAATATCACGAGCGCCTAAACCAGCTATCGCTAATGCCGGTAATGCCCAGAAAGGTTGGATTAAATTTGTCCAAGCATCGCCCCATGCAATTGCCATCGCTGTTTTCGCAACAGGTACACCAAGTTCAGCGCCAGCTGGAATCATAATTGGTGCTTGCACTGCCCATTGACCGCCTCCAGATGGAACGAAAATATTTACAATGCCAGCACTTAAAAATGTAAAGAGCGGGAATGTGGTTTCATTAGAAATGCTAATAAAGAAAGTAGAAATAGCTCCTCCAAGCGAAAGCCCTTCACTATTTACTCCAATCATCATCCCCATAATTCCAGCATAAAACGGAAACTGAAGTAAAATACCTGAAGCACTCTTAGTTGAGTCAGAGAAAGCGCGAATATATTGAATCGGAGTACGGTGGAAAATAAGACCCGCAATCAATAACATAAAAATAACGATATCAAGTGTAAGGTTAAAGCCTTTCGTACTAAAATAGTTAAAAATATAAATAAGACCTAATAATCCAATGCAAAGTGTAATAATCATACTATTTTCCATTTTTTCAGCGAATGTTTTTTGTCCTACTTCTTGAGCGGCAGCTTCTTCATGGAATACACTTGGATCCACTGTAATCGTATGTTTTTCATCTGGATGCATTGCTTTATTAATGAGAGGCATCGTAATTAAAAAGATAATGACTGGAACGAGAGCGTATGGTGAGAATAAAGTTTCTGTTATTGGAATCGCTTCTTTAATACTTCCAGCCGTCGTTTTGATTAAAGTTTCGCCGCCTGTTGCTAACGTAAGAGGGATAGAAGCAGAAAGGCCTGCATGCCAAATGAGAAATCCGGAGTAAGAAGAAGCGATTGCTAACCTATAATCTAATCCTTCTAACTGTCTTGCCACTTCTTTTGCATATAAAACAGAGACAACAATACCAAATCCCCAGTTTATGTATGCTCCTAGTAAACTTACAATTGAAATTGCGATAATACCTTGGCCATTCGTTTTTGGTAGTTTTGCTGCTTTCGTTAATCCTTTTTTAATAAGAGGAGCGTTTGCTAATGCCGATCCTGTCACGAGTACAAGAGCCATTTGCATAGAAAAGGCGAGAAGTCCCCAAATGCCATTGCCCCAATGATTAATCATCTCGATCGGTGTTTGATGCGTTGCAAACATGCCGAAGAAGATAACGAAAACGGTTAATAAGCATGATAAAATAAACGGTTCTGGTAAGAAGCGTTGCACTAAGGTGACACAACCATTTGTAAATGAACGAAACAAAATAGATCAACCTCCTTATGTATATTTATTACAATATTCGAGGTTGTTTGAGGGATAACCTTTAATTTGCGGAAAATTCAGATATTTAAGGTGATTATAATTTATTGATAGATTGATATTATTAATAAATGGATAGGCTTATACTAAGTTGGATAGATAAAATAAGGGCATGTAAACTTAGACTATTAAATTAAGCGAGGGTGCTACTATTATTGTTTTAGAAGTATCATTTTCTCCTGATTTTTATTCT
The DNA here is from genome assembly GCF_018966865.1 of Bacillus sp. NP247. Lineage (NCBI taxonomy): Bacteria > Bacillati > Bacillota > Bacilli > Caryophanales > Bacillaceae > Bacillus > Bacillus sp. NP247. The sequence continues at coordinate 550,031 of NZ_CP076653.1, read as the reverse complement.
GAATTTAAGAATACAGAAGTGTCTAAAGCAAATCTGTATATAACAGGTTATATCGATAAATTAGCTGATGAAAATCATTTTGATTTTATTAAAAGTATTAATTTAGATTGAAAAAGTGCACCTCCGATTGTTAGACTGTGTCTAATAATCAGAGATGCACTTCAAAGGACGCAACTTTTTTTATTGAACTAAAGCACCTGTTAGCTTAATAGCAAATGATTAAAATCCACTATTTCTCCCAAAGCTCGATCAATCGACCTTCAGGATCTTTAATCCAAATAAACTTTCCAAATTCACTAATCTCTTCTTTCTTTTCAAGAGGTACACCAATTTGTTCAAGGTGCTGAATAGTCTCGTTTAGATTATGTACTTGGAAATTCAACATCACTTGTTGTTCTGTTGGAAAATAACTGTCATTCTCGGTAAAGAAAGAAAAGATAGTCTCAGTTCCTAATTCGGGTTTAATCACAGTCCCATTCCAATTTTCTATTTCAATCTTCAATACTTCACTGTACCATTTTTTTATAACATCAATATTTTTAGTTCTCCAAAATATTCCTCCGAAACCTTTTATCATTGTATTTAACTCCTGTCTGTCTTTTAATTTTTAATGACATAGTATGTATTTAATATATCAAAACAAAATAGGAATAGTAAGGGAAATCAGTTGTTTCACCATTCTGAACAATCGGTACATACGAAGTGCACCCAGTGCTTTCTCCATCTGCTAATCTATTTCCTCCGACAAAAAATAAGCCAATACATTCGTTAACTCCTTGAGTATATGGGAGTAAATTTTTTATAGTATCTGGATTAAAACAATCAATTTTATCTACGAAATATTCTTCATTGAACAACTTGTATAAGTTGTATATTATTAATAAATATAGCTTGTACACTTTTCATAATGGTATTTGTTAAGTTTTTTTATAAAATAATCATGTGAAGTCAACATAACTTATTGTATCAATAATATATATTTGCGTAGAATAGCCATTTTAAGGTTTTGAAGTAACCCCCTAAATGAAAATTATATTTCTCTAAAGTTAGTTACTTAGTGAAGTCTGCTCATTTTTTTCGTATTAGGGAAGAAGGTACTTTTTTACTTGATGGGTATGGGGTAGTACCCCTTTTAGCAAAACCGGAGTGGGAATGATGAGTATAAATAGTTTTGTGGGATTGATAAAGGACGAATTATTAAAAGAGGTAAGCATAAGAAGTGAGGATGAATTCGAGCCTGTAGTAGTTAAAGATATTCCCAGACTTTGGAAGTGTTTAGGGACAGGTAATTATGCCGCAGTATTTATGCACAAAGAATACAAAGATTGGGTAGTGAAAGTTTACGCGCGAGAAGGAGAAGGAATTGAAAAAGAATCAGAAGTATACCGAAGAATCGGAAATCATCCTTCTTATTCGAAGCTTATATATAAAGGGGGAAATTTCATAGTATTGAAACGTTTAAAAGCAATTACCTTATACGATGCTATTCATAAGGGGATTAAAATTCCTAGACAGGTAATCCTTGATATCAATGAAGCTATAGAATATGCAAGAGAACAAGGATTAACTCCTTGTGATGTTCACGGGAAAAATGTGATGATGGAAAACGGAAGGGGGTATGTAGTCGATGTATCTGATTTCTTAAAAACAAAAGAAGATAGTAAGTGGAGAGACCTAGAAAAGGCATATTTTACATTTTACTTGCCTTTCATTTATAAATTGCCTTTCCCTGTTAAAATACCGTATTTCATGTTAAACATTGTTAGACGTTCATATAGAAAATATAAGAAGCTTAAAAAGAAATTCAAATTGTAAAAGTGCCACATACTTATCTTTAGGTTAGATAAGTGAACCACTAGTACACAAAAGGACCGTACACTTTAGATATGTCTAATATGTACGGTCCTAATTTTATAACTTCATGAATTAATTTATTTATAAAATGATTGTAACATTTGTATATAATACTGATATTATTATGAGAAGTAAATCTTCTTGTTTTAATAGAAAATACCCATTTCAGTACATTCCATTTTAAACATATTGATGTACTATAGTTCTAAACAAATCACAATAACGGATTAGAAGGGGAATAAACTATGTACACAGACTCAATTGAGTATTAAAATTTTAATCTAATTTACCTTTGCAAAGATGCAGGTATCAATTAGTTTTTTACTGTCAGCTGAAAGATCTTCATTACGTAATATCCCCTCAAGCTCAAAACCTAGTTTTTCAGGGATCGTACGACTTTTCGTGTTAGTAGATTCGCATCTTATTTCAATCCTTCTAAATTTGAGTAACTGAAATGCAAGGTTTGTTAACTCACTTACTACCTCTGTCATATATCCATTGCCACTAAATTGCGTGTTAATCCAGTATCCAATTTCACATTTAGAAATCTTCCAATTAATTCCGTGAAGGCTAGCAGTTCCAATAAAATCATTAGTATCCTTATGATAGATAAGATAGCGAAAGCTTTCTCTTTTTAAAAAATCTATATGGGCATTTCTCAGGATAATTTCCGTTTCTTCAACAGTAGGGATTGACTGGAATAAAAGCAACCATTGCTTTAACTCACTAATGGAATCCTTAATAGCTTGGTGTACGACATTCCCGTCACCAGCTTGAAGTGGTGCTCGAAGAATTAGTCTGTCTGTTTCTATTTGTAACGGAACATCTAATAAAATAGGATGCATATCATTTCTCCTCTCGAAAACTTTAAATTATGACAGAATGAAACTTATATAATAAAAAAACTTTCACCCAAAAGAAATAATTCTTGAGGACGAGAGTTACAATTTTGTGGTACCACCTCAGTTTGTTGATATGTCCCAATATCAACCTCTTCGGGTACGTTACTATAATAAATAAATTAAAAAATACCCTATCTCACTAACAGGAGATCCGTCACAGCATCACTATAAGTTATTATAGAACCGTGCGAAGCTCCTAGTCTTTCTTCATTAAGAACTTGATATGTAGCAATACAGTAAAGCTTATCTCCCATAAAGGGATCTCCCAAAAATTAGTGAACAATAAATATATATTCAATTAATTACTTAGAAATCCCTTTTCACATATTGAAAACTAAACTGCCAGTTGGTACAAAAAATGGCTACCGAAGCAGCCTTAGGTTGTTCAACTAATGCATGCGTTAGTTGAATAAGGAATTATTATTTTTCATCTATTGGCTTCCAATTTTTATCTTTTGCATAATGGGGTACCGCCACATCGCCATCAATCTAAAATTTTATAGCAACCCCAGAACGAAATTTTGTACTAACTTGTAACAAAAAAGCTCATTTTTTCGTTTTGGGGTAATTCTGAATTCTTAAGTTGATGGGCATGTATGGTGACCCCTTATAGAGTTCAGTAAGGATCAGATAGTATTCCTTGTGCCAGCATCAGTTATTCAATCTTATGTTGGGATGTCTCAGTCTCATCAACCGAATTGTAAGAAGTCGATACCGAGAGCAGACTTTGATATTTATGGATACTTAGTAGAACAAACAGAACGAGCACCAGTTGATTACTTACAATACATCGATGAGACAGGATTAATTCCAGGGGTGTTAGATGGGATGATTCAGATAGATCAGGACCATAAAAGGATAGTAAATAACATTGAAGCAGCGAAAGAGAAAATGAATAATAAAAAACGTAAATTATTAAAGGCTTAATGGATAACGGAACCATGCAGAGTGGATGGTAGGGGCTACTCGCCATGAATGTGTCCCTTATTCAACAATGAGATTGTAAAATTTCACGTATCATATATAAAATTTAAATTACAAATTCGAAATAGGGGATTTCTGCATAGAAAGACAATTAACTTTATTACCAGCAATCGATGATAAAAAGGTGCAAAAAGAAATAGTCAGCATCTTAAAGGAATACCGTGCATTAAAGATGCGAATAAACAGAAAGGGGGTGTAAATTATGTTTACATCCTCTATTTATTTAATTTAGCTGCATTAATAACTACCATTACAATGATATACTACTAGTGACCATTTCAAGAATGGCCATATATTTTTATGACAAACTGCTTTAGAAAGCTTAAGAATTCTTAAGAACTTTTGCCCCTATTTCTTAAGGTTTGGGCTCTAGAGTATGATTATGAATGCAAACATGCGGTGTGATTAATTATGAAAACAATTCTCTTTCTTATTTGAGTATATAATGAACCCAAAATCAGTTGGTGCAGCCCTGTCCAGTTCAAAGTTTCTTGAAGACAAAATGATTGAAGAAATTGATCTTAAGAAAGCGTATTACATTGTCGAATATGGAACAAGTACAGGTGTATTCACAGAAAAATTAATTAAAAGAAGAAATCTCAAGACAATTATTCTATTAGTGGAAAATAATAAGGGATTTTATTTTTTTACTAAAAGCAAAATTTAAAGAAGAAGGGAACTTATTAATTGTATATGGATCAGCAGTAAATATTGAACAATATATTAAGGGAACGATATCACTTATATCCATTATGCTATTTCTTGTCTTCCGTTTGCAAGTTTACAATAAAGAGACGATAAACATGTTTCACCTGCTTATGTCTTTAATTGTTCAATACGAGAAAAAATGTGGAGGAATAATATGGAGTCAAAAATTCTTATTGTTGATGATGATAAGGAGATTAGAAATCTAATCTCTGTTTATTTGGAAAATGAAGGTCTGAAAACTCAAAAGGCAGAAGATGCTTTGGAAGCTTTACAACTGTTAGAAGAAAAGGAATTTGATCTTATTATTTTAGATATTATGATGCCGAATATGGATGGTATTGAAGCTTGTATGAAGATTAGGGAAGATCGTAATATGCCTATCATTATGCTATCTGCAAAATCTGAGGATATAGACAAAATTCAGGGTCTAGCCTCTGGTGCAGACGATTATTTATCAAAGCCGTTTAACCCATTGGAATTAATCGCTAGGGTAAAATCCCAATTAAGAAGGTTTAAAAAATACAATACGTCAATAGAACATAATAAAAGCATTCTAGAAATTGGTGACTTAACCGTGAATTCAGATACTCGTCAAGTATGGGTAAGGGGAAAAGAAACTAGGCTAACTCCAAAAGAGTTTGATATTCTCGAACTACTTGTCCGTAACAAAGGGATTGTCCTGAGTGTAGCAAAAATATATGAAGTAGTTTGGAAAGAGGTTTTTTATAAATCAGACAATACCGTCATGGTGCATATTACAAAAATAAGAGACAAAATTGAAGAGGATTCTAAACATCCCATTTACATTAAAACTATTTGGGGAATTGGTTATAAAATATGAAGAATGTTAGTTTTAGAAATAGGATAATTATAAAACTTCTTGGTGCTGTTGCAGTTAGTTTTTTTGTTTCATTCGGTTTAACAATCCTTATTTTGCAATACGTCATAGATCCATTTTTTATAAAACACGAAGATTTTGGCATGTTTGAATTCAGATTCGCAATGTTGTTCTTATTCACGTTCGCAATTTTTAACTTTATAATAATTTTTTTGATATTGGTTCGAAAGAAAATAGCATATTTGAAGCTCATTTCTGATAATGTGAATGATATTGCCAATGGAAAACTGGGTTTAACTATTGGGATTAACGGGAAGGACGAATTAACCCAACTTGCTCAAAATATCAACTATATGTCCAAGAAATTGGAAAATACATTTGAACAGGAAAGACGATTAGAACGTACAAAAAATGAACTTATAACCAATGTATCTCATGACTTACGCACACCGTTAACATCTATTATTGGCTATATAGATCTATTAAAAAGAGGGCAATATAACAGTAAAATACAATTACAAGAATACCTTGAAACCACTTATTTAAAATCACAGAGACTGAAATATTTGATTGATGAACTGTTTGAATACACCCGTTTATCAGGTATAGATGCTAATTTAAACTTTAATGAAGTCGATTTATCAGGTTTGTTGGAGCAAATAGTTGGAGAATACATTCCTATATTTGAAAAAGAAAGTTTGAGCGTTCAAAAATCAATCACGGAAGAAACAATACCTATTTTCATGGATATTGAAAAAATGGTACGTGTATATGAAAATCTGTTTATGAATGCGATAAAGTACAGCATGAAACCATCTGAATTATCTGTATGTCTTGAATTAATGGATAACAAAGCAATTTTGAAAGTATCAAATAAAGTCGAGAAACCGCCTGTTAGCGATCCAAATAAATTGTTTGAAAGGTTTTTTAGGGGGGACAAGGCAAGAAAAGATGACCAGGGAAATGGTCTTGGGCTTGCTATCTCAAAAAGAATTGTTGAACTTCATCATGGTAATATATATGCAGAATATAAAGACGGCTGGATGTCCTTCATTGTTGAACATCCAATTAAATAGAATGGCTTATGGAATTATAGTTTCCATAAGCTTTTTTTTATAAAAACTTAAGAAATCTTAAGGGTTTTACGGGGTGTTTCCTAACTTTCATAGTTTATCATGGGTGTATTCAAAGTGATGAGGTGAGTGAAGAAGATAAAATGAAAGTTTTCATTGTAGCTTTAGGGTGGATGCAAGATGACTATTTTGTTAGTAGCAAATAAAAATAGTAGCTTATTGTAATGAAATAGAAAGAACAAACGTAGGAGGATATATATGATAAAACCAGTTGTAGATGTAAAAAACATTCAAAAATTGTACGGTAAAAAAGGTGAGAATCAATCACACGCGTTAAAAGGTGTATCATTTTCGATTCAAGAGGGAGAGTTTGTTGGTATTATGGGGCCTTCTGGTTCTGGTAAAACAACATTATTAAATGTAATTTCAACGTTAGATACAGCAACGGGCGGTATTGTTGAAATTGCAGGTACTGATATTACGAAAATGAAGCAAGGTGAGCTTTCTGATTTCCGTTCGCAAAAATTAGGATTCATTTTCCAAGACTTTAACTTATTAGAGAATTTATCTATATATGAAAATATTGCACTCCCACTTTCACTTCAAGGTGTCTCATCTCGTAATATTGGAAAGAAAGTAGAAAAAGTAGCTGATATGTTAGGCATTACATCAATACTTCAAAAGTATCCTTCTGAAGTATCTGGTGGACAAAAGCAACGTTCTGCAGCAGCACGTGCGTTAGTGCATGAGCCTGCAATTATTTTAGGGGACGAGCCAACAGGAGCTCTTGATTCTAAAAATGCAACAAGTTTACTTAATGCCATGACAAGTTTAAATAAAGAGCAAGGTGTATCCATTATGATGGTTACACATGATCCTTACAGTGCAAGTTACTGTCAGCGTATTTTATTCATTCAAGATGGTGAGTTATATAAAGAAATTTATCGGGGTGGTACCCGTGAAGAATTCTATAAAGAAATTTTAAACGTGCTTGCAAACTTAGGCACACAAAAAGCGTAAGGAAGGAAGTTCAATCATGTTATTTAAGCTTTCTATGTCAGGCCTAAAAAGTAAGTTGCAAGATTACATTGTTTTACTTGTTGGTCTTATTGTCTCTATTTCAACTTTTTATATGTTTCAAACGCTAGCATCCAATAAAACGTTCCTTGAATCTAACTCTTCTATTAGGGATATTGTGTCTGTATTTAAAATTGGTTCCTTTTTGTTAGCGGTTATTACATTTTTCTATATTTTATATGCAAACTCTTTCTTATCAGCTCTTCGTCAAAAAGAATTTGGTATGTATATGATGTTAGGAGCAAAAAAACATAAAGTTACCTTACTTATGTTTATCGAAACAATCATATTAGGTGGCACATCTCTTTTGATTGGAATTACAATTGGTGTAGGACTTGCAGAAGGTATCGGTCAGCTATTAATGAAACAACTCGAGTTTGCTGGCGAAGGTTATAAAGCATTTTATCTTCCATCTATTGCTATTACTTGCGTCTTCTTCTTTGCACTATTTGTATTATCGGCAATTATGAATAGCATTAAATTTTCTCGTATTTCTGTACTTCAACTTGTACATGCAGATGAACAAACAGAACGTGTTGCCATAAAAGGAAAAATGACAGTTGTAATTGCATTCCTTGGTATTCTTTTATTAGGTATTGGTTATGCATCACTGATTTATATGTCATATGTAAATTCGCTAATTGTTTTGGGATTAATGGCCGTTGGATTAATCTCAGCAACCGTTGGTACTTACCTAATATTTGGATCACTTCTCCCAGTTATGATTAACAAGCTAAAGAGTAATAAAAAACGTAGTGAAAAAGGCCTCAATGCTTTTACTTTTGCACAATTAAATTTCCGCATTAATGGTCTAACAAATGTGCTTGCAACAGTAGCAATCTTAGTGGCTCTTGGTGCTGGTGGAATTGCTTGTGGTATGGCATTTAAAAACAACATCCTAAAAATGACAGATCAAATAGAAATTTACGATTCAGTCATTCATAATCCAACAGCGGAAGAAAAGACAATTTTGGGTGGTATCTTATTTCAAGAAAAACTAGAATATCATTACAAAGTGGATGATAAGTATGTTTATTATCTTAAAGAAGATGTAGAGAAAAATCGCCCTTTCATACAAGGTATGAAAATAGAGAAAGTTTCAGAGGAATTACCCATTGGTGCATTTTCAATAAAACGGGCTAAAGGAGAGACATATACAAAACAATGGATCCAGGCTTTCAGAACGATCCAGCCCAATTATTTATATCCTGATTATGAAATGAAAATTGTAGATCAAAACATATACGATGGGTTGAAGGGTAAAGAAAGTACTGTATTTATGGGGAAAACAAATGATTTTGGATCATACATAAAAGAATGGAAAAAACTTGATGAATTACAAATAGCAAAATATAAAAATGTGAAAGCGGAAGGATTGGATAGTAAGTATCAAGCATATATTAGGGGTCATGATTTTGCCAGCGGAATAATGTTTATGGGTTTCTTCGTTGGAATTGCATTTTTAGCAATGATGGCAAGTTGCTTAATGTTTAAAGTTCTGTCGGGAGCATCAAAAGATGTAACACGTTATCAAATGCTTCATAAAATTGGTGTCCGCCGAGAATTATTAAAAAAATCAATTTATAAAGAGTTATTCTTCATATTCTTATTCCCAGCAATTGTAGGGATTACTCATATATTAGTTGGTATGAACATGTTTAGTCCTCTTGTAATCGATCCGTACGCTCGCATTTGGTTACCACTTGTTATTTTTGTAGTGATTTACTCGATTTACTACTTGATTACAGTTCAATTATATAAAAGAATTGTACTTCCGAAAGAGAAGTAATAAGTATATAATTTTTAACTATGGATCGTTCAATATTTTCGACTTTATAATTTAAGAATTAGATAAGAAATACTTAAAAAGACCTAAAACTAATTGTTAATGTTTTGGGTCTTTTATATTTAGAAACGTTGATTTTATCATTTTAGCCAAGAAGACTCCTTCCTCAAGGAACGCGAAGTGAGTAGCTGGGAGATGAATTGGCTTCGGACAAGGTATGGCAGGAAGCCATCTTAATTGTTCGACATACATAAAGTGTTACTTCACTATAAACCGAATGTGCATTCGGTGTATAATAGTCATATATCGGAATGGAGGTGAATCAAATGATAATTAATAAAGCCTTTAAGTTTCGTATCTATCCAAATCAAGCACAAACAATTCTAATTAATAAAACGATAGGTTGTTCTCGCTTTGTATTTAATCATTTCCTATCCCTATGGAATCACGCATATAAAGAAACTGGAAAAGGTTTTACATATGGTACATGCTCTGCCAAACTTCCTGCCATGAAGAAAGAGTTTGTTTGGCTCAAAGAAGTGGATAGTATTGCGATTCAGTCGTCTGTTCGCAACCTTGCGGATGCGTATACACGATTTTTCAAAAAACAAAATAGTGCCCCGCGTTTCAAGTCCAAGAAGAATAAAGAATGAAGCAATAAGGCTTCTAACCGCAAGGACTGCGGGGTTAGCCTAATCAATTAGAGTTCGATTAGGAATCCCCCACTTCTAAACGAAGTGAAAGTGGGGGTAGTTCAATTTAGAATTTCTAGTCTAAATAGTTTGGAGTTTCATGTCTTTGTACAACAAAAAAGGGGTGTGAAAAGATATGATAGTAGGAACTTATTTTATAGTGTAAAATGCTAAATTATCTACAGATACATTGCATTTAGTAGCCATTTTCTTGTCCATATATCGAGACAAGAAAATGGCTATTTTGTTAAACGAAGACAGCAAAGTGGGTACTTTGTAAAAATAGTATATACTAATTAAGTGTGAAGTTAAAAATCAATTTTATATTATTAACAAACATAGTTATGAAGCATCTATTTTCTTGACCCATTAGGAGGACATGAAGATCTATACCTATGTTAATTTCTTTCGTTCTTATGTTGATGGGCATAGGAGAGGATTTCACAAATATAAAATAATATTGACAATACAAGATTACAAGTGTAATATTCAGTTACGGATTACAAATGTAATCTGAGGGAGGTATAATTTAAACTAATGAAAGAATTACCTAAAATTTCAGAAGCTGAGTTAGAAGTAATGAAAGTACTGTGGTCAAAATCTCCACAAACGGCAAATGAAGTGATTGAAGAGTTAGAGAAGAAAATGGATTGGAAACCCAAAACGATTCGAACACTAATTAATCGATTAGTTCACAAAGAAGCAGTTGCTTACCATCAAGATAAAGGGCGTATGTACGCTTATTATCCTTTGGTTTCGCAAGATAGTTATTTGCAAGTAGAAACAAAATCTTTACTTAAACGTTTCTATGGTGCAGCATTTAAGCCCTTGCTAGTAAATTTCTTGAAAGAAGAAAAGCTGTCTTCAGAAGACATTAACGAGCTTAAACGTATCCTGGATGAGAAAACTGAGGAAAATCAGAGGAAGGATAGATCATAATGACAGAAATGTTAATTAATGTCTATCTTCCTCATTTTTTCGATTGGTTGATAGAGACCTCTATTATGGCGAGTATATTAGTGGGCCTAATCCTATGTATTAAGGTCTTGTTTAGAAATAAGTTAACGCCACGTTGGCAATACATGCTATGGATCATATTAATAATAAGACTGGTATTACCTTGGTCGCCAGATAGTTCCTATAGTATCTATTCTGTTCTTACATACAAGAATGATGATGCATTCATTTCTAGCCGAAACCCTGTAGATATTTTTCTTTCAAAAGAACGCATGCATGAATTGAAAGGTATAGACGATACAAAGGTTCTCACAAAAGAAGATAATCATACCTCAAGTTCAACACAACCTAATCAGGCACACAAGACACAAACACACAATAATGAAAAGCAGGATGGTGAGACGATTCCATTCTATACAATCTGTATATACATTTGGCTTACAGGCGTTATTCTTCTAAGCTTTGCTACTTTTATAATGAACAGGCGTTTACTCCTTTACATACAAAAACAACCTGTTATTAAAGATGAAAAGATTGTCCAGATTTTCGAAAAGTGTAAGCAATCTATGTCTGTTCAACGAGATATCCCTTTACTTGTATCTGGAAAGGTTTCCAGTCCAACAGTGTTCGGATTTTTTCGGCCAAAGTTGTTATTGTCAACTGTACATATGAAAATATTAGATGGATATCAGTTACGCTATATTTTTCATCATGAATTAGCTCACATCAAACGAAGAGATGTTGGTGTGAATTGGCTTATGCATGGCTTACTAATTTTAAATTGGTTTAATCCCATTCTATGGTATGCCTACTCATGTATGCGGGAAGATCAAGAATTAGCATGCGATGCATTAGCCCTTACATATATAGATTCAGAGGAACAAATTGCGTATGGACATACTATTATTAGTCTTTTGGAACATTACTCAAGTTATTATAAAGTACCGAGTATGGCCAATTTCAGTAAAAACAAAAGGATGTTAAAAAGGAGAATTTTAATGATTAAAAAATTCCAAAAAAAATCGTATCGTTGGTCTGCACTAGGGGCTATAGCAGTTATTGCTGTATCATCTGTATCCTTATTAAATGCACGTGCTGATATCTCAACTAATCCTGAGAAACAACAAATAGAAGTGAAAAATAATATGAAAGAATTAAAAAAACAACCTGATATTCCTATACAGAAAATTGTAGAAAAAATGATTGGTACAAAAGAACAAGCAGAATCAGAATTTTTTGTTTCAGAAGGAGAATATAATACTTTACTTACAGAGCTTGGAGTGGCGAAGAATCTGTTTACCAAAGAAGAATTTGATCAATTCATTTCTTTGGAAACAGAAGCACATATTTTAGGTAAAAAAGTAAGACTAGTAGGAAGTCCTGAAAAATTAGACTCAGAAGAGCAAAAAAAATATGAGAAAAATAGTGAAGAAATTGGACCATTCAGACAGAAAATTTATTCACATTTTAGATTAACTAAGAAGGAAGCACAGAAATATCTTGATTTTCCAATTAAGACACCAACTTATGTAGTAAAAGGGTATAAACTAGCTGGAGAAGATGTTCAAACCCCGATGACTACTGGAAAGAAGAATCCAGTGATTGTTTCGGAATATCACAGTGAAGATCCTTTGTCTTGGTATGTTGTGAATCTATCTGCCGTGAGAGATAAAGAAGATAATCCATTTTATGGGATAGTGGAAGAGAGTGACAAGATAACAAATTATGAGTTAGAAGGTACAAAAATTACTTTAGCAGAATCGTCGGAAAGTAATACGAAGCATATGGAAATAATTGTTCCTGAAAAAGGGAAAAGTAGCGCTTATCAAATCAGAATTCTTGCAAATAATTTAAATAAAGAAGAGTTAGAGAAAATTATGCTGTCCTTTTTAAAATAAAAATAGAGTCTTAGGATCTCGTTCCTGAGGCTCTATTTTTTTAGTTTAAATGAAACCATTAAGTGAGAAGAGAAATTAGTATAGTCTACATAATGAGAAAGTAAGATGAAATTTACTTTTGTTAGTTTGATTGAGGCGGAGAAGTATTATATAAAAAATAAAAATTTAATACATCATTTGAATCAAGGTTGACATATTGTATGGAGAACAGGAGGGAGTATGATTCAAAAGAAGTAATAGCAGAATACATCACCAATTCCCCTGTTAGCAACTGAAATTGTTGTATATTAAATTTGATTAAGTAATTCTTATAGTAGTGGTCCTCACATACTCATCCAGCTAAATAATTGTATACATGAAACAGAAAACATCCTTTCTCTATATTTCTACAAGAAGAATAACGCTTTCTATCAATTATGGCTATAAAATTATTTTAGGTTAATAGTTATGTGACGCTCCCCCACTATAAACAAAGACGAAGTCTTTAAGCAGAATCCGTCTTTTCGGCGTACAATGAATTAGAACTATTATTAGTAACTGACTAAAATTTAACTTTGTTACTGAACTTTCCATTTCTTATAAAAATAGATTAATTGAAAGAGCACTATAGCAACAGAAAAAAACGTAACAAGAAAAAAAGTAGTTAATTCTAATTGTACAGAAGATAATATAAATAAAGCTAAAGCAACTAAAGGGATTGATAAAATTATAGAAAAAAAAGGAGAATCCCTTGTGAGAATAAGATTTCGACTTTTTCCTTGCTATCGATAATGAGACGTTATGTTAACTTTAAATGAATACAATATACAGGAAAAATTTTCTTATAAGCGTATTATCTAAGTGATACAATTAGGAAAAGGGAGGTATATGTATGAAAAAGGGTTCTATAAGAAGAATATTCCTGAAGGAATGGACGTTTACTCTGGTACTGATAGCAATTTTCCTTAATGTTTATATCCAAAAAACAGATATAACACACATTTCCCTTCTCAAATTACTGTTTATTCCGATTATCTTTATCATTGCTCATTTCATAGATAAGAAATTTGCAAAGTATGCAAGTTAAGCATAAGAGGTGGCACCAACATTTCGCGAATTTTGTAGGCTAAGGCATAACGTAGTCATTGATTGAAAATATTTCGTAGGATTTTATAAATACAGAAACCCACGAGGAATATTCTTTAAAGGAGAGTGATTACTTTATGTTAAGAGAATGGATAAATAAGGTGAAAGAACCTAAATGTATTCATAAATATAACTATATTAAAACTCAAGATAGTGAAAATTTTAAAACAGGACAGATCGGTACAGCTAGTTTTTATAAGTGTGAAAAGTGTGGAAAAGAAAAGATTGAATATAAATATAACAGTGATATAAATAGTAACTATTGGAATATATAAGGTAAATTGTTAAATGAAACGGAGATTTATTAATATTAATTATTCACTATCAAAAAATGAGAAAAAGATTGCTCTAATATTAAAAATTAGCTTCCTATAACTAAATTTATGTAAATAAGCTGTCCACATGGGCAGCTTATTTTATGAAAATCACTTTCTACTCTAAGAAGTATTCAGTTTCTTGTTTTTCTTCAAAAATTCTATATTATTACACAAGACTGATTTAGTTCAATAAAACTGTTGCTTAGACTTTTTTGTCTAAATACTTTGGCCTTTCATGTCCTTGTTGTAGCAAGACGTGAAAGTAGGACCTAATTTCATAGTGTAAAATATTTCATTTCCGACGGAAACCGTCCATTTAGTACCTATTTTCTTGTCCTCATACGGGGACAAGAAAATGGGTACTTTTTTAAACGGAGACAACAAAGTGGATATTACTTCAAATGTCTTCATCATGCATGGAAATCCTTTTTTAATAAATAGTTTCTATTGAAATGACTATGAATCCATCCGTTTTTAAATAGTGCTGCTGTTACACCGTAACCAGTTTGTTTATTTCCACTAATTACATAAGTCTTATCGTTTTTGCACCAGAACTGATACCCCTACATTTATCTGCCTCTTTGGTAAGGCATCGAATAAACCTTACTTAATCCATTGCGATTTCTGATAACTTACATGCAGAGGTATCGTTCAATATAACAAAAATGTAATGTTAATGAAATGTAATTCCACCGATACTATTAATGAAATTATATAAAATGAATGGGAGTTAAAGAATTTTTATAATGAAAAAGGAGAAGTATTAATGCGAAATATATTAAGTGTAGAAAAAATTGAAAAATATTATGGTAATAAAGATAATGTAACAAAGGCTATAGATAATATTAGTTTTAAGGTAGATGAGGGAGAATTTGTAGGGATAATGGGGCCTTCAGGAAGTGGAAAAACTACATTACTTAACTGTATATCAACTATTGATAATGTTACTACGGGAAAAATAATGATAAATAATAGTGATATTACTCGGTTAAAATCAAAGTCACTAGATAAGTTTAGACAAAATGAATTAGGGTTTATATTTCAGGACTTTAATTTATTAGATACCCTTACTGCTTATGAAAATATTGCCCTAGCGTTGACAATAAAAGGTGAGAAAAGTTCAAAAATTGATGGCAAAATACAAGCAGTTGCAAAATATTTAGACATTGAACAAGTATTAAGCAAATACCCTTATCAAATGTCAGGCGGACAAAAACAAAGGGTTGGTTCGGCAAGAGCTATCGTAACAGATCCATCTTTAGTACTTGCAGATGAACCAACAGGATCGTTAGATTCTAAATCAGCTAGATTATTACTCGAAAGATTTGAAAGTTTAAATAAGGATTTAAAAGCTACAATACTTATGGTTACTCATGATGCATTTACAGCAAGCTATGCTCGTAGAATTCTTTTTATTAAAGATGGAAAAATATTTATCGAGTTGGTAAGAGGGAATGATTCCAGAAAAGAATTCTTTACTAAAATTATCGAAGTTATAACCCTTCTTGGAGGTGACGATAATAATGTACTCTAAGATTGCTATTGGGAATGTAAAGAAAAGTCTTAAAGATTATGCAATATATTTCTTAACACTAACACTGGCTGTTTGTATATTTTATAGCTTTAACTCAATAGAATCACAAAAGGCACTTATGGAAATTAACGCTTCAGATAGAAAGTATGTGCCTACAGTAATGAATGCTATCTCAAATGTGTCAGTATTTGTATCCGTAATATTAGGTGGTTTAATATTGTATGCAAATAATTTCTTAATTAAAAAACGTAAAAAAGAATTAGGAATATACATGACTTTAGGTATGGGAAGAAGAAACATATCCAGAATATTAGTAACAGAGACATTTCTAGTTGGCGTTATATCTTTAGTAAGTGGACTTATAATAGGTATTGGAGTATCGCAGGGATTATCTACATTTGCATTAAAGTTATTTGAATTGCCCATCAATAAATATAAATTTACAATTTCAACAGGTGCTATAGGTAAAAGCGTATTATACTTTGGAATCATGTTTTTGCTTGTTATGTTATGTAATGTATATGTTGTTTCTAAATACAAAATAATTGATTTGTTAACAGCAGGTAGAAAAAACGAAGATGTAAAATTTAGAAATCCTCTTATCTATGTAATCACATTTATTATGTGTGTAGCATCACTTGGATATGCATATGTGACTGTACTAAAAATCGGATTGAATTATAATAATCCTATGCTAGTGGTATCAATCATTCTTGGCATATTAGGTACATTTCTGTTTTTCTTTAGTTTATCTGGATTTATGTTATATGTTGTAAAGAAGAATAAAAAAGTCTATTTTAAAGGGTTAAATATATTTATCATCAAACAAATAAATAGTAAGGTTAATACAAATTTTATATCCATGTCTGTAATCTGTTTAATGTTATTCCTTACAATGGTGGCTTTATCTACAGGAATCAGCTTTAACAGAATGTTGGACGCAACAATGAAAGAAGAAACACCATTTGATGCCAGTATTATGTTGATGAATAGGGATGAAAGTTACACGATAGAAGACGTATTACATAAAGCTAATTTTAAACTAAGTAATAACGAAAAATATGTATCTTATAATGTATATTCAACAAAGATGGAAGTGGGGGACTTTGTACCAGAAGTACCTAAAAATGCTAAGAATATCGGTTTGGATTTCATTAAAGTATCTGATTATAATAAAATTTTAAATCTTAAAGGTGAAAAGAAAATTACTTTAAATAACAATGAAATTTTACTTTTATCAAATAATAACCGGTTGGTTAATTGGATAAATGAAAGATTAAAAAATAGCAATAAGGTGAATATTAAAGAAAAAGAATATCTGGTAAAAAACGCTAAAGTTATACAAGAGAATCTTTACACTTCTGATGCGCAACCTTATTTCTTCACAATCGTTATAAATGATGAGTTTGTATCAGGTTACAAAATTGGTACATCCGTACTTAATGTAAATTATTTAGATGGAAATAGAGAAGAATATAATAAAAAATATGATAACGTTGCACGGGGCTTTTATGACGAAAATGGCCCGAAATTAAATATTGTATATATATCAGGCAAATCAAAGGATGAAGTTCGTGCAGAAAGTAAGGGATTGAAAACTATCATACTGTTTATTGGGATATATATAGGTATTGTATTTTTAATAACGAGTATGGCTGTATTAGCTCTTCAACAATTATCAGAAGCCAGTGATAGCATAGATCGATATAAATCTTTGAAGAGAATTGGTTCAAATGGAACAATGATTGACAAAACGATTTTTATTCAAACTTTCGTATACTTTAGTCTTCCAGTTATTCTTGCCCTAATTCATTCTGTAGTTGGAATTTATGTAGTCAATAATTTTATTAACACAATTCAACAAACAGACATTACTTTACCAGCATTGATGACTGGCTTAGTATTTCTTGTAGTTTATGTAGGATATTTCTACACAACATATGTCGGGTATAAAAATATTGTAAAAAGTAATATTTGATTTTATAATGCTCATTAAGGCTATTACACCTTGTTTCTCAAGATGTAATAGCCTTATATTCTATATAGGAAGGGAAAAGTCATGAAAAAAATCATTCTGATTGAAGATGATGAAATCATTAGAGAAGAATTACAACATTTTTTTATAAAGTATGGATATGAAGTAAAGGCTCCCACAGATTTTAATCATATTATCGAATATATAGAAAGTGAGAATGCAGACCTTATATTACTAGACATAAATCTTCCTGTGTTTGATGGCTATTATATATGCAGAGAAATACGTAAAACTTCAGATGTTCCAATCTTTATGGTTACAAGCAGAGATAGTGATGTAGATGAACTAATAAGTATGAATTTAGGAGCAGACGATTTTATAACAAAGCCATATAATACAGAAATACTATTAGCAAGAGTAACAAACATTTTAAGAAGAACAACTGGAGATTTCAAGACGAATCATATCTTAATTTATAGAGATTTTAATTTAAATCTTTCAAATGCAACAGTTACTTATCAAGACAAGTCTGTAGAGTTAACTAAAAATGAAGTTAAAATACTCTCATGTTTAATAAATAATCGCGGAAATATTGTAAAAAGAGATTCACTCATCGAAACTTTATGGAAATCTGATTATTTTGTGGATGATAGCACCTTAACAGTTAATATAAATAGATTAAGAAAAAAGCTTGAAGATATAGGTATAGAAAATCCAATTACAACAAGAAGAAGCTTAGGGTATATAATGCCATGAATATAGGTGAATTTATTAAAGATAAAATGGTAGTAATACTATTTAATGTACTGGTATTTATTATACTAGCAGGTATATTGCTGACTGTGAATGTTCCGTTCATTATCATATTCTTTGTCTTTTGTATTTGGTTTTTTCCATTGATTTCATATATGGCTATAGAATTTATAAGATGTAAAATTTATTATAATGAGATTAACGGCATATTAGAAAACTTGGAGAAAAAATACTTACTTCCAGAGGTAGTAAAGGAAGCAAACTTTATACATGGGGAAAAGCTTAACGCTATACTGAAAGAAGTAAGTAGAGATATGCATGAAAATGTAAAGTATTATAGAGATATGCAATTGGATTACAGAGAATATATAGAAACATGGGTGCATGAAATTAAGACACCAATAGCTTCTACAAAGCTTATAATTGAAAATAATCAAAATGAAGTAACGAATAAAATTGACTCTCAAATGGATCGGATTGAGGGGTTTGTTGAACAGGTTCTGTATTATTCTCGAAGCTCTAACGTGAATAAAGACTATATGATAAAGCCAATCAACCTTGATAATGTAGTAAGGAATGTAATTAAAAGAAACTATAGGGATTTCATTCATAAGAGAATAAAATTAGATATACAGGATATTGATGAGATTGTATATAGTGATGGAAAATGGATTGAATTTATTATTAATCAAATAATAGGAAATTCTATAAAGTACTCAAATAACAAAGAACAAATGATACGTATATACACAATTAAGAAAACTAACTCAGTAATACTAACTATAGAGGATAATGGAGTAGGGATAGTAACTAAAGATATAAATAGAGTTTTTGAGAAAGGGTTTACTGGAGAGAATGGAAGAAGATTTAGCAAAAGTACAGGAATGGGCTTGTATCTTTGCGAAAAATTGTGTTCAAAATTAGGATTGAAAATTGGCATTGAATCTGAAGTGAATAAAGGAACTAGAGTTACATTAATATTTCCTTTATCAGGTATGGTGACTTTTGAGTCTTATTTATAAAAGAAATGCTGCATCTTCCTACGAATTTCATATGAAACTTATAAACAAATGCAAAACGGTATGAAAAGAGTAGAAATTCTCTTCGTACCGTTTGTATTATTTAGCCATTTAACATATTGGTATATTTAATTGTGAATCGAATGGATGTTAATCTGAAGTAGTCATTACTATTTTTGATGGCCACTAATACTTAACGCAAGATTTGATTCGGTTGCTACACAGACCTCGTTAGCGAGAAATTGTACACTATATAGAACAGTAAAATAAATATCCGATCCCTTAGCTTACAAGGAATCGGATATTTTGTTTCCAAATTGTGTCCAAACTTGCAATTTTCTTTTTTTGATATGGTGACCCATGCCCATCAACTTAAGAATTTAGAATTCCCCCAAAAAATTATGAGTTTTTTGTTACAAGTTATCACAAAATTTCGTTTTTGGGGTAGTTTTATTTTCTTAGCTTGATTGCGATGAGCGGTACCCCATAAAGGCCCCTGATACATAATTGATGTTCTGCCATTTGTAGAAAACAATCCACTTATACCATTTTAACAAGAAGAAATATCTCGTCCATGTTGTAATATTGGCTTACGTTAAGCTTGTGAAAAAATCATATTCATGTATAATACAATTGATGTATGATACATTAGTTGTAGGAGGGTGACCTTTTTGAAAAGAGAAGATGCCTTAAAACTAAGAACAGATATTAAGAAAATGATTATAATAACTGGGGTTTTTGAATCTCAAAATTTGCCCAATGGACCATTTGAAAAACCTTTACCAACTTCTCAAATGATGGCGTTAGAGGAACTAGAGGTGGAAAAATTAACTGTTTGGCAACTATCCAATAAACTTAGATTAGAGACTTCAACTGTAAGTAGATTGGTAGATAAATTAGTAAAAAAGAGGCTTATTTATCGTGAAGTAAATGAAAAAAATAGAAGAGAACTTTTTCTGCACCTCACAGAAAAAGGTCACATAACTGTTAATTGCTTAAGAGAGCAATCCATTACATTTTATCAAAGTATTCTCAATAATTTATCAGAATCAGAACAAAAAATAGTTGTGGATGGTTTTGAATTATTTATTGATTCTATTTCTAAGCCTTTTGATTAGAGTGAGGTAAATCATAACATTTGGAGGATAAAATGAGTTTGGATTTTGAACGTCCTATTATTGAATTAAAAGAGAAATTTGATGAATTAAAGAAAATTATGAAAGAAAATAATGTAGATTTATCTTCAGAAATTCATGTATTAGAAAAACGTTTAAATAAAATGCAAGATAAAATTTATTCTAATATTACACCTTTTCAACGAGTTCAAATTGCAAGGCTACGTAACCGGCCCACGACATTGGACTATATACCTTTATTGTTTACAAACTTTCTCGAACTTCATGGTGATCGATTATATGGTGATGATAAAGCAATGATAGGTGGTATTGCAAAATTTAAAGGGATGCCCGTTACGGTTATTGGTCATCAAAGAGGTAGAAATACAAAGGAAAGTATAGAAAGAAATTTTGGAATGGCACATCCAGAAGGTTATAGAAAAGCGCTAAGACTTATGAAACAAGCTGATAAATTTAATCGCCCTATTATTACATTTATTGATACAATAGGCGCCTATCCAGGGAAAGGGTCTGAAGAACGTGGAATTTCTGAAGCGATAGCTCGAAATCTATTTGAAATGGCTACACTTAAAGTGCCAATTGTTTGTATTGTAATTGGAGAGGCATCAAGTGGTGGAGCTCTTGGCATTAGTGTCGGTAACCATATCCATATGTTAGAGTATTCATGGTACTCGGTAATTTCGCCAGAAGGAGCAGCATCTATCCTATGGAAGGACGCTAAGTATGCTCCAGAAGCTGCTGAACATATGAAAATTTCAGCAAAAGATTTAAAACATTTAGGAATTATTGATGAAATCATTCCTGAAATTAAAGGTGGAGCACAAAATGATATAAAATCACAGGCAAAAATGATTGAATCTGTAATCGAATCATCTCTAAAAAAATTGATACTATTATCCTCGGAAGAGCTTATACAACAGCGATATGAAAAGTATAGACAAATAGAGAATTATAAATGAAGATATTTAAAGTCCGTATTACATTTCGGAGGATTATCGCAAAAAATTCTAAAATTTTTGTAAGTACCCTCTTAAACTGGGATATGCTGATACTATTACTCTACAAAAGATGTGTGATCGGTATGGAAAAGGAAAATTTGTTCAAATGGAAGCATTATCAGCAAGATATTATTTTGTTAACTGTACGTTGGTACGGTACAACTTAATTTTTCGTGATTTAGTAGAAATGATGAGGAACCAGGATTATCCTACCATTATGCTAGAAATATATATGTTATATTTTCTCTTCCACTACCTTTGCACCAGAACCAAAAAATACGCTATTCTTTCTGTAGAATCATAGGAAAGGATGGCGTTTTTGTATGTATCTATCAATTTCTGACGAATTACAATTATTTGCTGAAGAATTATATGAACATCTTACCCCTTCATTTTTGGAAAATCTCGCTAGAGAGCTAGGTTTTGTAAAACGAAAACGTAAATTTTCAGGGTATGATTTAGCTACTATATGTGTCTGGATTAGTCAACGAGTAGCGAGTGGTTCATTAGTCCGATTGTGTAGTCAGCTACATGCATCAACAGGAACTCTTATGAGTCCTGAAGGACTAAATAAGCGCTTTAATAAAAAGGCAGTGTTCTTTTTGAAACATATTTTCTCCACATTATTAAAAAATAAAGTTTGTGGAAAGTCAGCAATTCCAAGTGCTTCACTTACCTATTTTCAGCAAATTCGTATTTTAGATGCAACCATTTTTCACGTACCAAAATACTTGGCCAATGTATATCCTGGATCAGGTGGTTGTGCACAAACAGCGGGTATAAAAATCCAGTTAGAATATGATTTACATAGTGGTCAGTTTTTAAATTTTCAAGTGGAACCAGGGAAAAATAATGATAAAACCTTTGGAACAGAGTGTTTATCAACATTACGCCCTGGTGACCTATGTATTCGGGATTTAGGCTATTATTCACTGGATGATTTAGATCAAATGGATTAACGTGGTGTGTACTATATATCGCGACTCAAATTAAACAATAGGGTATATGTCAAAAATGAATTTCCTGAATACTTTCGAAACGGAACAATAAAAAAACAATCTCAGTACATCAAAGTTGATTTAGAGCACATCATGGATACCTTAAAACCAGGACAGCCCTATGAAATAAAAGAAGCTTATATTGGAAAGGATAAAAAACTATTTACTCGGGTGATTATGTATCGATTAACAGAAAAACAACTTCGTGAGCGTATGAAAAAACAAGTGTACACAGAAAGTAAAAAAGGGATTACATATTCGGAAAAAAGCAAACGATTAGCTGGCATGAACCTATATGTTACCAATACACCTTGGGAGATTGCTCCGATGGAACAAATCCATAATTTTTACTCTCTCCGCTGGCAAATTGAAATCATTTTTAAAACTTGGAAATCCTTATTTCAAATTCATCATTGGCAACATATTAAACAAGAGCGATTAGAATGCCATGTTTATGGAAAACTCATTGCCATTTTTCTATGTTCTTCTACTATGTTTAAGATGCGACAATTAATTTTACAAAAGAAGAAACAAGAATTAAGTGAATATAAAGCAATTGGAATGATTCAAGATCACTTATCGAGTTTGTATCAAGCCATACAACAAAACATCCAAGAAATAACAAAGATCCTAATCAGCCTGTTCCACCTCCTACAGAAGAACGGAAGAAAATCTCATCGATATGAGAAGAAGACTGTTTTTGATATTATGGGTGTTGTTTATGAGTATAATGGGTTGAAAAAACAAAAGAAAGTTGCATAATTTAAAAAAGGAAACCCGTTAGGGTTTATTTGGTATGCATATTATTAAGAGTATGCTTCTATTTTAGGAATGCTTTACCTCCACAAAATGAAAGTACACTTTGTTTTCATTTTTAAGTTGATGGGCATGTGACGCTACCCCTATAAAGGTATAGTTTTCGTACTTTCATATACAATCATGTCACTTAAGTAATGTGAGCGTCGCTGCTATTACATTGTCGACAAATGAACGTTGGGGGCGAGATTTCATCATAACCGTTAGACCGATTAACGCTACAATCAGTGCCTGTGCCAAAGACTTTGCATCTGTGTTGACTTCCAGCTCACCTGATTGGATTCCACGTTCGATCGTCTCCTGAAAAATGACGGCGAGGTACATTTGATGTTCTCTGGTCAAAATTTCAAATCGCTCATCATGAGGTGCTAGTTCAACCATTGTATTGATACAAAAACAACCTTTACTAAGATCTCCTGCGTATTCTTCATTGACGACATCGGCAAAGAAAATAGAAAATGCCTCTTTTACAGAGGAGTGACTTTGAAGCCTAGTTCGTGTATCAGAGGCCCGAGACATTGTATATCTGCGAAGTGCGGCTTCAAACAATTCTTTCTTATCTCCAAAAGCTGAATAAATACTAGGGCGTTGAATGCCCATTCTAGAAGTAAGATCACTTAATGAGGTAGCCTCATAGCCCTTCTCCCAAAATAACTGCATTGCTGCATCTAAAACTTGATCCTCATCAAATTCACGGGTTCTTGCCATTAAGAATTCTCCTCCTCAAACTTTGATTTTATTAATTGTTTTAGGATAGGTGTGTAGGTAATTACAATTGTTGTTTTTTATTACCAAACAGTATGTAATTATTATATATTTAGTCATTCTCTATGTCAAACCAATCTCCATTCATTTAATACAACATTAACTTTAGTGCAAATAAATCGTTGACATCATGAATAAGGCTAAGTTATATTTACCAGTAATCATATTGTACTGAACGGTATGTTATGATTAAAAATCTAATGTGATTGGAGGTTAAGGTATGTTTAAAACAGAGACAAATATAGAAGATGATCCACTCTACACTAAGATAAGTCATAAATCTTCCATAACAAAACCTAATTTGAATCAACAGCCATCCATGTCTCATGCTTTGGCATTATTGTTTGCGACTGCCTGTGGAATGTCTGTTGCCAATATTTACTTTGCACAGCCGTTGCTTGATCAACTATCTAATGAGTTTAGTATTGACCATTCCATTATTGGTGTTGTTATTACCGTTACACAAATTTTTTATGGAGTGGGCTTACTGCTACTCGTACCGCTTGGAGATTTGCTAAACCAGCGACGTCTAATTGTCGGTCAGATGCTATTATCTACAACAGCTCTGGTTATAGTTGGTACTGCTTCCTCCAGCATGGTACTTTTCGCAGGTATGGCTTTGGTGGGTCTGCTTGCAGTTGTGACACAGACTCTCGTGGCGTTTGCAGCGACCATCGCTTCCCCTACAGAAAGAGGACGTGTCGTTGGCATTGTAACAAGTGGGATTGTTATTGGCATACTTCTCGCACGTACTTTTGCTGGTATATTAACAGATGTTGCGGGATGGCGTTCTGTATATCTATTTTCTGCTGCGCTCATGCTTTTGATGGTTTTTATGTTTATAAAGATGTTGCCCAATGTTGACCGCGAGGTAAAATCGCTATCCTACCCTCAGTTGATTAGATCGGTGCTTGCTTTGTTTATTCAAGAACGAACGTTACGCGTTCGCTCCGTTCTAGCTATGCTGATTTTTGCTGATTTCAGCATTTTGTGGACTTCACTAGTACTGCCACTTAGTACACCGCCAATTGCTCTATCTCATAGTGCAATTGGCGCATTCGGTCTTGTAGGCGTGGCTGGAGCCTTAGCTGCGGCACGGGCAGGGAAATTGGCCGATCAAGGTTACGGACAACGAACGACAGGTATTGCTTTAGCTCTATTATTGATTTCATGGTTGTTCATCAGTTATATAGAGCAGTCATTAATCGCGTTAGTGATAGGGATAGTTCTACTTGATTTGGCCGTACAGGCAATACATGTCACGAATCAAACCATGATCCTTCCATTGCATACAGAAGCACGGAGTCGACTTACTGCTGGATATATGGTGTTTTATTCTATCGGCAGTGCTGGTGGTTCAATTGCTTCGACTCAAATATACGCACACTTTGGCTGGGGAGGGGTTTCCTTACTCGGAGCCTCTGTCAGTGCTTTCGCTCTTCTTTTTTGGGCTATGACCAGACGAGTTAAGATTTCATGAAATAAACGTGTGTTAGTCAATATGAGAAACACGTTACTACCATAAAGGAAATGATTAATTTTTTTGACTTAAAATCTAATTGGACTAGGAGAGATGACAAATGGAAATAGGTATTACGTCTTTTGTAGAAACGAAACCAGATGTACATAGTGGTGAAGTGATAAGTCACGCACAGCGATTGCGTGAAGTTGTTGAAGAAATCGTTCTTGCTGATCAAGTAGGACTTGATGTGTTTGGTGTTGGTGAGCACCATAGGAAGGATTATGCAGCGTCCTCTCCAGCGATGGTTCTATCAGCCGCGGCACCACAAACGAAAAAGATACGGCTCGCGAGTGCAGTAACTGTGCTTTCTTCAGCTGATCCTGTGCGCGTTTTTCAGGATTTTTCCACACTGGATGGCATTTCAAATGGACGCGCAGAGATTATGGCGGGTCGCGGTTCCTTTATCGAATCTTTTCCATTGTTTGGATATAACTTGAAGGACTATGAAGAACTGTTTGAAGAACATTTGGACCTACTGCTCAAAATACGTCAGTCCGAAAAAGTGACTTGGGAAGGCGGACATCGACCAGCAATCAATAATTTAGGTGTGTATCCAAGACCTGTTCAAAATCCTTTACCGATATGGGTTGGTAGCGGTGGAAATCAGGAGTCTGCTATCCGTGCCGGTTTTTTGGGATTACCACTTATGCTGGCGATTATTGGTGGTAGCCCAATGCACTTTGCACGAATTGTACAGCTATATAAGAAAGCGGCGGCTCACGCTGGTCATGATGTATCAAAACTTCAGGTGGGATCTCATTCGATTGGATTTGTTGGAGAGAATACGGAATTGGCAGCAGATACATTTTTCCCTTCCACTCAGGCAGGCATGAATAAACTTGGTAAAGAGCGGGGTTGGCCTTATTATGATCGTTCCAGCTTTGATGCTGCACGAAGTTTTGAAGGGGCATTGTATGTTGGTGATCCAGATACAGTCGCCGAAAAAATCATCCATCTTCGTAAGCATGTAGGGATTACACGCTTTATGATGTATGTACCATTAAGTACCATGCCACATGATCAAGTCATGCGTGCCATAGAATTGCTTGGAACAGAAGTTGCCCCTCGTGTAAGAGAGGAAATTGCCAAATGGGAAGCTGAAGGAGAACAGGAGACACATCTATTCCGTTAATTATTCCATAAGGATTGCATCAAGTCTCATTATTTAACTGGAGGAATTTATATGAAAATTGACAGTCGAGTATTACCAGAATTAAAACAGGATTTCTCACAATTTCCAGGCTTTCAATTAGAGGGGGATCTAGAGGCGAGTCGAAGTCTCTTGTCGAATCCACATTTGGAAAAATCAGAGCTGGTACACATGACCAAGCGAATGATTCCTGGCGCTGCTGGCGAGATGTTAGTTAAAATTTACGAACCCGTTGAGAACAATCTTGATAAACTTCCAGCTATGCTGTGGATTCACGGTGGCGGATACGTAATGGGACACCCCGATATGGACGATGTTTTGTGTGAACGCTTTGTTCAGAATGCTAAATGCGTTGTTGTGTCTGTCGATTATCGACTTGCTCCCGAACATCCTTATCCAGCGGCTATCGAAGATTGTTATGCAGGCTTGGTTTGGATGACAAATGAGGCAGACTCGCTGGGCATTGATGTGAATCGAGTTGCGATCGCCGGTGCAAGTGGAGGCGGTGGACTAACAGCAGCGCTTGCGTTAATGGCTCGGGATAAAGGAGGTCCATCTATTATATTCCAGATGCCGCTGTATCCGATGCTTGACAACCGCAACATAACACCATCAAGCTATGAGATTACAGAAGAACACGCAACATGGAATAGAGCAAACAATTTGACGGCTTGGAGTATGTACTTGGGCAAGGAGAAAGATTCCAACGAGCTATCTTCCTATGCCGTACCTTCGAGAGCAGAAAACTTAGCCGGGCTACCGCCAACTTATACATGTGTAGGTCAACTCGATTTATTTCGAGATGAAACCATTGAATATGTAACACGACTTGCACAAGCAGGAGTAGACGTTGAATTTCACCTCTACCCCGGCTGCTTCCATTGCTTTGAAGTATTTGTGCCTGAAGCCGTAGTAAGTCAGCGTGCCAGTCAGAATTATTTTGATGCGATGGCACGGGCACTTCATCCATAATTTATCTTAGCTCAGTCATCAGGGTGTTCAACTGAAGGCATGAGTGATAGCTCTAGGTTTATTCGATGAGCAAAGATTACAGGACGAAGTACAAATAGTGCTACCATATACTTTGAATTTTGCCCCTTACTCATTGATTAAAAAACAGTAAATACTTCAAAGTTTGAATAGCTAACCAAGGTTTCAAAATAGTGTGCCAGCAATTCAACCTTTTTACTGGGGTTACGATCATAAGCATAATCAACACTTTGGAGCGGATTTTTTCGTAAGGCGAGTTACTTTTTTAATCGTATTCGTACTAAACAGCAGCAGGAAACGGCGATAGACTGCATCCTTAGCTGGATATTCATTTCAAGCTCGAAAAAAATAGAATTAAGTTCTTTTGGTAGTTGATGATATTGGTTATTTTGATGTATCGTAGTTAAGGCACCTCTTCTGTGGTAGTGATTTCTAGGCAATCTCACTATACCAAAGAACGAGGTGTTTTTTCATTTTACTCAAGTTGTCAAGTACACAATTGATAGACTCTAAATTCAATATAGCTAAAGCTTCCCACTTATTTTATAGGTGCGAAAGTTGGTTCTGTTGCAAAGTTTTTACAGATAGAAAGTTAGGATGGGGTATAGCTGAATTCTATACAATTGTGAGTAATTGCTGTAATTCATTGGGTTCTGGTGCAAAAAATCTCTTAAACTTGGACATACTGATATTACTACTCTATAAAAGGTGTGTGATCAGTATGGAAAAGGAGAATTTGTTTAAATGGAAGCATTATCAGTCTGAACTAATCTTATTAACAGTAAGGTGGTACCTACGGTACAATTTGAGCTTTCGTAACCTGGTGGAAATGATGGAGGAAAGAGGATTATCAATTGCTCACACAACGATTATGCGCTGGGTTCATCAATATGGACCTCAATTAGAAGACATACAACTAAGACAAGTTAGATATCTCAATAATATAGTGGAACACAGGATCATCGTTTTATTAAGAAACGCGTGCGTTCTATGTTGGGGTTCAAGTCATTTAAAACAGCAACCTCTATATTGAGTGGTGTTGAAGCCATGCATATGATGAAAAAAGGACAACTTCACCGACAGGTGAAGTCTATCCAAGACGAAGTTGAATTTGTACATAACTTGTTTGGAATTACATCATAATCTGGAATTGAACAGAATGTGTAGGCTCTATGTCTCTATTAAATGATTTTTGCACCAGAATCCCCCATAGCTCTCGAAGTCTACGGACTTAAAACGAGAAGATTCTTAGTCTTCTGCCAGTCACCGAATGTAAAGCGCGTAGATAAGGATAGTTAAAAAATTATATGATGCGGTGGCTTGGAAAAGGTTGAGGATAGTCTTTACCTTGAAAGAAGGAACTTTACCATTTGTTTTTTTCATTTCTCTCTATTGGAGATGTGAACTATGGATGATAGTTTTATAAAACATATTTTTTGAATTATTTAATACAAATATATATAATTATATTAATACATAGATGTCAACTTATTAAAAATGGGGAAAGAAAAATGAAGATTAAATTTGATGTGGTTAAGGATGAAAATTTTGATTTTACTTTATTAGAAACGAGATTACTGAAAACTTTTAAAGAGGTGGATAGTGAAGCAATAATTGAAAAGATTGAAGATAAAATTTTTGAAAAAGATAATATGAAAACCCATTTAGCGGAGATTACTATTAATGTTACAGGAAAGAATATCGGATATAGATCAGTTTCAGCTAGTATATTTATTGTTCTAGAAAGTTTATCAATAAAGCTATTCAATATTAATATTAGTATACATTAAACATCCAAAACTGGTTCTTTTTCTTTGTTATATAGAAATTACACATTAAACCAGTGAACATTCTAATAAGACAAGTATATGATGGATCGTGAGACGAGTTATCATATGAGGTAAAACTTGGAGTGCCATACTTACTTGTTGAAGAGTACCTAATGGCGGGTACTCTTTTTATTGCACCTTTTGACAAGGACAAGAATATATTGAATTATGGGACAAGTTCTTCGTGTCTCATTCAATACTCATAGGAAACCCCTTATCACACATTTTAGCATCTACTGACGTGGATGCTCTTTTTTATTGAACAAAATGGACATTTGAATAGATAATGCCTTCCTTAAAATAACCTTAATTAAAACATAGTTTTGATAATATATGGAAAATAAATGGTACAATTTTCTGGTATAACCTAAATAAATTTTTTTTAGAAAAGGGGTAGAAGGGAAATGTTCCAGAAGTTCAAGTTTTATTTAATGAGCATTTTAATTAGTTCAATGTTAGGCGGAATTATTATAGGTGCTAATTTCTTGGTCCATAACATATATAATTTAGTTGCAGGTAAAGAATATCATTTTAATATGTGGTCTTCTATTATTATATTTAGTGTTGTATTTATTTCGGGTTTCTCGTACGCGTTGAAGAAGGGGCCAGATATATTTGTTAATGATTAAACCAATAGCAATTATCGTAGGCGCTGCCGTGATCTGGGTGGCGTCCTGTTTGTTGTTAAGGGATGATAATTGGTGAAATAGACTTGCAATTTGAAGAATAAATACGAATATTATTATTCTAAAATGCAAAACATAGACTAGTAAACAAGCTGTTTTTGTTTTTTAGCATAGAATATGATGAATCCTAGAGTTGAGAGGAGGTAATCATATTTATGGGATGTAATTGTAATTTCAGACATTGCAGAGATTGTAATAGATTTTGGGATGATTTAATGTTTTGCAGACGCAGACATAGAGATTGTGATGACCGTCGTTGTAGACGTGACCGTGACTGCGATTGTGATGAATGTCGTCGCAGACGTAATCATGATCGTGACTGTGATCGCGATAATCGTCGAGATTGGTAAAGTCCTTTGAATGAGTGCGTTTCTTTACAGCGCTCTTTTTTTCGTTTATGAGTTTTCTAAATTAATACTTATTAAATAAGAAGAATGTAGTTGCAATTAAAAATTGCAAGAACAGAAAAGGGGCTAACTCAACAAGAATTAGCCGTGCTTGTAAATGTTACTCGACAAACCATTGGTCTTATTGAACTTAATAAATATAATCCATCTTTATTTGCATTGATATAGCTAAATCACTCGATAAAACTTTAGATGAATTATTTTGGGAGGAAAAATAGAATGGAAAAACTAAAAAATTGGTTTTCACTCAGTACACATTCAGATGAAAGAATTCAGCAAATTGAAATGAAAATTTGGGCCCAATCTGGAATTGTGGTTTTATTGCTAGCCTTCATAGATTTAATAATAAGGGGCGTATACTTACAAAGACCGTTTCTAGAATGGGCTACAGCTCTTGGTATAATTATCTGTTATACGGTATTCTTCTTTATT
This sequence comes from Bacillus sp. NP247, assembly GCF_018966865.1. NCBI lineage: Bacteria > Bacillati > Bacillota > Bacilli > Caryophanales > Bacillaceae > Bacillus > Bacillus sp. NP247. The sequence goes on along the minus strand of NZ_CP076653.1, from coordinate 518,810 downwards.
AGATCCATTTTAGCTGGTGTTTACGAACCAGAAATCGATAACAAGGAAAAATTAAAAGATAAAGTATCATATACCCTTATTTTATCTTTTACTGGTGTATCCTACACTACATATCATAATCAATTACCTCAAGACATTGTTGGATGGATGTTAGTATGTTTAAAGTTCATTTTACTTGTTACTATCTTGTTTGGTATTCAATATTTTCTTACTAAATTAGTATGGAATAAATCCAATAAAATTCAATAAGTATAGAAAAAAAGCTTATCTTTTAGCACTTAATGATAAGCTTTTTTATTGTTTTCTCCATCTCGTTTTCGTTTTAGGGGGTATTTTGTTTTGATAGCTTGATAGTGATGTGGCGGGCCCCTGTTTATAACTATGTGTTAGTTCTATCCTAGTATTAGGCTCAAAACGTATAAAAAGACACTACTTAAAGTGTCTTTTTATACGTTGACATCAATGAGTATTATCTTCAATCGAAAGATTGAAATTGTATTTTCTAAAGAGGATGAACTCGCTTTAGATGGGCAAAGCAGGATTTGTAACTGGTTGTATAATCAACTACTTCATATTGCGAAAGAAGATTATCAAAACGGGTCCCTATTCCTATATCACACTTGTACTTTCTTGATATATCAGTCTTGGAGTATCCATCTTTGTATAACTAATACCATTCATCGACATATTTATCCCATGGACTTTTAGGACGAATCTCTACAAGTCCCTCCAAAGTTCTATTTACTGTCTTTGCATCTACTTTATATAATTGACCGATCTTCCGAAACGACATTTCTGATTCGTATAATTCTTTCCATTCCTTTTGCTACTTTTCATACTTTAATCCTTTACCCATAATTAACGCCTTATTTTTTTACATTGTACCACTTATTCTTGCTTTAAGGGGAAGTAGGGTATATCGGTCAACTAAAATGAATATACATAACTACATAAAAAAGAACTTTGCAGATGGTAATTTCCTAGTTAGGTGTATTCATTTGGCTTTTCGTTATGACTGAATTGTTTTAAAATGTTCGAACGGACAATTAAATAGTGGAGGGCTCTGAATGAAGGTAAATCTAAATATTGCTTTAAAAATTATTGGGTTAGAATTATTAATATTGGTTTTTTACACGCTTAACGGGGCCTATCAAACTATTGCTAAACCATCCAGCCCGGTATTCCAGTTTATCGGACTTGTTCCTTTAGCGGTTGGGATCTTATTGTATTTAATAATAAAGAATAAGTGGGTATACTACTTCTTTGATATTAAGTTAAATAGTTCGACGAAGAATAACTTTCTATTGAGCTCTCCTCTAGTGCTTGTTCTGCTAGTAATACTAATTGGTAATAAAGGATTAAATACAACATCAATATCTGATCTGATTTTTATGTTTATCATACAATTTTGTGTTGTTGCATTTATTGAGGAAACTTTTTTTCGGGGATTTATGCTTAAAATGTTATTTTCAAAAGGAATGAAAAAATCAGTTTTGATTTCAAGTTTCCTGTTTGGTATCACACATTTATTGCAACTGGTTGGTGGGCAGTCTGTTGAAGATACCATTTTACAAATCGTATATGCGTTTTTAGTGGGGCTTGTTCTATCTTTACTTATTGTAAATAGGCAATCTATTATCATCACCATTACTTTTCATGCTTTTAATAATTTCTTGAATTTTATGGGGAATGTTCAAGGCTCATCGCTTTTTGCTTATGTTATTATTGCAATTTTATTTTTCTATACCATTTATTTATGGAAACGAGCTCATAAAAAAGAGTGTGTACGACAAGATATAAATTTAGCGGTTTGAGCTAAATGAAGTTTTCGTATTTTGATACTTAAGGGGCAGCATATCTATTGGTATGCTGCTAGTCTTCGTTTGCAAAAGGGGTGTTTGCATTCCTTTGTTTAAACACGGTAAATTTATGGTTAATAATTATGAATGAGAAAAAGTACTAACATCATTAAGATTTAGCACTTTTGTGTTTATTGATTTTATCAATGGATTCATTAAACTTATTTTGTTCCAGAAATCCATTGTTTCTGCATTAACTGTTCGTCATCATATTTTTTACAACCACAGATGCATTGCTTATTAATCGTGTAGTTGATTTGTTGAATAACTGATGTGTTTTGGTTATTCAATTCGTTTGCATATCTTGATTCTTGAGGCCAACCATCTGAAGAATTATTAACTTCAGCGCTCCAAGAATCGTCTTGAAACATAGCCACTGCGAAAATAAAACCTACGATAATGATTACTACTGCTGTTACTACTGATTTTTTCATGATTTGTTACCACCTTTGATTTCATCGCTATCAAGCTAATATTTTAAAGTACCTCTAAAACGAAAAAAACGGTATTCTTTCTATCTAAGATGTAGGAGGACTATCGTTTGTTTTTTTAAAATGTAAAAAACTTTTAACATTTATAATGAAATTATATAAACTAATAATGTAAAAAGTTTTTGACAAAATTAGGAGTGATGTTCATAAAAATGGAGAACATAATTCGTATTTTACGTAAAGAAAAAAAGCTTTCCCAAGAAGATTTAGCTAAATTATGTCATGTTTCAAGACAAACGATTAATGCGATTGAGAATAACAAATATGATCCTACATTGGAACTTGCTTTTAATTTAGCTAAATCCCTTGGCTTAACGGTTGATCAATTATTTATTTATAAAATCTAGATAAGGAGTAGAGACAAATGAAAAATGGAATTAATATCTTATTTACTTGTTTATACATTGTGATTATGGGTTTACTTGCTTTTGAATGGTATGAGAAACAACAGATTTCTATAACCTCGTTATTTGTAGCAACAATCATTTTGCAATCATTATTTATGAAGAGAATTTTGAAAGGTAAAAAAGAGAGCGAGAATTTTATTGATGAAATATTTTTACATACATTACAAAAAAGCTTATCAATTTGCTGTTTTGTAATGTATGTATTAACTTTAGGTACTTTATTTTTATCAGAAGGAACATGGAATTTTAGCCATATGCATAATAAACCGTTAATCTTTCTGGTTTTCTTATATCCTATCGTTTACCAAATAAGTCATATATTCGTTTCAAGAAACAACTCTTAATAGACTATTTAAAAGTGAAAAAAGCGCTATTCTTTCTGTATAAGTTCAAAACGCCATCCTTTCCAATGATTCTACAGAAAGCATAGCGTATTTTTATATTTTAGGGGGTATTTTGTTTTGTTAGCTTGATAGTGATGTTGCGGTACACCGTATAGCAAAGATTTTTCAAGAATTTGTGGATTTTATAGAAAACAAACGGAATATCAAGTAAAATATTATGTATTGTTTTATACATTTCAAAAGTTATTTTGATGATATTTTTGTAAGTGTATGAGTGGAAGTATCATCATGTATAGTATGGTTGAAATGGCACAAGAGAACTTTTTTAGTTCCTATCATTCTCTTTGATAAATGTTTGAAATACTTTTAAATATTGATATATCTAGGAGAATTTAGAGATTTCGATTGATTATATGCAATGAAAAATGAAAGTGTTATTTTTAGGTTTCTAACTATTATGATTCACATTAAAAGAAGTGTAAGGAGGAAGGTATATCTACTAAAATAGCGAGATATACTAAATTAAACATGAGTATTAGATTTAATAAAAAAGTAGTAGTATTAACAGCCGGACTAACCGTATTATCCTCACCGATGGTATCGATTGCAGAAGAACAACAATCGGTAAATAACCATCAATCCATAAGTGTTCAAGAACAAGCTGTAACTGCTCGACTTCAAGTATCAGACGAACAAGCTTTAAAAAGTATTGAAGAGAGTTTTGAAGGAGTAGACGGACGTGGTGGAGGTACTGTCGATAATAAGAAAGTGGACAGTCTTCAAAGTTCAGAAGGTATTTATGAAGAAACGGGTACATTAACGATCCCTAACAATTCAAATAGAACAAAGCGTAGTCTTTCTTTCTCAGCACCTAAAGTTTCTAGTACTATAAATGGCGTTCCATTTACTGAATGGATTGTTCCAGAAGGAAACGATAATATTCGCCCTCAAAACCATATGATTCCAAAGTATATTACAATTCATGAAACTGATAATAAAAGTGTAGGCGCAGGGGCTAAAAACCACGCTCAATATTTATATAACCAAGCTGTAGGGAACACAGACCGGGCTGCATCATGGCACTTTACTGTAGATGATAAAGAGATTTATCAACACTTACCATTAAACGAGAACGGATGGCATGCAGGAGACGGGGATGGTTCAGGTAATAGAGAATCTATTGCAATTGAAATAGCAGTTAACAGCGATGGTGACTACAATAAGGCAGTGGATAACGCCAAGAAACTTGCAGCTTATTTAATGAAAGAAACAGGTGTACCATTAAATAATGTTGTAAAACACCAAAAATGGAGTGGTAAAAACTGTCCTGCTATTATGATTAATAGTGGGCAATGGGTTCCATTCGTAAGTGGCGTTGAAGGATATTATAATAAATTTTATCAACCAACAGACGATATAACAGGAGGTTGGTATGAGTCAGCTATTCGTGATTTGAATAGAAGAGGTATTATGGTAGGAGAAGGAAACGGTATTTTTGCACCTAATAGATCCGTAACAAGAGCTGAGTTTGCTCAATTAATCTCTAAGTCTCTAAGTCTTCCAGCTGGAGAAGCAACGTTTAAAGACTTAAATGATGCAAATCCAACTTTACGAGATGGTATTAAGCGTACTGCAAGTGTGGGCATCATTTCTGGTAGAGGAGACGGTTATTTTGACCCTAACACACCTATTAAAAGGGAAGAAGCAGCAATTATTGTAAATAGAGCTTTACAGTATAAAGGAATAAATGGACCATTGGCAAACTTACCATTTGCAGATAAAGATCAAATTATCTATAAAGAAGCTGTACAAAGATTATACGGCTTAGGTATTGTAAAAGGTATGGGGGATAATCTGTATGTCCCTAAAGGAACAACAACTCGTGGTGAAACAGCAGCATTCATTTTAAACATGCTTCAAGTAATTGAAACTGGTAGTGTTCAAAAAGGAATTGGTACGGCTGAAATTAATGGCATTGGGGTAAATGTTCGAAGCGGGGCAGGAGCTGGCTACCTTGTTGTTAGAAAAGCAAGCAAAGGTGAAAAAGTTACAGTATACGAAGAAAAGAACGGTTGGTTAAGAATTGGTACAGATGAGTGGATTTATAATGAACCTAGTTACATCGTCTATAAGAAGGATGGAAATTAAATCATACACCCGGCATTTCATTTATTCTCAGGCAATGGAGAGCATTTTCCCCATTGCCTGTTTTTGTGTTGCAGCCTTTTTAATGGTTATATAGAGATTTGAAATGAAGTTGCATACATGTATTCAGTTATATATGATTGTCTTATAGGGATAGTACCCATGTCCATCAACCTCTACAAAAACATACTCAAGAACTATTAAAAATCTTACTTCGTTTGTTTAATTTTTTACAAAAAAACGGAAGGGAATCTCATCGATATGAGAAGAAAACAGTCTTTGATATATTGGGTGTCATGTACAATTGCTTTGTTACTTTCTACAAAAAGAATAGCGTTTTTTTCGTTGTAGGGATACTAATTTACATTAGCTTGATAGCGCCGTGGCGTTGCTTTAATCTAGCCAAGCAAACGATCTCGATTCTCTTGTATTTGTACACTAACAATCTGGTGAAAATAAATGATTCTGTTTTATAGGACGTGTTTACTTAATTTCCAGTAAAGTGGTTCAAGTCGCAGGAAGGCACCTTTGGGTGTTTTTTTTATGGAAAATCCCCACATAAGGTGCAGGGATTTTCATGCTACGAATATATATAACTGATTATTTAATATATAACGAAGTGCGCCACGTATCTCTTGGATAATTTATTGAAGTCTTTTGATATTCAAAAGTCCCTTCTTGATGATTTGATGCGTCCCATTTATATTCCCAACCTACAATAGGATTACCACCAATTATTTGTGAACCAATACTTTTCACATCAAATCCATTCATTTTGGCAAAAGGAAACTGGCCATACCCTATTTCTTTTGTGTAAACATACAAGTAACTACCCCCATGATCTTTAGTTGTACTAAAACTATTAGGGGTAATGTATTCAACTCCACCCAATTGTGATTCCACTTTTACTACACTTAAAGAAGTTAGAGGTGCTGCTGGTCCTGCTGATGCCTCCGATGCCATTCCTAATCCAACTACCGCTGCCACCGCTAATGATGATATCCCTAATGTAACTTTTTTAAACATATAAACATCCCCTTGTTTTATAATAAGTACAAGTTTGATATTAGCAGAATTTTATAATAATATTCCTTATTTTGAAAATGTTAACAAATTATACTTTTTTAGATATGCAATTTAGCATATCGATTGACATACAGGATAATCCATCCACTATTTTCGATATAAAAACTATTAACCCCAAATATAGATTTGAATCATGTTTCTCAATGACCAATATAACTTAACATGGTAAAATATTATTTGGATGAAAGTCCAATATATATTATTAAAATTAAAGTGGTTCAAGTCGGAGGAAGGCACCTTAGGGTGTCTTTTTTTAATTTTCAAGGGGACCTCTCAATTCATACGTAAAAACGTAAGGTAAAGTGAACCCGTTAAAATACATGGAATGAACCCTAATTTTAACCTCTTATCTAAAGGAGAAACTATTGTTATGGGATATGGTGGTAGTTGCAGTAGTTGTGACGGCGGCTTTGCTTTATTAGTTGTATTATTTATTTTATTAATCATAGTTGGAGCTAGCTGCTTCTGCTAAAAAACTATTGGGAAAGACACTCTTATATGGGTGTCTTTTCTTTATGGGGTCTCGCCACATCGCTATCAAGCTAACAAAACAAAATACCCCCCTAAAATAAAAAATACGCTATTCTTTCTGTAGAATCATAGGAAAGGATAACGTATTTTTTGATTTCTTCTATTCAATGTGTACGTTAATATTTACGCATGATGTGATGACTTATATTAACCCTTTATTGCTACTAAGGTAGGAGATATACCAAAAATAGGATTATAAAGTACATTTTTCTTGAGTGGCTCGAAAAGTAAAGAATCGTTGCCGTCCTCCTTAAACGGTTAACTAACCCCAATTTTTTTCTATTTTGACGACATGCTCAACGCTGTGGAAAAATAAGTTTATTTTCTGTTCCTAAAAGCAGCCTTTGTATATTTTCCATATGCCTGAAAATAACCATAAACGCCATTAGGAATGCAAATATATAAAAATATAAGGTATTCCCAAAAACAGGAATAATCGAAGAAACTCATTCAAAATGGAAGAACGGAGAAATAACAGCTATTATGTTTATGACAATGTTAGAATTAAAGAAAAACACATTTTATAAAATAATGAAGGAATATGAAGAAGCAAAGTAGCATCTCTCCTATAGGAAATGCTATTTTGCCCCCGGTTGTAAGAACACTGGTACGGCCTCCTTGTAGCTCATCAGACACTGAAATAGACAGACAAAAAACGCCATTCTTTCCTATAATTCTACAGAAAGAACAGCCTATTTTTTCGTTTTATGGATACAATTTTACTTTATCTTTATGCTGATGGGATACTCTCCCTAAACATTTGCCATAATTCATGTTTGGATGAATGCTTACTTCTGTTTAATAGGCAGTGCATAATAGCCAAAAGCCAAATCGAGCAAGGCGCTCGCTTCTTGACGCAGTAACAGATCTTTCGGACGGAAGGTAAAAGATCCGTCAGCGTTGATGGTAGTATCAGGGTCTATGATTCCTTGTGAGGCAAGGGATTGAATGGACTGGACCGCCCAGGCATCCGCAGTGTCGAGCAATTTCACATGATTGGCTTGGTCAGGTTGAATCTGCTTCAAGTTTTGAATCATGGTTGCTGCAACTTGTCTGCTAATCGGAGTCGCACGGTCATATCCTGGTATGCCTGCTATAAATTGCTTCTTAATCCCTTCGGCTTGACCCGGGAAAATGCTCCATCCATGTGCCAACAACAAGGAATCAGTAAATTCTCCTTGTGTCATCGTGCCCATCGGATCGAATAGATTATCCGCTTTAACATCCATGATGTTTAAAGCATGAAGATTGTCGATATGGCTTCTATAGTTACTCTTTTGCGGGACGTCTGCAAAAGGTGATTTGATATTGATTTTCTGAGATTGAGCAACAATGCCTAGGCCTTTAGGACTGGTGTAATAAAAATATGCGATTTCTCCGGCCGCATTTTTTTGGAAAGCAATCTTATTTCCTTCTGGATCCTCAAACAACAACGGGTGAATCATTTTAAGGACTTGTTTGCCAGCTGTTTCATCTTCCATGACCAACGTTCCATTCTCATAGGTAAAGTGGGTACGAATCGCAAACGCACGTGTGTTTTGGTACATGCCCAAGTATTTTTGGGATTCTTTTTCCTCTAACGAGAGATATACTGTTTTCTCCGCCTTGGGAGCAGGGAAATAATGGTCCATGAACGCTTCATACACTTCTCGGCTCATCATAGAATCATTATTGTAAGACATGAAGAATGCGGTTTTTTGTTCAGGTATCAAAACCATCAATGAAGAATGTCCTGGCATATTCCCGCCCTTTAATACGACATGTTGACCATTGGCAAGGTCATTGAAATATGTTTCAAATCCAACTGTCGCAATAGGAATCGTCTTATCTACGAAAACTTGGTAGGTATGCATCATATCCATGCTTTTTTTACTTGCGATTTCTTTACCTTCAAACTTTCCATTCTGTAGCTGCATAATCATGTACTTTGACATGTCTTCCCCAGTGGACAAAATGCTTCCTTGTGGTCCATCAGTTGGAGCGTGCCCATTTGTTGGATGAGAATCGCCAGTGGGACCGTAATGTGTAGCCATTCTTTTGAGAAGGTCAGGCGTAAAGCGCACACTTGTAGACTTCATGCCTAATGGTTTGAAAATATTCTTTTCCATATATCGTGAGAAAGATGTGCCTGTAACATTCTCCACTGCAAATCCTGCGAGTAAAAATGCAAAGTTGTCATACGTATAAGCTTCACCGGGTGGCCGTACCACTGTCGGCATATGTTTAGGTAGAAATTCCCTAATAGATATATTTTGATTTGCATATTCAGGCCCGATTAGCGTGGTGATATCGGGCAGGTCTACGCCGCTGGTATAGGTCAACATATCAAACAGGGTGAGGGGTTTTCCTGTTTTATTGGGGATTTTTAATCCACCGAGATATTGTTGTACATCTTGATCTAGTTTAAGCTTTCCTTTATCAACTTGTTGCATCACGGCCAAGGCGGTAAAAGTTTTCGAGACTGAAGCGATTTGAAAGACCGTGTCCTTATTGACGGGAATCTTCTTTTCTTTATCTGCATAACCATACCCTTTATTGACGACGACCTTTCCATCATGAACGACGACAAAACTTGAACCGTTCACATTGTACTTCTTCATTTTTTCTTCGAATAACGGATCAGCAAAAGATTCTACTTCTTTTTTGTTATTAGGTGCTTTCGTCATTTTGATATTGGTTGCAAGTGTCGATGACTTTGATTTTCCAACTTCTAATGTTTGTTGGGAACATGCAGAAATCATGCTTGTAGAAGTGAGCAGAATTGCGACGAGCCCCAGTTTATTGATTGCTTTTTTCATTTTTGTACACTCCTTTATGAGATTGAAGATTTCTTGTTTGCACAACGAGTTGTCAGCTCGTTAGTGTATGAACCGAGTGTAGCAAGTAGCAAGTCATAGTAACTAGTGACCTTTCGTCATATTCATGCATGACATAAAAAATAGAGCGTAGTACGGCTAGTTTTATACCCACGACCTACAAGTTATGACATTTTGACACTACTGTGCGTGACAGATGAAAAGTTAGAATCGAAGGGCGACTCATAGAGTATTAGCAAAGAAAAGAAAATGGAGGAGAGAATCTAATGACAAAAGAATCTGTTCAAAAAAGCTTGCAAGATTTCTACTTTTTGTTGTTTACCTTTGGATCTGGATTATTTTACTTTTTCTTTTATTTGGTCAGTATGACATTTGCATTGGTGCTGACGGTGATCTTCGTAGGTATTCCTTTGTTGGTATGGGTGCTGCAAACAACTCACACGTTTGTCCAGTATGAACGCATTCAGACGAAAGTTTATACGGGTATATCGATAGAGCCAATCTTGTCAATGACAAAAAATGAAGGGGATAAATGGATTAAAGCGAGAGAGGCAATTCTTAATAGTAGCAATTGGAGAGCTATTTTTTGGCTCATGCAAAAATCTTTTGTTGGAGTGATTAGCCTTATATGTGCCGTTATATTGTACGTAGCTCCGTTTGCATTTACCTTAGCACCATTGCTTTTTCAATATTTTGATATATACTTATTGGGAATTGTTGTGAATTCATGGCAGAAGGCTATTTTTGTCATGATTGTTGGGTGTATTCTCATCTGGATATGTATTTGTATTGGAAACAGCTTAGTTCGAACAATTGGAATGTACACGCGTTCCATGTTCAAAGCTATTAAGGGGTGATAATTTGTTTAAGACCTTGAAACTATGGCTCTGGTATGATTGGGTATTACTTTGTATACGTTTTATCATTTGGCTATCATTGATGGTAACGACTATCCAACACCGAGACCATTTGACTATACCGCTTTGGGTCATTATCCTTTGGGAAGTCACTTCATTTTCAATACCATGGATTTGTTTAATGTTCAGTTATCGCTATTATCTATTTACTGAGATAATTTTATTTGGCGGAGTATGCTTCTACTTAACTTTATTATTTCCGTCAGCGTACCTTGCTTTTTTAATGCCGACTTTTATGATTGCGGCAAATAGTGCTCATAAATCATACCGTTGGTCGGCTTCTATCACAATTGTTTTATTTCCGTTGCTCATTGCAATATTTTCCCATGGAATAGATGTATGGGGGATTATTCTACAAATCGGTCTGGCTTTTGCTGTGGGTTCTTCCTTTCGTTTACTAGTTGTCAATTACCGTCAAAGTGAAACGATTCGGAACCAAAAGCATGTATTGGAACAGTACGTATCTCAAGTTGAGCGGATTACTTTACTGGAGGAACGTGACAGGATCTCAAAAGATTTACATGATACGATGGGGCATTCTTATACCTCAATTATTATGGGGATGGAAACATTACGTACGGAATTAAAGACTAAAGAAGGAGAGCAAAAGCTCGACTCATTATTACAATTGGCCCGTAACAGTATGGAAGAAGTAAGAATGTATTTACATCAGATGGACTTACCACAAGAATCGCTTTCCTTAACTGTCACATTACAACAATTGACAGAGGAATTTGAGAAGCATGCAAAAGTAAATGTACGTACTCGAATAATAGGGGAAGAGTATATGGTCTCCAAGCAATCAAAACTGACAATGTACCGGAGCTTGCAGGAATCATTAACAAATGCGGTTCGCCATGGACACTCCACCGAAATCATTGTGTCACTTCATTTTGAGCCGCAACAGATAAGATTGGATGTGCAGGATAATGGCTGCGGGGGAGAGGAATGGAAGGATGGCTTCGGATTAACTGCGATGAAAGAGCGCATGAGTCAGTTACAAGGGAGAGTTATTGTTTACTCCAAAAAAGGAGAAGGGACGTTAATTTCATGTGTGTTACCGAGACTTGTACAATTGTCCAATGAACCAATCCGCTTGTGTATCGTCGATGATCATTCTTTTATTCGAGAAAGTCTTCATACAATTTTGGATGGACAGGATGGCTTGCAAGTAGTGGGAATGGCTGAAGATGGAGAACAGGCTGTAGAATTGTGTGAAAGACTGAAACCAGATTTAGTATTAATGGATTTAGAGATGTCCAATCTGAATGGGATTCGTGCGACCAAAATAATTAAGGGAAAATGGCCAGACATTCGTGTCCTCATTCTTTCAACGTTTCAGGATACCAAAAGGGCGAAGGAAATCATACGAAATGGAGCTGACGGTTATTTGCTGAAATCCATAGATTCTCGTGAACTAGCTGAATCGATTCGCCTCATCTATCGGGGAGGCACGATGATTGACCAAGATTTGTTCCATAAGATGTGGGATGGAAATGATGAGGAAGAGTCAGTCGGATTGAAGTCAGATGGAAAAGAGTATGGCTTAACGAAACGCGAGTTAGAGGTTTTGAATCTTTTGTCTCAAGGAATCCGTTATAAAACAATTGCTTCGAAACTTTACTTATCAAATGGCACAGTTAGAAATTATGCCTCTACTCTTTATGACAAGCTAGAAGTCAAAAATCGAGAAGAAGCCGTGCAAAAAGCAAGAGATACAGGATTACTTTCGTAAGAGAGAGTGCTGTCATCTGCTAGGGGTACGTGAATGATTATAGGTTTCAGGGACCACACTTCAAAAAATGTAATTTGAATGTCTGTTATAGGCAATTTGATAGATTTTATAGATTCTATAAATAATGTTTAATTTTCAATGAAATTATATAAAGGCAATTGCATAAAACCCAACATAATCGATCTTATGTTGGATTTTATAGTGAACATTAGCTATGTAACCCTTATACATGGAATTAATTTAAAGGATGGCTCTTCATACCCCGAATCGTTCACATACCTATACAGCATATAACTTTTAATAATGATTCTAATTTTGATGATGGAGTAACATAATAAATCGAGATTCATTCAGTTTTGATGCTTCAGGATTTTCGTAAATCATTTTTAATCAAATTTTATTCCAAGTCAACACCTAGTAAGAATCTATCTTAAAAGTTCTTAATTTTTTTGTAAATACAGGAATAAATTTATTTTATGTATTGTCTATTAAGCGTAATAGCTTTTTTAAAGAAGTAAGATGTCAAGAAAGGGATGATAAAAATGAAAAAAAATGATGTTAAAAGTAGGTCTATGTGTAAGTTTATTAGGAGTAAGTCAATTTGCTAGTGCGGCATTCCCAGCGCAAGCTGCAGAGAAAGTTGAGCAAAAGATAATTAAAAATCAAGAAGGTACTATTTCAATCTCTCAGTTAAATTCCCATGTATGGGTCCATACAGAAATGGTTTATTTTAATGGGGAAGCAGTACCTTCAAATGGCTTAATTCTAAACACCTCAAAAGGGATAGTGCTTATTGATTCTTCTTGGGATGACAAGCTTACAAAAGAATTAATAGAGATGATTGAAAAGAAATTTCATAAACCGATAACAGATGCAATTATAACGCATGCTCATGTAGACCGAATTGGAGGAATTAAAACGTTAAAAGAAAAAGAGATTCAGGTACATAGTACAGCTCTAACGGCTACACTAGCAAAGAAAAATGGTTATGAAGAACCAATTATGGATTTAAAGGACATTACAAATATGAAGTTTGGAAATATAAAAGTAGAAACATTTTATCTAGGAAAAGGGCATACAGGGGTAGCACCACATGCCCATCAACCTAAGCTTTTAAATCCCCCCAAAATGGAAATTTTGTGTTTTTATAGCATAAAAGTTTATTTTTCTCCTATTTGGGATGACTAGTTTTCTTAAGTTGACGGACAATTCCTTCCTTTACTTCTTCTCACTTATCGCTTTATTCACCATTTCTATCAGCTGCATTGGAATGTTAAAATGATTTTGTGCGAGATGAAGTTCGGTTAGCCCCTCTTCTTCACTTGATTTTAATTCGCGTACTTCGTGGTGAAGAGCTTCCATTTTTAAATCTAATTCAGTCGCAACTATAGCGGCTTCTTTTAATTCTGACGTGAGTCTTTCGGGAACTGAATGGTTATATTTATAGTAGATTTTGTGTTCCAAACTAGCCCAAAAGTCCATGGCAATCGTCCTGATTTGTATCTCTACACAAACTCTTTCTTCTCTGTCTGACATATATACTGGTACTTTCACGATTAAGTGTAGGCTTTGATAACCGTTTGATTTTGGCTCTTTTATATAATCCTTACATTCAATGACCTCAACATCCTTTTGATTGCAAAGCATCTCACTTAGACGGTAAATATCCGATCTAAATGAACACGTCATTCGAATACCTGCAATATCCTTCACTTGCTCCTTTATTGCTAAAAAAGATAACTCGATGTTTTTTCTTAATATTTTTTTAAAAATACCTTCGGGCGATTTTAAGCGTGAAGTCGTATGTTCGATTGGGTTGTAATCGTGAATATGCTGAAACTCCTCTTTTAAAATATTTATTTTCGTATTCATTTCATCCAAAGCAAATTTATAGACCAGCATAAACCTTCTCAATTCCTCTTTTATTGCATTCAATTTGTTCATCTGGATGGGCTTATTCATAGTTATACTCATTCCTTTCGTTCGCCTTGAGCGTTTTTTATATTCCTAAATTACAGATATACCAGCAAACTGCAAATCATGTGGAGGTGAGTGAGCCGCCCTGTCGCAGGATAATCGATAGTTATATGTGTAGATTGCTTTCCCATACACAAATAAATCGCTTAGAGCACTGCAGATTTATCTTTGATAAACAACTCATTTGTAGCTGGGTGATCAGCCTCTGCTGACTATCTCAGTACATCATACTAACAATTATCTTTATCTCAAATACGTGTGATTATGCTATTAATGGGGTAAAGCCGAAATAAGTGTAGAAACAGGTCATATTCTTACTTTTATTTCTAATTTATTCATCTGTTCGGTAATCATAGCCAAGATTTGAATGTGCAAATCTTGGAGGCTGTGTAGCGATGGAAGCAAATCTCGCAATAAGCATTTTAAACGGACTATAATAAAAAGCGGACATTTAGTTGGTTGTACAACCATTTTATTTACTACTAATGGGTTATACATTTTTAACTATCAGTATTATTGGTTTTGTTGTATCTAAATAAAAAAGGTCATCAACAATAAAAAAACACTAACCTTACATAAGATTAGTGTTTTTTCATTGTATTTTCCTCTTGTTTTTGGTAATGAGTGCTGGCTAATCTTGTGTGGGCCAAACGCCACGAATTTAACGTAACTTTATATGGCGTAAATGAATTTTTTATTCGATAGATCCAGGCAATTGTACCTTCCAGATTTATGTAAGTGATTTTAAATCCACACTAACTCAAACTTCTTTATTACTTGATTTAAAAAGTATATACAACTTCTTGGCAAGAAATTGTGGTGTATACGGCATGTCCCTATGTAACCACTTTACAATTGTTCCAATTAAAGCTGAAGAACCGTACCAAATAACAATATCTTTTGGAATGTCTTTAGTAACGAGAAAGGGGTGACTTTCTGTTCTCTCTGTTATTTTGTCTGAAAGTGTATTTAACAAGCGTTCTGTAAAAATCGGTGTTCGCCTAGAACCAAGAACTACTTTATAGAATTTAGCATTGTCAGCAATGTACTCAAGTAGGTCTACGAGTTTTAACCATTCTATATCCTCAGAGGAATCTGAGAGGTTTTCCGTGCTTATCATTATCTTTTCAATATCCTCGACCATTTCCTGTGCCATTTTCTCCAACATGTCATGAATATCACGATAATGGAGATAGAACGTAACACGATTAATGGTCGCACGTTCTGCAATTTTATTAACTGTTATTTTGCTAATTTCCATCTCTTGTAGAAGATCTATTAAAGCCGCTTTTATTAACTGGCGTGTACGAATGATTCGAGGGTCTACACGGGACTTTGGATGGTTTTTCATATCTAATCACCTTTCCTATTAATTAGAAATTTACAATATTCTAAGTTCTGTCTATTATCTTAGACTTTATTAACAGAAAGCATAAGAAGTGATAACTAATAGACAGTTATTAAGAAATTGTCTGTTGTCATAATGATCTTTAATAATGTAATTTATATAGTGTAAATTATTCAACACTTTGTAAAAAAAGTCTACGTTAAAATTAGAAAGGATATGAAAGAATTGCATAATCAGACTAAAACAGTCCCAAATTCGATAAAAAAAGGACCTATTATGTTCATTATGATTTTAGGTGCTTTTCTTGCAACATTAAACCAAACACTCATGAGTGTCGCTACTCCTGAACTTATGGTTGAATTTAAGATCTCGGCTACAACAGCCCAGTGGTTAACAACCGGTTACATGCTAGTAAACGGCGTCTTGATTCCTATTACCGCATATTTAATGCAACGGTTTACCACACGTGAACTCTTTCAAACTTCCATGCTTATATTTCTAGCTGGAACCATTGTTTCGGCTGTAGCAACAGGATTTCCTGTCTTGTTAACTGGACGTATGATTCAGGCAGCCGGTGCAGGAATCATTATGCCATTGCTTACGCATGTTATTTTGACCCTCTTCCCTCGCGAAAAGAGAGGAGCGGCTATGGGAATGGTGGGGCTTGCCGTCATTTTTGCGCCAGCAATTGGTCCTACAATTGCCGGATACATTATTGATAACTATAAATGGGAAACGATGTTTTACGGAATGATTCCATTTGCTATCCTTGTTATTGTGCTCGGATTCATTTATCTCCGAAATGTATCCGACCGAATCAAGACAAAACTTAATATCCTAAGCGTTATTCTCTCTACCATTGGTTTCGGTGCATTAATTTATGGTTTCAGCCAGGCCGGAAGCCTTGGCTGGTCAGATATAGAGGTAGCAGGTACGATTACTGTAGGTATCTTAGCCCTTGTCCTCTTTTCATGGAAGGAATTAAGATCACAAAATCCATTGCTTGACTTGCGTGTATTTAAATACAATATGTTTTCTTTAACAACAATAATTAATATCGCAATTACTATGGTTATGTATGCAGATATGATGTTACTTCCGTTATACCTCCAAAATATGCGTGGTTTCACAGCCATTGAGTCGGGTCTTCTGCTTCTTCCTGGTGCGCTGGTCATGGGATTCCTTATGCCAGTTACCGGTAAGCTATTCGATCGCTTTGGTGCGAAATGGTTAGCTATTACTGGAATGACAATTACCATTATTACAACAATGGGTTTTATCAACTTGACGGATTCCACTAGTTATATCTATTTGATTCTCATGTCAACAGGGCGTCGCATTGGTATGGCCTTAATGATGATGCCGATTCAGACTGCTGGTCTAAATCAATTGCCACAGCGGTTAAATGCACATGGAACAGCAATAAGCAATACGATTCGTCAAGTTGCCGGTGCTGTCGGTACTTCGCTTCTCGTGACAGTGATGACGAGCCGTACGAAATCACATCTGCAGGATATGGTTCCTACCGCAGCAGCTAAAGGATTGAATCAAAAAGAGCTTGTTACAGAAGCATCTATACAGGGGATTAATGACGCTTACCTTGTCATCATTGGAATTGGCATCATCGGATTAATACTTTCTTTCTTTATAAAGAAAGTTAAACAGGCTTCCGAATTAGAATCTGACATTCCCGCAGAGATGGTAACTACAGAGAAATTAAAAATAAATTAAAACCATTTGAATTCCCGAAACAAAAAGAAGAAATTTATACCAACTGTTAGTCACCATATTTGGAGTAAATCGCTTCTATCTTATGCTGGCTAGGAATGAGACGTACTCCAAATATGACTATTTATAGATTGAATTATACAATTTGTATTTTTAAGGAGGAATATCAGTGAAAAAAGAGGTTATTGCAATTCAAGAAATCCCTAATTTCCAGACGCGTACTGAAGAATTTTTCCCTTTAAAGTGGTATAAAGAAATGCTTTACAATCATTCTGTTTATTTTCACGAGGAAACGAATACATGGAATGCGTTTAAGTATGAAGATGTTAAGCAGGTGTTAACCAATTATGAATTCTTTTCAAGTCAAGGGCCTAGAAGCGGTATTTTTGTCGGTGATAATAAAAATCAAAAAAACACTTCACCTATAACAATGATTACGTTCCTTGATCCTCCTGACCATCGAAAAGTACGGTCCTTATTGGCAGCAGCTTTCACTCCCCGCAGTTTAAAAGAGTGGGAACCCCGTATTCAACAAATTGCAACGGAGCTTGTAGAAAACATACAAGAAAATTCTACGATTAATATTGTGGATGCTTTGGCATCCCCTTTACCTGCTCTAGTAATAGGCGATTTATTTGGCGTACCTGCACAAGGTCAAGGTCAGTTTAAAGATTGGGTTGATATTTTGTTCCAACCATACGACAAAGAAAGGTTAGAAGACCTTGAACAACAAAAACAAAAGGCAGCGAAAGAATATTTTGAATATCTTTATCCTATTGTAGTTCAAAAACGTTCGAACCTTTGTGATGATATTATCTCTGATTTGATTCGAGCTGAAGTGGATGGGGAAAAACTTACGGATAATGAGATTGTACAAACAACTATGTTACTTTTAGGGGCAGGTATTGAAACAACTAGTCACGCAATAGCCAATACATTCTATTCATTGCTTTATGATGACAAGTCATTATATGAAACACTAAGAAAGGATATAGGCCTAGTCCCTAAAGCCATTGAAGAAATGCTTCGATATCGCTTTCATATTTCAAGAAGGGATCGTACGGTCAAAAAAGATAATAATCTATTAGGAATTGAGTTAAAAAAAGGTGACGTAGTCATTGCTTGGATGAGTGCATCCAATATGGATGAAAACATGTATAGCGATCCTTTTTCTATAGACATTCATCGCTCAAATAATAAAAAGCACCTAACTTTCGGAAGTGGTCCACATTTTTGTTTAGGTGCACCCCTTGCACGATTAGAAATGAAAATTGTATTAGAGGTATTCTTACAAAAGTTTTCTTGTATCGAACCAGTTGAAGGATTTGAATTAGAAAAAAACTTAACTGCTTCTGCTACGGGACAGTCCTTGACTTATCTACCAATGAAAGTTTATGGGATTCAGCCCATACCCATTAACTTAAGAAACTAATTGTTCCCCAAAACGAAAAAACGAGCTGAAATTTCATAAATCACCAGCCCTATAAGAGTATTTTGTTACACGTTAGTACAAAATTTCGTTCCGGGGGTACTATAAAATTTTAGCTTGATGGGCATGGGGTAGCACCAACAAAACACAAATTTCGTACGCTACGACAACATAACGATTTTATGCTGCACGTAAAAAACTGATTAGTGAGAGCTAATAATCTGCGGGGGGAGGGACACCCCCGTGAATTTAAGTTTCACTTTATAAAAAAGTAAGGATCGGTCGGTACTGCTTGTTATTTGACGATTACTTTTCCATCCATTCCTTTCAAGTAGTGGAACCTACATATTAGTTCATATGTACCGGGAGTTTCAGGTTTTACGGTAATTGTTATTTCTTTTCCTGACGGGACTTCGGCGTCAATTCCGAGTTTTTTCACCGTAAAGGTATGTTCTCTATTTCCTTTGTTTTTTAATAGCAACGTTGTCGTTTTCCCAACCGGAACAGTGATGGTACTCGGATTAAAGTAATCATCATTCAATTCAACCTCAATAGGCTGTCTCACAGCGTCGGATTCGGCAAATACACGGAGCGAACCTAAAGTAGTCATCACTACAATCATCGCAAGTGAAATAATCAATACAGTTAATTGTTTTTTCACAGACATTCGCAATCCCTCCTTTCCTAAGCACTAGTCTTTTCAAATTTATAAAATATTATCAAAATAAATAGGCTTTAGGCGTGGTTTGAATAGTAATTCTTTCGGCAACTTCTAATAACCAAGTGATAACTGGAATAGGATTTGGGTAAATAAAAAAAGCCTCCACTACTGTGGAAGCTTTTCCAAATGATGTGCAATATCAATATACATATCGGAATAAACCGAATGGATTTCATTACTAGGCGCAGCGTTAGAAGAGAAGTGGACGATTACCATATTTGCTGTCGGATCGATGTAAAGCGTTTGTCCGTAACTGCCTAACACTTCGAAAGCGCCTTGTTCATTGTGCGGAATCCACCATTGATTATGATAAGAAATTGAAGCGCCGCTGCCAATGGCGAGCTCATCTTCTTGTACATTTTTCACACTTTCTGTAATAGAAGAAGGGACGATTTGTTCTCCATTATATTGACCATTATTTAAAAGTAATTGCCCGAATCTAGCCATATCCCTAGCAGTTGCATTTAAACCGGCGCTTGCTTGTTCTACTTTTGTTTCATCTGTAACGTAATAAGCGTCTTCTTCCATCCCAATTTGAGACCAAATTTGCTCGCTTACATTTTCAGCTAATGATTTTCCTGTGATTGTTCGGATAATCCAAGCGAGTGTTTCACTTGAGCCGTTATTGTAAGAAAAAGCGGAGCCAGGTGGTGCAGTTTCTTCTGCTTCTAGTAACATATCATAAATTTTCATAGGCCCCTCGTAATTTTTACCTCGGGGCAAAATATTACTAGCCAAATATAGTTGTGCATCTTGATTTTCTAGTCCTAGCTGCATATATCCATGAGTAGGGTACTGTGCAGAAACTTGCATGTCCATTAATTGCTGAAGTGTTGCTTTTCCGAACGGTGTGTTTTTTAATTCTTTTATGTAAGTGTCAGCTGTTTTCTTTACATCAATAAGATTTTCTTCAGCGAGAGATTGTATGATTGCACCAGTAAACACTTTTGCTAACGATGCCATTCCATGAGGATCACTCTCGTTATATCCATTGAAATATCGTTCATAAACAAGTTGATCATTATGTACCACGACAAAAGCGTCTGTTTTGTTTTCGTCTAAAAGTTTTTTTAGAGGAGTTGTATTTCCAAATCTACGTTGGACAACAAAAGCGTCTAAGTTTTGTAACGTGGTAGGGAAGGGAGCAACTTGGTCAGGGTTGTTTTTTACTTCATTTATTAAAGTGAATTCTTTCATATGTGTATACGACCAGCGTAAGTAAGGATCGTCTAACCAGTTTTCCTTCGTCACGTTATTTTTCGAGGGGGTCGTTTTATTATGTTTGAAGTATGTAAAACCAAGCCCTGTAATTCCAAATATCACTGTTAGCATAAGTAAGAGTAGGGGAGATTTTTTAAATTTCATATAGGTACCTCCTTTAGTTTCTATTATAAGTATACGCTCGTCTTGAAAGAAATACAAAATAAGGAAAGTAAACGGATAAGTTTACTTTCCTTATGAATGTTAAGCAGATATTTGTCCATCGGTGCTTTGCTTTTTGAATTTTTGTTTTCGTCCGTGTAATCCATAATAAAGTAGTAAAGTGAACGCAACGATAATAGCTGCGATAAAATACATATTATGATAACTTGACCTAGCTGCGACTATACCTAAAATAAAAGAGCCAAAGCCGAGACCGCTATCAAAGAATGAGAAGTACGTAGCTGTCGCAGAACCACGTCGATGGTTTGGAGCGGCAGAAATCGCAATCGTTTGGAAACTTGGAATTAATGTTCCGTAACCTAAACCGATTAGCATACCTGCGCCAAGGAACCAAAATGAAGTTTGCGCTTGGCTTAAAATGAACATCCCGATTGTGAAAATAATGATAGCTGGATAAACAAGTACATTTTCACCGAAGCGATCAAAAAGCTTTCCTGTAAATGGACGAGAAATTACCACAACAAGTGCGTATAAAATAAAGAAGTAACTTGCAATTTCGCTTAAACCGAGTTCTTTTGCATAAATAGGAATAAAGGATAAAATACCACTATAAGAAAAGGCTAAAACAAATCCTGTTAGAGCGATCGGAATAGAAGATGGTTCAAGTAAGTCCTTCCATTTCATTTTTTCTCGTTTTTGTTTACTTACTGGTGCTTCATGCGGAATATTTACAAGTAATCCTAATAAAAATGCAAGTAATGAAAATAAGGAACAAACGATAAATAATACAGTAAACGAAAAATGAGAGATAATAGTTAAGCCTAGAAAAGGACCAATTACCATTGGCAAACTCATAAATACGCCGAAATATGAAAGTGCTTCGCCTCGTCTATGAGCTGGTGCAACATCTGTTACAATCGTACCAGTTGCAGTTGTTGCCATCCCAAACCCAATACCATGTAAGAAGCGAAGGGCAAGTAATAAAAATAAACTTTGCGTACCGAAATACATAACAGTAGCGGCTAAAAATAATGAAAGTGAAATAAATAAAATTTTCTTTCTTCCTAATTCATCGAGCCATTTTCCTGTGAATGGTCTACATAAAACAGATGAAATAAGAAAAACAGTTGCAACTAAACCAATTTCCTCAGGTTTTCCTTTTAGGCCGTCTATAACGTAGACGGGCAGAGTAGTCATAAGCATGTAAAATGTTAAAAAGAGAAACAGACTACTAAAACAAGTTCCGAGGAAATCCTTCGTCCAAAGTTTTTCACTTTGCATCGTCATCCCTCCATATTAATGATCTAAATTTTTGATAATTTGTTGTAACAATTGAAAAGCTTCATGTAAGTCTTCTTCTTTAATACCTTCTAGCGTCTTTTCTTCAAAGGAATCAACTTCTTCTTGCCATACTGGAATCATTTCTATTGCTGTTTCCGATAAGGAAATGAGCTTCTCACGGCGATCTTTTCCTTCCGTACGTATAATCCAGCCCATCGTTTCCATACGTGTTAACGTGCGGGTCATCGTTGGTGATTCAACATTTAAATACTGACATAATTCTGTTTGAGTACAAGATCCAGTTTGATTAATGCGGAAAATAACAGCCCATTGCGCACTAAATAATCCTGTTGGAGATACACGTTCATTAAATTTCTTCGTAAACTTACGAGAAGTTTGACTGACAATGTGGAAAAAATGTTGTTTTTCGTCCATGTATTTTGATCCTTTCAAATTAGTTACCTAGCTAACTATATACCCTTTTATTTTAATTGTCTAGTAATAGACATGTTGTTTTATGTGGGAATTTCGTATAGATTTTATATTGAGAACGTACATTCTGTATGGTATTCTTTAATTAAGTAAAGAATTTTCTTTCTATTAAAAGAATGGGGGAACTTGTGATGATTAAGCCTGCAACAATGGAGTATGTTTCACTATCGAACGGAGAAACGATTGCATATCAAGAAGTTGGAAGGCAAAATGAAGAAATACTCGTGCTCATTCATGGAAATATGACGTCGTCACAACACTTTGATTTAGTTATTGAGAAACTACAAAATCAATATCATATTTACGCAATTGATTTAAGAGGATTTGGACAATCAACGTATAATAAGCCGATAGATTCTTTGCAAGACTTTGCAGAAGATGTGAAACTTTTTATAGATAAATTAAATTTGAAGAAATTTTCATTAATGGGATGGTCAATGGGTGGTGGTGTTGCGATGCAATTTACAGCGAATCATCCAACATTTGTCGAAAAGTTGATTTTAGTAGAATCAGTGGGAATGAAGGGATATCCAATCTTTAAAAAAGATATTAACGGGCAACCGATCGTATCAAGTTTAGTAAAGACGAAAGAAGAAATCGCGCAAGATCCCGTACAAATTGCTCCAGTGCTAGATGCGATAAAAAATATGAATAAAGTATATTACCGTACAGTATGGAACCTATTAATATATACACATAATCAACCTGAACCGGATCGTTATGAAAAGTATTTAAATGATATGTTAACGCAGCGCAATTTCGTTGATGTGAATTATGCGCTCATTACATTTAATATTTCGGATGAACATAACGGGGTTGTAGAGGGAAATAAGCAAATTCATCATATTAAAGCTCCAACACTCGTCATACAAGGTGACAGAGATTACGTCGTACCGCAAGTAGTCGGTGAGGAATTAGCAAAACATTTGCCAAATGCAGAGTTGAAGATATTAGAAGATTGCGGACACTCACCGTTTATAGATTGTTTAGATGTATTTATAAAACATGTTGAGGATTGGTTAGAAGATAAGTAGGTTGAGGAAGAAGTTAGATTAAATGTATCTAGCTTCTTTTTTGTGGGAAAACCAAAATTATTTCAGCCACTAGTTCTTTCTTATTCCACAGTAAACAATATATAATGAGTGTGGTGAATTACAAAAGGGAGAGATTAGGGATGTCAATGCGTTTTACATTTTGGATTATGGTTGGGATTGTGGCAATCTCAGGTTTATCACAAGGGATGCTCTTACCTGCCATCGCAATGATTTTTGAACAAGAAGGGGTTAGTTCAAGTATTAACGGTATTCATGCGACGGCATTATACATCGGGATATTATTTATTTCACCGTTTCTTGAAAAACCGATGCAAAAGTTTGGAATGAAACCAATTATCGTAATTGGTGGGTTTCTCGTTATTATTTCATTATTCTTTTTTACACAAACATTTTCATTTTGGGTATGGTTTATTCTTAGGTTCCTAGTTGGTGTTGGAGATCATATGCTCCATGTCGGAACGCAAACGTGGATTACGACAACGTCAGATCCTAGTAAAATAGGTAGACAAGTATCGATATACGGTGTATTCTTCGGAATTGGTTTCGCAGTTGGCCCGTATTTAGCAAGCACTGTTCAGTACGGTCTTGCAACACCATTTATCGTATCTACTATACTTTGCTTAATAGGATGGCTTTTACTACTACCAACGAAAAATGCATTTCCAGCACAAGATGAGGCAAAAACTGAAAGTGAATCATCCTTTTCTCGTTATAAACAAGTCGTTGGATTAGCTTGGATTGCGCTAATTGGTCCGCTCGCATACGGCGTACTTGAAGCGATGTTAAATAGTAACTTACCAGTATACGCACTTCGCAAAGGATGGTCTGTATCGGAAGTTTCCTTCTTATTACCAGCATTCGCAGTTGGGGGCATTATTACACAAATTCCACTCGGTATATTAAGTGATAAATACGGAAGAGATCATATTTTAACGTGGACGTTCAGCGTAAGTACGGGCATTTTCCTAATCGCAGCAGTATTTGATCAATATTACTGGATTGTCTTTGCATGTATGCTTATAGCAGGTATGGTCATTGGCTCGTGCTTCTCACTAGGGCTTGGATTTATGACAGATTTATTACCGAGACACTTACTACCAGCAGGTAATATATTATCCGGAATCGCCTTTAGTATAGGAAGTATTATGGGACCTGTATTAGGAGGCATATTTATAGAAAAAATACAGTATACAAGCTTTTTTATTGCGGTTATGATTATAATGGGAATTCTCGCAATGGTATATATGGTCTACATGAAGAATCAATTCGCATCAAGAAAAATAGAAAGTAGGTTAGGGCATGACAAAACAACCTAATAAAAAGAAATTTGAAGTACTCGAAAACGAAACAATTACAGACTGCTTAGCGCGTATGGAACAAGAAGGATATGCACCGTCTCGTCGCATGGAAGAGCCAATCTTTCATGAAGTAAAGAAAGACGGAAAAACAGAAGTTGAACCGTGTGGTAGAAAAATTGTTTTTGAGGGGAAATTGAAGTAATCTCATAACAAATAGCCATCCAATTCATTTGAGTTGGACGGCTTGTTTTTTTACTGAACAATGAAAGGCTTAGCTAGAGATCCTTGTTAGTGAAGGTAGTATAGAGAGAAACTAACTACATAAAAATGTAAATTTAAGGATGGTGAATATATTGAATTTTAGGATTGGGACATCAGTTATAGAGCTGGATACCTATACATTTGAAGGAAAGAACAATTATACAAAAGTAGGATGTTTAAAAATATATTAATTTGTATGATAAAAACAAAACATATTTTAAAAAAATTAGAAAGGAGGGAGAAATATATAATGATACAAAGCATATATGAAACTCATTTACATGTAAGAAATTTAGAAAAGGCGATAGATTTCTATCAAAATAAGTTAGGTTTAGTATTCGCAAAAAAACTATCGAAAAGACGAGTTGCGTTCTTTTGGGTAGGAGAAAATAAAAAACAAATGCTCGGATTATGGGAAGTACATACTAATGAAGATTTCGAGATGAAACACTTCGCTTTTCGTGTAGATGTAGAGTTTTTAAAGACTTCCAAATTGTGGTTAGAGAAGCGTGGAATAGAGGTGGTAGGGAGTCAGGGGAAAGGAAATCAAGAGCCAATTGTCCAAAGGTGGATGCCAGCTGCAAGCGTATATTTTCTAGATTGTGATGGAAATAAATTAGAGTTTATTTCTATGTTATATGATGATCCAGATGAACTAGAATATGCAACGTATTTAAGTGAATGGAATGCGGAGCACTAAGAAAAATAAAGTGGAACTTTAATCAGTAGTAGTTTTACAGCTTTGTATTATGTTAAATAGATAGAAACAAAATAAAATCCCTCAAGAAAAGGCACGTTCTTGAAGGATTTTTTTATGCTTTATATATTTTATATTGCTTGTAACGTATTAATGATGTTCACTTTTAGATATTTCAGCGCGTTGAATATAACCATCAGAGAAGCTGAAGTAAAGAGAATAGCTTCCTCGATTATATATAAAGCCTTCACTAGTCATATCCGCTCCAATTTCATCTGGCTCACCAAACCACTCTTTTAATTCCTTGATAGATATATCCATTTTCACCCATATATATCTAGCGTCCGAAGGGTACATATCAATATAATAATTTCCGTATACTGCTGTATTAGGTGCATCACATTCTGTACATGGTGCTTGCTTCCAAACATCAGGTACTCCAAATTCTTTTTTTACCTCAGATATATCTTTACCCAATGCATTTAATTTAAATGGACCAAACGTCCCATCTTGTAAAGCTGTTGTTAACATTTGTTTCATTTCTTCTTTTGTATTGATGTTGAAATTATAATCTCTGTTTTTTGCTATTGCATTATATAAAAATTGTGCATACTCCTCACGTTTCACAAGCATGTTGCCATTGTAATTACCTGCCTCATCACCGTAGGATATTCGGTTACTACGTAGTGTATTTACAAATGCATAGGCCCAATGATCTTGAGGTACATCTTTAAAGTTACTTTGTCCTTTTGATTGTAATTGAAATGCTTTTTGTAATACTACTGCCATTTCATAACGAGTTAATGCATCATCTGGACGAAAAGCACCTGTTCCATCACCCGTCATAATTCCAGCCTGTACAATAGCTTTAATATCCTTTTCAAACATATGATTTTTAATATCGTTAAACATATTGCTCTGTTCATTGTTTGCTGTTAAACCTAAATGACGAGCGATTAAAGAAGTTACCTGGCCTCGAGTAATATTATCCCCAAAACCAAATTTTCCATTTCCATATCCGTTAAAAAGTCCTGCTGACGCTAAGTAATCAATAGCATCTTTTGACCAGTGGTCCTTTGGTACATCTGTAAATACAGTGTTCGCATTGCCAGCTACTTTATAGTTATTCGTAGTTGTTTGTGCGTTTGCTGTGCCTACCATCATTGTAGTTGCTAGTGCTGTGGTGATCACGAATCCCAAAATTTTTTTAGCTTTGCTTGTTTTCTTGCCCATTTGCGAAAGCCTCCCCAGTTTAATTTAACTTTATTAAATATACGTATTACACATATACATCTAATGCAGCTAAATGTACACATCGTAATTATAACATGTAAATGATGGTTATTTGTCATTCATTTCCTTAATGTGGATAAAATTTCAATAATCTATATGAAACTATAATTTTTAGATGATAAATATTCATTGCTATTTAATTGAAGAAAAATGCGAAAGCTTTTTATAAAATATGGAAATGTTAAAACCCCTTTGATAAAATAGCAATATGCAAAAATAATTATTTATAAATTCTCAATGTAATGAATATTCATGTTTAAATATACGAATTTAACTACGTAGTTATTGTAATAAAGGGGGAGAAAGATGTTAGATGAATTGTATAATGCTTTTTTAAATGCATCGGGTTTTACAGAAAGCGCGAGGAAACGAGATCAGTATGATAAATTACATGATTATTTAAAAGATCAAGAAAGAGAGTTAAAACGATTCATTCAAGATGCTGAATCAGCGAAGAGAGATTATGAGAGTAAAAGTAATGGCTTAGAAGCTAATAAAATTCCGGCAGTTGAATTTGAACAAAAACGTCATGAAAAGGATGAAGACTTACATACAGTATTATCCTACTTTAAAAGTGAATTAAGCGATGTTGGATCTGCGATAGGTACAGCTTATGCAAAGTATTTGGAATATAAAGCGAAAGCAGAAGCAGAAAAAGCGTCAGCATATGCTGCAGCGACCAAGGCTTTTGAAGAAAAGAAAAAGGAAATTGAAAAACTTATCCATTAAGCATACAAAGAATGGGGGAATCAACATGAGTGGTAAAGAGGTTGAAATTATAGGAAGTAACACTGCAAGTGCCATTTCTTACGCACAAAACATAGAGAACGGTATGAAGGATTCTTTAAATCAAGCGAAAAATTTAAAAGCATACGTTACATGTGCGAACTGGAATGGAAAAACGAGAGATGCCTTTTTAAGTTATCTAGATTTAATCATTCAATATAACTCAGAAATGGTAGAGGCATTTGAAGGACATACGAAAGCTTTGAAAGAGTTAGATAAAAGTATTCAAACGTACGGAGATAGATCGGAAGTAAGGGCGATAAAACAGTTGTGATGGAGAAATGAGGGATAAAAGAATGGGAAAAGAAATGAATTTTGCACCTGCTGAATTATACGTTCTCGCAGGTGCAGCGGGGGTTACGGATATATTTGGATTGCCAAACCGTGACGTAATTATTTTACTTGATGAAGAATGTGTCACGAAAGCAACTACGAGTTTAGAAGAAAAAGGCTTACTTACAAGTGAAAATGGAATTACCCCTGCAGCTTTTCAATTGATTGAGCTATTAAAGGAATATGAAAATTGTCATGAATACACGAGAATTAATAATGTATTAATTGGTTTTTTGAAACATGATAAAGATCGAGTGGCTGTATTAACAGAAGTAGAGCTAAATAAAAAATACGAGATCGACTACATACCAAAGCCAGACGTATATTTTTCCTTATTAACACGCATCCCGTTCTTGTTGAGAGAACCGAGGGAAATAGAAGATACATTTTTCTCAAAGAGAATGACAGAAACAGAACAACAAATATTTGAGGAAAAAGATTTATCAAATAAAGACGTTATAGCGATGGAAACGTATACAAGGCCTCGGAGTAATAGAGGAGGAAAATGGGAATGTTTCTTATATTTCACTGAAGGAGAAGATTACGTTCAAATAGATGTAGAACGTAATCGATATGACTGGGTGAGCCTCTATGCGGTGAATAAGAAATTGTATGACGTGTTAAAAATGCCGTATAAAAAATTAATTGATCCGAGACAATTCTCGTTAGGAGGTATTGAATAATGCAAGTATCAATGGGAGATGGCGGTTCTAGTGGTGGAGAAGAAGTATTAGTTAATTTTCAAGAACTACTTGATATAGTAATGAAGTTAGAAAACATATATACAATCCATGTAGACGTCATTGGAACGAATATTGAGAGTTTATTAAGCTGTGATTTTTATCAAAAAGGTGAAGCGATGAGAGTAATTGAAAAATATCCTGATATATTACACAAAACACTTGAATTTGCTGAACACTATTCTAGGTCGGCGACAATTGTAAGGAACGTATGTGTAGAAATGCTTGAAAAGGACGAACAATTACGTGAAATATTAAGTAAGTTGTAGAAATCACCATACGGCTGGGGGATGAAAACGAAATGGATGTGAAATATAGACCTGAACCATGGCAAAACATGGGAGATGGTATGAATCGAATTACAAAAGATGCACTCATAAAATTA
The DNA here is from genome assembly GCF_018966865.1 of Bacillus sp. NP247. NCBI lineage: Bacteria > Bacillati > Bacillota > Bacilli > Caryophanales > Bacillaceae > Bacillus > Bacillus sp. NP247. Next base: position 489,272 of record NZ_CP076653.1, on the reverse strand, counting down.
GGGGACGCAAATGAATTATTAAAAAAAATTGATGGAAGAATACGAGATTTAGACACGGATGGTAGTATACATTTTAACCCAAAAGATCAATCGCAAAAAATCGGGGAATTACTCGAGAGCTATTCGACATTACAAAAATATTGCGGAGAAGCAGGGCGATTGGTCTCTGAACATATAGATAAACCTTTTTTAATAGAAATGGATAAATTCGCTCAAAAAATGAGAGATACATCTATTCTCAGTTTCAAAACAGATAACCGAATTGGCTCCACAACAACGACAGTATTACCAGACTCGCACGCGGGGTACGGAAGTGTACCACAAACAATAAAAACAAAAAAAGATAAAATAACAGTAGAAGATATTTTTAAAGATTCACCCGCATTTGATAACGTACTGAGAGAGGAATACAAAGAACTAAAAAAACAAAATCCAGATGCAAAACTAAATTATGAAGAATACAAGAAAGTAGTCCCATCCACACGAGGATTTGAATACAAATCGATAGAAGATGAACAGAAAAAACTAGAAATGGTGCGAGACATAGGAATAGGCGCAGGAATCATCATCACAACAATCCTTTGCCCACCACTCGGGGCCGCTGCCGCAGTTGTATACGGCGCTGTACAAATAAAAAGCGGTATTGACGGAGAAGACTGGGGAACACACAGGAAATTGAGCCAAGAAGAGCGGGTAGGAAACATCATTTTTGGCGGATTAGATGCAATCCCAGTTGTTGGAGCTGTAGGAAAAGGAGTAAAAGCATTCAAAGGCACGAATGAATTAGCTGATTTAGCAAAATTATTAAAATTCAAAGAAGGAATGCCTGGTTTTAATCCAAATTTGGGTAAAAATGTGGTACAATCGCTTAAGGAAAATAAGACTTTGAAGAATGCACTAGATGCTATGAAAAACACAAACATTCCAGTAGCAGTTAGGGTAGCAGATACTGGAATGGGAGTGAAGCTTCCTTATATAGAATATTCAACTGTTGGAGAAGTAACTGGAAAGTTTTCAAAGGCAAGTACGGCAGCTAAGGATGACGCTTATCAACTTGCTAAGGGTAGTGGTGGCTCAGGGGTTAGTAAGGAAGGTAGTGTGGCTAAGGGTACGGGTAATAGAGAGGCTGAAGTTCCACCTGCTTTTAGACAAACTGATTTTGCTAGTTCTTATGAAGCAAGGTATAATCAGACACCTTCACCAGTTAATTCGAAGGTTGAATTTGAAGGAATCAGAGGAGAATCTTTAAGTACGCTTAAACCACCACCAGACCCTATATTGAAACGTATATTAGATGAAGCTGGGATTAAAGGTATTCAATATAAAAATGGAGTTCCTGATTTTTCGCCAGTATCAAAGGCGCAGGTAGAAATCAATTACATGGTAGGTGGCACTGCTGGATATGGATCAGCAGCAAGACGTCTTAATTTTACTCAAGCTGATGAAAAATTGGCTGAGCAATTGAATAATTCTCCTGAATTAGCACGTAAGTTTGGGATGGAATCTGGTGGAATTACATGGAAACAAATAGAGAAATATCGACGTGCAAATAAGTTAACTTGGCATGAATTGAATGATGTAAAGATAGTGCAACTTGTACCAACAGAGATCAACAGCAAATTTGGACATCTTGGTGGAGTAGGTGAAATCAATGCAGGAGCGTTTATGCCAAATGGATTTGCTAGTAAACAATAAAGGAGATATATATAATGAAAATAAATGATGCAATTTTTGGCGAACTTGAGTTTAATAATTATGATTGGATTGGATATAAAAACATTGAGTTTTTTGGGAACGAAGTTAAGGTGGCGTTAATAGTTAGGGGAGAAGATGATGGTCAGTTTGAGGAAGAACAATATATGGCATATAATTTTTTAATAGAAAGATGGCAACAATTACAACAAAGTATTTTGGAGCCTATATTAGATTATTATAAACAAAAAAGATATGAACTTGGTTACGATGTTGAATCTAACGAAAATTATCCTTTAATAGAAACAGTTACTCAAATTCTCGAAAAAATAACCTTAGCTGGAATTTTTGTTCCAGATAATGACCTTATCGACTTTCTTGATATCGGACTTACGTTTGACTGTACATGGGATATGGAAAATGGATTAGGCCTTTGTCTTGTGAAAGGTGAAGTAACTGAGGTAGGTTATCAGGACGTTGTACTTTAAACTTTGGAGCCTATTTTTATAGAGACAATAAAATTGTTTTTTTAGTCATTCGGAATATATGGGCTGATTGAATTAAGGTATAGTTGAAGTGTACAAAAAAAGAAAAGGTCATTTTGAAGTACGCACTCCATGATGGTTGTACCATCATGGAGTACTATGTGCAATGATAGAATAGAAAACGAAATACGAGCTTAGGCGAGATGACATTTTACTGTGCGACGAATACAAAGACATGGAATGGACATAAAACTAACGAACTCGTACAAACTCGTAATTTTTAACGTAGTAGTTGTCACGACATATCAAAGGTGTCATACTGTCGCCATAAAACTTACAAATTTAATGCTACTTAAAAACACATGAACTTAAAGCACTTGATTGTCAATTAAAGGCAACAAGTGCTTTTTTGTGTTTTAGCGTAGAAATTTAAAAGAGTACTATAATTTTATAAATGCATTAAGTGTTAAATTTTTATTGTTGTTTTATAGATTGTAATGGCTATGTACAGTGTATGACGATAGTAGAGGAAAAATAAAGGGTTGTGTTATTTTTTGAAGTCATCGTACAGTGTGTTGTAACGGATGCATATTACGCACAAGTTAGCCGCAAAAAACGGGTAAACGTTACAGGGATTGTAATTGCTGTAACGGGAGGGAGTTTGATATGGAAGGGAAAGTTGTTGGTTATGTACGAGTTTCAACAGAAGGACAAGTGCGTGAAGGTTATAGCTTAACGTATCAAGTTGAAGAAATCGAACGGTACTGCACTGAAAATAAACTACAACTGCTTCACATATACGAAGATAAAGGAATTAGCGGAGCGACAGTAGATGAAGATGGATTAACAGTTGAACGTGAAAGCTTACAAGAACTATTGTCAGATATGGCATATCAACAAGTGAAGCACGTGATAGTACTCAATACATCTCGGTTATGGCGCTCTGATATGGCAAAAGTGTTAATACAACGAGAGCTAAAGAAACATGCGGTTGATGTGAAAGCAATTGAACAACCGAATTATAGTATATATGCACATGGCCCTAATGACTTTTTAGTAAATGGCATGTTAGAACTATTAGATCAATATCAACGTCTTGAAATTGCATTAAAACTAAGTCGAGGCAGAAAGAAGAAAGCAGAACAAGGTGGATATGCAGGTGGCGGTGTGATGTTTGGTTACAGGGCAAATAAAGGACAAAAAGTGTTAGAAGTGGATACTAATAAAGCAATCGTTGTACGTAGACTATTTGAGCTACGACACTTTTTTAAGCATTGGTCACTTACTCAATTGGCAGAAAGACTGAATATGGAAGGCTATTGTACACAGAAAGGGAAGCGGTTTACGAAAGTACAAGTGAAACGCATGTTAGACCGAGAGAACTTTTATCGAGGGGTATATACATACGGGCAAATACAAACAAATGGGAAACATCCAGCAATTATATAACAGTCTTACTTAAAAAAATCGCTCATTTTACTATATGTACTTATGAAATTATGAAAATGGATAGGCTTGCGTACCTATGCGCATCGGAAGATGAACGCTCGAACTAAGGTTGCCGACATTTTTATATATGACTAAATCATTGAATAGAGGGATGAGTTATGCATAATAGGCAGAACTATTTGTATGTAGGAGTAGATTTACATAAGGAGCATCATACGGCTGTTATTATTAATTGTTGGCAAGAGAAATTAGGAGAAATAAAATTTGATAATAAACCATCTGCATTTTCGAAGTTTTTATTAGAAGTAGAGACATATGTGTGTGATGGGATAACTGTTGTATTTGGTTTAGAGGATGTTGGTGGTTATGGAAGAGCGTTAGCGAAATATTTAGTAGATCATGAACAAATAGTGAAAGAAGTAAATCCGGCTTTATCATTTTTAGAACGAAAAAGCCAAGTGATGATACAAAAAAATGATAGTTGGGATGCGGAATGTGTAGCACGCATACTGGTAAACAAATTTAATCAATTGCCAGATGCAAAGCCAAACGATTTATTTTGGTCGATACAACAACTAGTATCAAGAAGGAATGCATTAGTAAAAGCACAAAGTGCGTTAAAGAACCAACTACATATTCAATTAAACCATCATTATCCAAGTTATAAAAAGTTTTTCTCAGAATTAGATGGGAAAACAGCATTAGCGTTTTGGCAGCAATATCCGTCACCCTCTTGTTTAGAGAGGGCGAATATAAAGCAATTAACAGCTTTTTTATTAGATGTTAGCAACAATACATGTTCAGTAAAGAAAGCAAGCGACATATTAAAACTTGTAAAAGAAGATGGACAAACAATGAAAGAGTATCAAGAAATGCGAAACTTTTTAGTAAGAAGTATTGTACGGGAGATTGAGTTTAAAAAGAAGGAAATGAAATACATCGAAAGAGAATTAAAACAGCTAGTAAATCTACTAGATTATCAATTAGAGACGATGCCGGGAATAGAACTTGTGACGGCATCAGCATTAATAGCTGAGATAGGAGATATAAGACGATTTCTAAATGCCAATAAATTAGCACGATTTGCGGGGATTGCGCCTGTTTACTTTGGTTCTGGTGGGAAAGGTAAGACACATAAAAGCAAACAAGGAAACAGGGCGTTACACGCTTTATTTTATAATTTAGCTGTACAGCAAGTGCAAGTAGCGAAAGGAAGTAAGTTACCTAGAAACCCAGTGTTTCATGCATACTATCAAAAGAAGCTTAAAGAGGGCAAAACCAAAGGACAAGCATTGGTATGTATTATGAGAAGACTTGTAAACATTGTATATGGCATGATGAAATATAAAACAGCTTATGAATTGCCGGTAGTGGAAGAAAAAGAAGTAGTTTAATAAGGTTTACATGGTTTGTTTTTTTATTGTGAGGGTTTAAGATTACAACATAGGGTACGGGTGAAGCTACTAGACTTATTCCAGGTACCCCTGGAAAGGTTACAGGAGGTAGTTCTACAAAATTAGGGCAAAATTTATTGGAATCCATGGGGCTTCCACGTTCTGCATCACGGAAAGGATATCAGGCGCAACATATAATACCTAAAAACTTAAGAAATCATCCGGTATTAAAGAAAATTGGAATGGATATGGATCATGCTGATAACGGGATATTTTTACCGATACCAGCAAAAGATCCAAGTGCTTTGTCTAGGCATAGAGGATTTCATAGTGTATATAATAATGTGGTTAAAGATCATTTAGATAAATTAAATATCAATCAAAGTATTAAGGAGTTGGAACAACAAGTATTTGAATTGCAACAAAAATTAAAAAAAGGTACAGAAAGTGGCTTGCCATTATACAAATCAAAGGTATTAGAAATTGGTATTGAGAAGTTTTACAAGACAAAATTAAATGAAGAAATAAAGATTTGGCAAAGAGGTGGCGGCGCTACTGAAGAACTTTGGGAAAGGTGGATAAATAAATGAAGTACGGAAAAAACACTCAATTAGTCGAAGAGGTTATTAATTTTATTACAAATTTACAACTTTTTCATAATGAAAACCTTCTAAATCGTGATGTTGTTATGGTTAATGAGTATGAAAGAGCACAAGAATTGGCATGGTCTCAAGATTTGGATGAGGTTGAAAACGTTTGGGAAGATATTAAATCCTCAGAAGGTGGGGAAATAATAGGACAATTATATGAGCATGATTTAAACTCTATGGAGCGTCCTATAAGGGAGATTATTCAATCATCCGAGAACTATCCAGGTGATTTTGTATTACAATATATTGATATTTTTGAAGAAATAATTGGAGATTTACATATGTGTGCACTAAATCGTTTAGTAAATGGAAAAGTTGATAATTTTTATGAAAGAATCTTTGAGGTTTATAAGCTTGGGGGATGGCCTTGTGGATGGGAAGGTGAATATCCAGAAGGGAGAATGATTGTATATTCACCAGATAAAAAATAAAGTATATTTGTAGTGGAAAGAAAAACAATAAGTGGTTTAAAAGTAGAGACCCATGATGGTTGTACCATCATGGAGTATTACGTACAATGATAGAATAAGAAAACGAGGTACGAGCTTAGGCGAGATGACATTTTAACGAAAGATGAATATAAACGCATGGAAGAGACATAAAATTAACGAACTCGTACAAGTTCGTTAGTTTTAAATTAATATTTGTCACGATATATATAAGGTGTCATACTATTATTATAAAACTTATAAATTAAAGCTACTTAAAAACAGATGAACTTAAAGCGCTTGATTGTCAATTATGGCAACAAGTGCTTTTTTGCATTTTAGCGTAGAAATAAGTTGGTAAACGTATAATTTTATAAATGTATTAAGTGTTAAATTTTATAAACTGTAGTGGCTTTGTACAGTGTACGACACTACTAGAGAAAAAACTATTGTAAAAATAAAGGGTTGTATTATGTTTTGAAGTCATCGTAAAGTACGTTTTAACGGATTTACGTTACGAACACGTTATCCGCAAAAAAACGGATAAACGTTACAGGGACTCAAATCACTGTAACGGGAGGGGATTTATGATGGGAGAGAAAGTAGTTGGTTACGTACGAGTTTCAACGGAAGGACAAGTACGTGATGGGTATAGTTTAGCGTATCAAGTAGAAGAGATTGAACGTTACTGTAACGAAAATAATTTAGAATTACTTCATGTGTATGAAGATAGAGGATTAAGCGGAGCGACTGTTGATGAAGAGGGATTAACAGTTGAACGGGATGGACTACAAGAGCTATTGTCGGATATGGTGTATAAACAAGTAAGCTATGTTGTTGTGTTGAATACATCACGATTGTGGCGTTCTGATATGGCGAAAGTATTGATACAACGAGAACTAAAGAAACACGAAGTAGATGTGAAGGCAATTGAACAATCAAGCTATAGTATTTACACACATGAGCCAAATGACTTTTTGGTGAATGGCATGTTAGAGCTATTAGACCAATACCAACGACTTGAAATTGCATTGAAGCTAAGTAGAGGTAGAAAGAAGAAGGCTGAACAAGGTGGATATGCAGGTGGTGGTGTATTGTTTGGCTACAAGGCAACAAAAGGACAAAAGGTGTTAGAAGTAGATGGTGAGAAAGCAGTAGTTGTACGTAGACTATTTGAATTACGACACTTTTTTAAACATTGGTCACTTACGCAATTGGCAGAACAATTGAATGTGGAAGGCTACTGCACAGCGAAAGGTAAACAATTTACGAAAGTACAAGTGAAACGCATGTTAGATAGAGAGAATTTTTATCGTGGCATGTATAAATACGGGAAAATACAAACAAAAGGACAACATGCAGCAATTATTTTATAAATTCACTTAAAAAATTAGCTCATTTTACTATACATACTACTAGAGTTATGAAAAATGGATAGGCTTGCGTACCTATGCGCATCGAAAGATGAACGCTCGAACTAAGGTTGCCGACATTTTTATATATGACTAAATCATTGAATAGAGGGATGAGTTATGCATAATAGGCAGAACTATTTGTATGTAGGAGTAGATTTACATAAGGAGCATCATACGGCTGTTATAATTAATTGTTGGCAAGAGAAACTAGGAGAAATACAATTTGATAATAAACCATCTGCATTTTCGAAGTTTTTATTAGAAGTAGAGACATATGTGAGTGATGGTATATCAGTTGTATTTGGTTTGGAAGATGTTGGCGGCTATGGAAGAGCATTAGCGAAATATTTAGTAGATCACGAACAGGTAGTAAAAGAAGTAAATCCAGCTTTATCATTTTTAGAACGAAAAAGTCAAGTGATGATACAAAAAAATGATAGTTGGGATGCGGAATGTGTAGCACGCATATTGATAAACAAATTTAATCAATTACCAGATGCAAAGCCAAACGATTTATTATGGTCAATACAACAACTGGTTTCAAGACGGAATGCATTAGTAAAAGCACAAAGTGCATTAAAGAACCAATTACATATTCAATTAAACCACCATTATCCAAGTTATAAAAAGTTTTTCTCAGAGTTAGATGGAAAAACAGCATTAGCATTTTGGGAGCAATATCCGTCACCCTCTTGTTTAGAGGGGACGAATATAAAGCGATTAACAGCTTTTTTATTAGATGTTAGTAACAATACATGTTCAGTAAAGAAAGCAAGTGAAATATTAAGGCTTGTGAAAGAAGATGGACAAACAATGAAAGAGTATCAAGAAATGCGAAACTTTTTAGTAAGAAGTATTGTACGGGAGATTGAGTTTAAAAAGAAAGAAATGAAATACATCGAAAGAGAATTAAAACAGCTAGTAAATCTACTAGATTATCAATTAGAGACGATGCCGGGAATAGAACTTGTGACGGCATCAGCATTAATTGCAGAAATTGGGGATATAAGACGATTTCTAAATGCCAATAAATTAGCACGATTTGCGGGGATTGCACCTGTTTACTTTGGTTCTGGTGGGAAAGGTAAGGTACATAAAAGCAAACAAGGAAACAGGGCGTTACACGCTTTATTTTATAATTTAGCTGTACAACAAGTGCAAGTAGCGAAAGGAAGTAAGTTACCTAGAAACCCAGTGTTTCATGCATATTATCAAAAGAAACTTAAAGAGGGGAAAACAAAAGGACAAGCATTGGTATGTATTATGAGAAGGCTTGTAAACATTGTATATGGCATGATGAAATATAAAACAGTTTATGAATTGCCGGTAGTAGAAGAAAAAGAAGTAGTTTAATAAGGACATGGTTTGTTTTTTTATTGTGAGGGTTTAAGATTACAACATAGGGTACGGGTGATGTTGGTAAGGGAGCCAGTGGGGCTAATGAATTCGATGATATCTTAGTTGATTCATACAAAAATCTGAGGAAAAATAAAGAAATTTCAGGTCAAGCACATCATTTGAATCAAGATGCTGCTTTTAGAGACTATATTCCAAGAAATGACGGACTTTCTGTAAAATTGGAAGGAAATATATTTAAAGATATAGATAGCCCCCATTACAATGCTCATAAAAGTTTAGAAGATTTTTGGAATGTTTACAGGAAAAATGGAGATCTAGCAGGGCTTAAACCTAATTTAACAGACTATAACAATACATTGAGAGATTCTTTAATTAATGCAGGGTTATCAGAAACACAAGCAAACAAAGCAGTTTCAGAAGCGATCAAGCAACAAATAAATGCTGGTCTTTTGGCTGATGATTTCGTACCTAGAATACCGGGGAGAATTAATTTACCTAAACCAAAACCAAAACCTTGATGGAGGAAGTAAAGTGAGATTAGAAAATGAAGTCGTGAAGTCTTTATGTAGAATTGATTTTTTATCACACACTAGGAAATTAGAAATTGATTTTGAGATAGTACCAACTTTAAAATTGGCTAGTAAAAGTATTAATCAATTAAAGTGGGAGAACCTTTGTTTAGATAGAATAGGAGATGTTACTTCACATTTATCAAAGAATTATAAAGAAATGTATAATAAAAATTGGAATAATTTAGCGATGGATATAAAAAAAGAAATTATTCCCATTGTTGATAAAAAATTGTCTGTTCTGATTAGTGAAGGACAACTTTTAGAAAACATGAAAAGTCAAATTTTATTTGATATAATGAATATCGCACTATATAAAAGTTATTCTTTAGTATGCGAGTCTGAATTTTATAATTGTTTATACGAAATATATATAAATGGTTATATTCCATGTGGGTGGACTGGAGAATATCCTAAAGGAAATATAAAAGTTATATGATAAGGAGTGAATTTTTTTGGAAGAAAATAAAGATTTCCTTAGTGAATGTATGAATATTATAAACACTACCATATATAAGGTTTTTAAAATAGACATCAATGATGAACAAGAAAAGCAAATCTTAGGTGCATACCTTTTTGGAATGTTTAATGGATTAGGACACGAAAAAAATATTAAACCTGTTGACATACAAGGTGCTATGATTCAGATTTTAAACGAAAAACTAAATTATTCTTTAGAGTCTGCTGTTCAATTTAGCCAGTTTCTTATTAATTCCACAGATAAAAATTTCCATCCTACTATGTTTGCTATTATCCATAGAGGGTTGGAAGGATATTCCATGTGTAAAGATGGTAGAAATGAAGAATTATCACGAGATTTTCATGATATTATTGAAGTTGTTAAAACAGCAACCTAAATTAAAATTAAGATAGTATGTGCTATTTCACTAGATTCTATGAGCGAAGGAGAAAGATTTTTAAAGAATAAAGTGAAATGGCTAAAGCAAATGATGGGCATGTTAAACTAGAAAGCGGTCGAGATAATTCAAAGCCAATTATTATATTGAAAGTTTCTTGAAAACTTATTCGGAAACATGGTACGATGCACATGAAATTTATAGTGGTTACTGGAGTTTTGAAAGTGGAGCAATCGCAAAAATTTAAAAATTAGATGACTCAACTTTGAAAGATACTTCATACTCCCCCCTATGATATGGTGCATTACCAAGAAAAATAAATGTAAGAATCCACAGTGATAAACTTTTACACTGTGGATTTTTTAAATTTGTGTTTAAGTACCTACTAAGGGTACGGGTAAAGGTAGTAAGAAAATCTCTGATGTTCCTCATGTAAAAGAAGCAAGAGATATTATAGCAAAGAGAACAAAAGGATTAGATTTAAATCAGCATCCAACTACGACAAAGTAAATGAGTTCTAAGAAAATGAAAGCATTAAGAGATAAAATTGATAATAGAACTATTACAAAACAAGAGTATGCAGACTACATCTGGAATAAGAAATTTGCTAAAAGACGGGATAAAGGAGTTAAAGAATTTTGGTACCAAGAACAACAAAGAATATTAAATAATGAACCGCTTACTCGAGAGTAGTCTCAAGAACAGTTAAAAGATATTCTTGCTGGTAAAACTCCTAAATTTGATGGTAAACCAATTGCAGGGCATCATAGTTATAGTGCTGCAAAATATCCGCATCTCGCTGATAAGGGAGAAATAATCTATCCAGTAACTTTTCGTGAGCATTTTTACGGATGGTATGGAAGAAATTGGAGGAATAGTATTCCAGGTGAGCCAATAATACCAATTAAAGACTTTTAAGGAGGTAAGAATTTATGGTGAAGATGAGACTGGAAATTGATGATGATTCAAATAAATTAAAGTATGTATCGATTATCAGACAGAATAATGGAGCAAGTATTCAAGATATTAAAAGAAATATAGAAGATAATAATGTGGTACTAGAATGTGATTATTTTGATACAGATGAATTAAAAGACTTCAAAAAAACAATGGAGGCTTTAATAAGTAAGGGGGCTACTGTACATTTGTTTCAAGATAATCGAGCGGTTCAAATTGATTATATAAGTAACCTTATTAGTTCATATGAACAAATTGATGAAGACAGAGAAAAGCTAGATGATAGAATTTTAGGTAATGATTAAGAGAGATTAGGGTATTGAAATATACATTATCAACTTTATGTATTGAATAGCGAAGAAAATAATAATAATTATGCTGTTGAAGATAAACACACATAAACGTATATGTAGATGAATAAAGATAAAGTATATTTGTAGTGGAAAGAAAAATAATAGGGTGTTTGAAAATATGTACTCCATGATGGTTGTACCATCATGGAGTACAATGTGCAATGATAGAATAGAAAACAAAGTACGAGCTTAGGCGAAATGACATTTTACTGTGCAATGAATATAAACACATGGAATGTATATTAAATTAACGAACTCGTACAAACTCGTAAGTTTTAACGAGTAGTTGTCATGATATACAAAAGGTGTCATACTGTTACTACAAAACTTACAAATTTATGCTACTTAAAAACAGATGAACTTAAAGCACTTGATTGTCTATGAAAGGCAACAAGTGCTTTTTTACGTTTTAGCGTAGAAATTTAACAGAGCACTATAATTTTATTATGTAAACTTTTTCTGTTTTTTCACATAGTGTATACAACTAACAGGGAGGGAAATGTTCACTATTATTTTCATTTCTATTATAACGAATTCTACAATAGAAGACAGAACGTATATTTGGTATAATTGAAACATACTATATGGAATTACGGACATGAGTTTGAAATTCATGTAATAAGGTAAGTACTACATAACAATAAATAATATTTAAAGTTCCAGTACATATAGGATTCAGTTCATGTTATCTAAATCAATTGTGAGAAAGGAAAAGATGTAATGAATCAAATTTCATTTGAAGATTTATTTGAAGAAGAAAAAGAAAAGGTGGAGGTATCCGAGATACCCGTACCGTTATCGCCATTGCAAAAAGCTATTTTGGAATTACTTAATTCTGAAGAAATAAGTGCACTTGAGCTATGCGAACGATTAATACGATCTGGTAAAATACCCGATGAAAGATTCACTACGAATAAGCCGAAAGCATATGGGCAAGTATGCTTAATATTAGAGGGTTTTGTTACGGAAGGGAAGCTTATTTTTATCAAAAATGATGAGAAAAGGGATAGGGTATATAAATTGAAAGAAGAAGTTTCTAACGGATAAGATGTACAGTGGGAAATGAATGATTGGTTCCCCGTAACTTTTAATATCTACAAAAAGGGTGTCAATCTTGCTTAGATTGACACCTTCATACTTTTAACATCTTACATATTTACGTTTGAAACCAAGTCTTCCTCTATCAACTTCTTTCTGAATACTTTCGTGAGCATTTAGTAAACTGCTTTTTTTCTTATCACGTTTTACTTCAACTATACCAACTTCTTTTGCAGTCTCGACTGCCTTTTCGTGTAGTGGTACATATGAAATTGCCACAGTGTTTAAAAAATTATTCATAGCGGATTTTGTTCGTTCTGGCGAATCATGAATTGTATTTTTCACCATTTCAAGCATATCGGAAATTTTGCTTTCGGAAAATTCATTGTCTTTGCGATTTCCTAAAAGCCAACAGTAGCAACTCCAGCCTGCAGACATTCTAAGCTCGTCCCCACTTGCAATCCATTTATCAGCAACGTCTTGTGCAATATTTGATTCTGATAAAGTTATTGCTACTACATAATCAGACAGCATATAAAAATACGCCCCGTCCATCCAGCGATCAAAATCTGACTCATTCATAGCTTTTGGATCCGCGATAATGCCTGCAAAGTACATAGTATCGTAGTTACCTGTGGAATAAAGTTCCTCAGCTAACTCTTGATTTGATTTAATTTTATTTTCTTAGCGATTGGTTTCATAGCGCCCGTAGCTACGCCGAAAACTGGCTCGTGCGCACCATTAGATATGTATATTTTTTTCGTTCGTTCTTTACCGAGGGCTTCAAGCTCTTACATAACTGTTTTAAAATCCATAGCTGTGCACTTCCTTCCTTAATATAAAGACAATTTTAATTGTAATCATCTAGTTTGTATTTTGTATTAAGTCTTCCATACTTCTCAAATTTAATAATAATTGTATTCAAGAGGCATGTTTACTTTCTATAGTTTCTCGACATTCGGTCTGATTTTTGAATGAAATGAAGCCAGAGCTAATCGGGAGAATGGTATAATATAGAAAAACTGGACGGGAAAAATTACATAGGGGGAATTTAATTGGAAAAAGAGCTGAATAGGTTATATAGAGAGGTAGCGGAAACGGTTAATGAAATGATTCCAGAAGAGTGGGAGAAATTTTATTTTTATGCTCAAATATCAGAAACTGGAGGGGGAACATACTTTTTCTATAACAACCTCAGAAGTAAAGAAAAATATAAATATAGTGTGGGAATTCCTTTTAAATACGAAGTTGATGAAGAGGAATTTGAAAGGAAAGAAGACTCTTTATATAAATTGAGTAAGGAATTAAGAAATGTTTTCAAAGATAATCAGCAAAAACTTTGGTACTCCTTTACGATGTCTCTTGAACATAGTGGGAAATTTAACATGCATTTTGATTATACAAATTGGTTCGATACAGAATATAGTTTTAGTGATCAAATGATTATTTGGAAACATAAATACTTAGGCGAAGTACCAATTGATGAAAATGCTAAAGCGCTAATTAATAAGTATGATAATGAATTTCCGAATAATCCTATTTAACTGAATAGAAAGAAGAAATGGTTTTTATAAAAATCACGAGTTTTAAAGTAGTTGATAAGTTATAGAGTTAATTCTACAAGATAAGAATTAAAGGAGAAATACAATGGATAAGATTCAAATTGCGAAAAGAATTAGAGAGTCTATAAAGAGTGGTCAATTAAACACGTTAAGAGATTTACTTGAGAGAGAGCCGAAGATGTTGGAATATGTGATGCCATTTGGTACGTGGTTACATGTAGCGACAGCGCATGGACAGTTAGAAATAATAGATTACTTAATCAATTCAGGAATTAATATTCATGCAAAGGGTGGGACTTTTTCTACAAATGCCCTTGAAAGAGCTGCTACGAAAGGATATCTACATATTGCAGAGGATCTCATTAAACACCAAGTTGAAATAGACACTAGTGAGCCGGATCGAAATCCTCTGTTTGCTGCAATACATAGCAGTCATTTTGAAATCGTTAAATTGCTAGTTATGAATGGTATAGATATAACGATAAAATATTCTGGTAATAATATGAAAGATATGGACGCTTATACGTTTGCTGTTGAAAGAGGAGAGATGAAAATTGCTGAATATTTAAAGTGTAAGTTGAATGAGAAAGTATAATATATTTTCATAGTGGAGGACGCTATTAATGGAAGTACATGGAATGGTTTCAATATGGTTAGGGAATATGGAAACGCAAGATCAGTTAGATGTATATATGGAGGTTACATATGATGAAGAAGGAGACTCTATACCAGCAAGGTTTTTTGTTGATTTTAATATTGATATGATTGATGTAGATGAGGATTTTATTGAAAAGGAAGTGTTAGAAGAAGCGAGTGATGATATTTCTGTGTTGTTAACGGGATGCTCATATGATGATAAAATACTTTCTCGAATTAAGGAAGAAGTTAAATTAAAGAAATCCTATAATTCTATCGTATTAATTTATAATTTTCAGTATGACAATGCCGTTAGTAATTTTGAAGGCTTTGATTTTGTAACTGCTACAAGCTATCTATAGTTGTGAGAAAATCATAGTAAGGTAAGGAAGAATAAAAAATGAATATGTATAGTTTTCCCAATAAATATTTGGTATGATGGTGAATGGGAAAAATATACAGATTGTTAATGGTTAATAGAAGGGGGGATTGTATTGAAAAGAACACCTGAATTCGTATTAGGTTTAATTGGTGGTATTTTGGGAATTATAATTTCTATTATTTTAATAATTGTAGCCATTAATGTTATGGAAGGTTTTGATTACAAACTTTTGGCTTATTATTCTATTGTTTTAACGGTTCAAATAGGGTTATTCGTTTTAGCATGTTTAGTAAATAAGGTTAATAATAAAGCTTATGGAGTTTGTATGATCGTGGTTCCTATAGTTATGTTATTTATGTCATTATTCTTTTTGTTTATTCCAGTAATTTTACAAATCATTTCTGGTTCATTTGCATTTAGGACATTAAAGTTAGAATCTAATTCATGATTATGAATTAAGTTTGGCTTTTGGTGTCTGTATATTCGGAACATTATGCGTTATCGTATGTAGTTCAAATTAAAATAAGATACAAAGTTGTATGTTTTAGGAGGAGAAACAAATGATTATTTGGTCAGGTTGGGGTTTTTTAGTCGCAATTATTGTAATTATTAATACTCTTTTGGGTAAGGTTTTCTTTGAATCTATAACGGGAGACGCTACATATTTTCAAGAACATAGTTGGCCAATGGCGGTAATGTTTATTATATCAGGGGTTATGTCTTGGTATTTAGGAAAATATATTAATAAGCCAAATGGGAAAATTTATATAGATGCCGAAACTGGTGAAAAAGTTATGTTTAACAAAAAGCACTCACTATTTTTTATAAAAATGGAATATTGGGGACCGATTTTAGGAGTTATTGCGATTGTAACTTTAATTACAAGATAAAAAAAGAGGATGGGTATAGTAAGAGTAATCTATTCAAGTAGAAGGAGAAATCAGTCATGAATGCAAAGAAACTACTAGGGGTAGCAGTTCCGGTCATGTTGTTATTTGGTTGTGGAGTTTCTGAGAAAACGAACACTTCTAAACAGGAGAAAACGGAAGAGTCTAAAGTAAAAGAATCGAAGTCTAATAGTAAGAAAGAAAAAGTTTCGAAGGAAGATTATCCTAATAAAGTGTATAAATTAGGGGTAGAGTTTGATAAGTTGTTTGCGGAGCATAATAAAATAACAAGAGAGGTTTTTGACGGTAAGAAAAAGAAATCAGACCTAGTAGATAGTGTGAAAGAATTAAATAAAATGTTAGATAAATTCGAGTCGATAGATCCCCCTGCAGAGTATGTAAATCAACAAAAGGATTTTGAAAAAGCAATTAGTTATTTTAGAGAGTCTTTTTCTTTAATAAATGAAGTATTCACCCGAAAAGAAAAAAGAGAAAAAGGTGATAAGACTGATAAAGAGTTAATCGAGAAATCCGAAAAGCTAGTGAAAGAAGGAGATATTTACTGGCTTAAAGCATTCAAAAATCTTGAAGGGGATATTAAAGTCGGTGACGGTACAGTATCTATGAAAGATTTGAAAGAGTTAGATAAGAAAGCTGGAATTAACACGGATAACGTTATGAAGAATGTGAAAGATGGTACGGAATTAATCGGTAATTGGGGATTCAAAGGAACAGACGGTTTCAATATGTCACTCATTCTAGAAGGTGATAAGACATTTGAAACGTATGGTAAAGGTGAGTATCCAAATAAAAAGAATTATATTGAAGGAACTTGGGAATATGATAAGGAAGCTTTTACAATCTATTTACATCTCAATAAACGTTTAGTAGACGGTGTAGAAGATACAATTCAAAAAAAGAAAATAGCATATAAAGTTCAAGATTATGATGGGGAAAACTTACGATTATTTAATGAGACGTCATTCAATACAATTAAGTATGTGAAGCAAAGTTAAAGTTATGTAGGGACTAGGTTTAAATGGCATAGTCCTTAATTAAAGTGTGAGTATGTAAATAATAGGTTATCTTTGGTTCTGTCTACTTAGTATCATGTTATTGTTTAATAAGGTAATAAATGAAATTTAAACTTAAACATGCGAGGTTGGTTACAAATGATAAAGAAATTTACTAGAGTAGTATTAACGGTGGTTATGCCAATCGGTCTTATTGCAGGTTGTGGAACTGCTGAAAAAACTGAAGCAAAAGAGCCGAAAGCGGTACAAGCGGAGAAAAAGGATTATACGGATTACTCATACGGTAGTAAAGGTATATTAGTAAGCGGAAAAGCGAAAGAACGTCTACAATACGAGGTTGGATATATGGATGATAACAAGTTAATTGGGATTGATGAAAATATTGAGGACTGTATTATTTTAGATAATAAAGATGAAGCTGGTTACATTTGGAAACAAATAGAGCGCGGATCTATTATTGAAGTGCAATATGGTAAGGACCACAAAGACATCGTAGGGGTACAATTAGTAGGAGATCGTAAGCCATACGAAATTAGTGATAAGTTTGATCGAAATACGATAAACGAGATTGTCGGAAAAGTTAAAGGTAGTTTGTAATAGATGTATTTCGCTAGTATATGATCTATTATCATGAAATGGCGAATCGCATACATAAAATTTGGAATCAACGGCATTTTTAATATGAAAATGCCGTTGATTTATTTTAAAAAGTAAATGGTATTCTATAATCTTGTAGAAAAATACGTATTAAAAAATATATAAATGAATTATTCTTCTTTTAGTTGTGATGATCGTCGTAAGGTCATTGTCCAGAATAAAAGAGCACAAGCACTAACGGATGCACCTAATATACAAACTCCGTTCCATCCGTAGCTTGCATAAATGTTTGTGGAAAGAATGGCGCCTGTAGCACTGCCGATAGAATAAAAAATCATGTAACTGGCAGTGAGGCGACTTCTCGCTTCTGGACGCACTGTGAAAAGCATACTTTGATTGGTGACATGTACAGCTTGCACAGCTAAATCTAAAAGGATAACACCGATAACTAGTAGGAATAGAGAATGGTTCATTAATTTAATTAGGAGCCATGAAAGTAATAATAAGGATAAGGCTATGCCAGTAGTTCTTTCTCCGAATCCGCGATCAGCGAGTTGTCCGGCCTTAGTGGCAGCTAATGCACCAGCAACTCCAGCAAGACCAAATGCTCCGATAGCTGTATGTGATAGATTATACGGTGCAGCACTTAGAGGTAAAACTAATGAAGTCCATAAAATACTGAAGGAAGTAAAAATAAGCAATGCTAATATTCCGCGAATACGTAAGATCTTTTCTTCTACAAATAATAAGAGAACAGAACGTAATAAGTTACGATAGGTCATAGCTGTTTTTTTATGTTCAAGATTAGGTAAATTACGATATAACAACCCAATTACGAAGAGCATAAGTACAGCAGAGGTAAGATAAACGGAACGCCATCCCGCTAAATCTGTTAATGTTCCGGCAAATGTACGAGCAAGTAGAATTCCTATTACGACACCGCTCGTGACGAAACCTACTATTCGCCCACGGTCTTTTGGGTTAGCTAAAATGGATGCGTATGCGACGAGTGTCTGCGTAACAGTCGCAAGAATTCCGACTAAGGCCATACCTATAAAAAGTACGGTACTGGAAGGAGCGACTCCGACCACAATTAAAGCGAAAACGGATAAAAGCATTTGAACAATGATAAGTCTTTTTTGGTTTAACAAATCACCAAGTGGAACTAATAAAAGTAATCCGAGTGCATAACAAACTTGAGTAATCGTAATAACGACACCAATAGTTGAATGGTTGATCTTAAACGCATTTGATAAAGAATCAAGTAGAGGATGAGCGAAGTATATATTCGCCACAGCCATCCCGCAAGCTATTGAAAATAATAGAGTTATATAGCGGGGCATGATTGTATTGATAGGTGATTGGAACTGATCATTATTCTGTGTAAGAGCAGTTGTCATTTTTTCTTTAGCATCCATAATATCATCTCCTTTTGTTTTTAAAATAATGTATCGAACGGTATGTTATTTCGTAAGTCAAATATAATCAGGGATAATTTGCTATGTCAAGTGAATTGTAAATTAAATTCAGTTTCTTTTGACATATCATTTATAATTTAATACGATATATAATATACTGATTAGTACATAAAAACGTGATTTATAATTTAGAAAACAGGTGAAAAAAGAGGAGGGATTAAATGGCCCGACTACGTGAATTTGATAAAGAAAAAGCTTTGGATGCTGCTATGCAACTTTTTTGGGAGAAAGGATACGCTGCTACTTCATTAAGTGATCTAACTGCTAAAATGGAAATACAAAGACCGAGTTTATATGCGGCATTTGGTGATAAAGAAGGGCTGTTTGAAGCTGCATTACGGAGATACACAAATATACACGCGGCTAGTATTCG
The DNA here is from genome assembly GCF_018966865.1 of Bacillus sp. NP247. NCBI lineage: Bacteria > Bacillati > Bacillota > Bacilli > Caryophanales > Bacillaceae > Bacillus > Bacillus sp. NP247. Next base: position 469,677 of record NZ_CP076653.1, on the reverse strand, counting down.
AACAAAACTTCAAAAAGAACAATCTGTAAAAAAGGCCATTCGTACATTTTTTGAAAATATGGTGGAAGAGGAATATAAAAAAGAATCAAATAAAGGCTGTTTTTGTATTAACACAATGGTTGAGATTGCCCCTCATAATGAAAAATTTGAAGTGCTGACTAGAGAACATCAAATGTATCTTTCAGTTATATTTCAAGAATTAATTACTAAAGGAATTCAGTCAGGAGAACTGCAAAGTGATGTGAATGCTAAAGCATTGGCACAAACGCTAGTCACTTCATTAATCGGATTAACAGTGTTAATGAAATCTCGTCCAGAACGTTCAGTTGTAGATAATTCGGTATGTATCATATTATCGTTACTAAAATAAATGTAACAGAATCGTATTTCAATCAACTATGTCGATTATAGACACTTTTATTTATAAACTTTTAACTTTAAGCACTGAATTGTCTACGAAGGCAACAAGTGCTTTTTATTTTCGTGTAAATATGAGCAGGTGAATCATAATGGTTGTCTGCAATATATGAAGATTGCTGGAGACATTTGTAATTAGGCATCGGATAAGAGAGGAATGAAAACACTATATAAGCCCCTTCAAAGCCCCTTATAAGCACCTACCAAGTAATAAATCACTAAGAAAAAGAAAAAGAAAAAGAAAAAATAAAACCGTCGTTGTAGTAGTTAAAAAAAATTGGAATTCAAATGCAAAAACAAAGCCCTCATCCCTATATGTATATTGAAGGATTGCAATTTACCTTTTTATGAATAAAAGGAGGTGGGAAACATATGGCGGTGTACCGTAATGTGCAGGTGAACTTTTGGCAAGATGAATTTATTTTAGATTTAACGCCAGAGGAGCGTTATTTTTATATATATTTGTTAACTGGTACGAAAACGAAGCAATGTGGTATTTACATATTACCGAAGCGTTTGGCAGAGCTTGAAACTGGTTACAGTATGGAGACTGTTGAGAAGTTATTGAACCGGTTTGTGGAATACGGGAAGATTTTATATGATGCGGAAACGAAAGAGTTATTCATTATAAATTGGTTACACTATAATCCTATTTTTAATACGAACATAGAGAAATGTGTATTACGTGAGCTGAAAATGGTGAAAAGTAAAGAGTTCCTACATAAGTTTTTGCATAAATGTCTTGAAGAAGAATGCAAGATTCCGTTATTACTTCAGTATTTTGGTATGCCAGAGGAAGAGATTGATAGTAATTCACAACAAGTAATTATTCAAGAGAAGGAAGAGGTAGAAAGAGTAGAGGATGCCACTCCGCATAGTGAAGTTTATAAATTTTACGAACAAAACATTAGTAGTCTATCTCCATTATATCGCGAAGGAATTAAAGGAATGGATGCAAAGCGTTTCAGGAGATAAAGTACTAGAGGCACTTAAAATTGCGTTTGAAAATAATAAGGGGACACTTGCTTATGTAAAGGGGATTTTGAAGAATTGGTGTAAGAAAGGACGAGTAAGCTTCAATGAAGGAAAGGAAATAGTGCGTAAGAGAGAAGTATTCAGTTTGTATGATCCATAGCATGAGTAAGGAATGATTTCTTCTTTTCTAAAAGGTTCTTTCACAATAGAAGCGAATAGATTGAGAGAGGAGGGATTGTATGGAAGTCGTCATAAAAAAGAAACGAAATAGGGGAAAAAGGATTTTTATTTGGTCTAGTAGTGTCGTTCTTTTTTTGTTTATTTGCGCTATGATTTTTTTGAACATATATACGTTGAGTTCTATGCCAAAGATAGATGGAACGATAAAACTTGAGGATTTACAACATGCTGTTGCGGTGAAACGAGATAGTAAAGGTGTACCACATATTAAAGCGGAAAATGCGCATGATTTATATTTCTCGCAAGGGTATGTACAAGCGCAAGATCGTTTGTTTCAAATGGATTTAAGTAGAAGACAAGCTTCTGGTATGTTAAGTGAAGTTGTAGGGGAAGCAGCTGTTGATCGAGATAAATTGTTTCGAACGCTCGGTTTACGGCGAGCGGCAGAAGCATCTGTTAGTCAATATGATGGAGAAGCGAAATATGCCCTGCAGTCATTTGCTGATGGGGTGAATACTTTTATACGTGAAGCGAAGGCCGAAAAGAAATTGCCGGTTGAGTTTACTTTATTAGGCTATGAACCTGCTGAATGGTCAATTGTGGACTCTTTAACGATTGGAAAGTATATGGCGTTTGATTTAGGAGGACATTGGCACGGACAAGCGTTTCGATATTGGGCGTTGAAAAATCTTCCGGAAGAGCAAGCGAATGAGCTATTTCCAGCCTATCTGAAAGATGCACCTAGATTACTAGCTGAACTGAAAAATACAAATGTAAATGTAGCACAAAGTTTTTCAAAGACGATCATTCCACCAGAGTTTAATGGGAGTAATAACTGGGTTGTGAGCGGTGAGAAGAGTGCGTCTGGTAAGCCGATTTTAGCGGACGACCCTCATTTATCTCTTGCGACACCTTCTATATGGTATCAAACAAAGTTAGAAACGAAAGATGTAAATGTGAGTGGAGTTATTTTTGCGGGTGTTCCTGGTGTTATGCTAGGGCATAATAAAGAGATTGCATGGGGTGTTACGAATACAGGTCCAGATGTGCAAGATTTATATATTGAAAAGAGAAATCCTAATAATGAAAATGAATTTTTGTATAACGATAAATGGGAAAAGGCTGCTGTTGTTGATGAATCTATTAAAGTGAAGGACGGAAAAACAATCCCTTATAAAGTTACAATTACGAGGCACGGTCCAGTTATTTCGGAATTTGCGGATAAGGGTAAGGAGAAGACGAAAACAGTATTCGCTTTAAGGTGGACTGCTTTAGAGCCTTCCGCTGAATTAAAGGCTGTATTAAATATGAATAAAGCGAAAGATTGGAATGAGTTTGAAACTGCACTTCAAGATTTTCATACACCAACTCAAAACTTTGTGTTTGCATCAAACGACGGCACAATTGCTTATAAAGCGAATGGAAATATACCAGTGCGTAAAAAAGGTGATGGTAGTTTGCCAGTGCCAGGATGGACAGACGAATATGAATGGGAAGGGTATATTCCGTTTGATCAGCTACCGAAAGTAATAAATCCAAAACAAGGGTTTATTTCAACTGCAAATAATAAAATTGTTGATGACGCTTATCCGTACCATATTAGTAATACGTGGGCGCAGCCATATAGGCAAATGCGTATTCAAGAGTTTTTACAAGAGAAGGAAAAGTATACGGTGAAAGATTTAGAAGATTTACAGATGGATCAAAAAAATTTATATGGGAAAGAGTTTACTCCTATATTGTTAAAAGAGTTAAATAAAGCATCTTTAAATGAAGTAGAGAAAGAAGGCGTAAAACAATTATCGAAGTGGAATTTTTACGATAGTAAAGATGAAGCGGCACCATTAATTTTTCATTTGTTAATGAAAGAGATTTCGAATACGTTATTTTCAAAAGAAATACCGAAAGATGTGATGGAGTTATTTGAAGGGAAGTCACAAGTTGTTGATGAATTGATTCGAAAACAAGTAGCAGGAGAAAATAGCGCTTGGTTTACGAAGTACGGAGGCTTCACAAAAGTTGTGCATACATCGTATGAGAATGTAATGAAGAAATTACAGAAGGAATATGGACCAGATGTTGCGGAGTGGAAGTGGGGAGATTACCATCAACTTGCTTTTACACATCCAATTTCGAGATCATCTAGTATATTAGCACTACTTGCATTTAATCGTGAGAAACCAGTTCCAATTGGCGGAAGCCAAGTTACCGTTCAAGCAGCAAGTTACGGAGATAACGGTATTGTAAATCATGGAGCTTCTTGGCGATTCGTTATTGATACGAAAGATATGTCAAACGGTTATCATATAGTAGGGCCAGGACAGTCAGGGCATTTTAGAAGCGATTGGTATCATGACCAAATAGATGATTGGGTGAATGGCACGTATCATACGACTACTTTAAATACAGATGGAATTGAAGGGGAAGTATTAACTTTACAGCCGTGATGTTGTTAGAAGAGATTTTTACATATGTAAGAGTCTCTTTTTTATGATTGTGACAAAATTTGACAAAATATTCTGTAGAAGTTTGTTATGATTTCTTTTGGAATAATTTGTTTAAGAGGAAACGGGGCGTATAGCATAAGGTTTTACAATAGTAGAGATACATTTTTTATGGTATACATACGTTCTAAATTCAAGGATTTCATATGGGGAGAAGGACAAGAATGAACGACATGGAGAAATATCGAGAGAAAATTAAAGTGATTTCTTTTGATAGAGAAAAAAATCAAATGGTTGAAGTGGAAGAGAGTAAAATAACTTTTGATGATATTGGTGGAATGGAAGATATTAAAAAGAAAATAAATATGGACTTTATTATGCCGATTAAGAATCCAGAGTATTTTCAAGCTTTCGGTAAGAAAGTAGGAGGCAGTTTATTATTTTATGGGCCGCCTGGATGTGGTAAGACATTTTTAGCGAGAGCAGTTGCAGGTGAGATAAACGCTAATTTTATTCATTTAGAGTTGCAAGCAATACTATCGATGTGGTCAGGAGAAGCAGAGAAAAATTTACATGAAGTGTTCGAAGAGGCACGAAAAACAAAGCCTTGTATTTTATTTATAGATGAGTTAGACGCATATGGCGGGAATAGACAGAAGATGGGTGCTCATCATCAAAGAACGTTAGTTAATCAATTGCTAGTGGAGATGGACGGAAGCAATTCTTTTAATGAAGGTGTTTATATAATTGGGGCAACAAATACACCATGGTATATTGATCCAGCGTTACGACGACCAGGCCGTTTTAATTCACTTGTTTTTGTGGCACCACCAAATAAAGAGGAAAGACTGACAATACTAGAGTTGAAAACAAAGGATAAACCGAGAATGGAATTGCAGTTAGATTTTGTTTCGAAGTATGCAGAGCATTTTTCAGGGGCAGATTTAACATATTTAGTGGAAGACGCTATTAATGAAGCTATTCAGCGTTCATTTGAAACGGGACAGTTACAACCCTTATCCAATGAAGATTTATTAAAAGCAATGAAAAAACGGCAACCGACAACTTTAGACTGGTTCTCAACCGCAAAAAATTATGCAACGTTTAGTGATGTAAATAAAGATTTTGACAAAGTATTAGAGTATATGGAAGAACACCAATTGAAATAAATGATATTAGATTGGGGGAAAGGAATAGATGGAGGAGCAACTTAGGAGAATCTCGCACTTATTGAAGCTTGGTGATGTTGAGCTTGCAAAAGAAGAAGCGGAATGGATGATTAAAGAAGATCCAGAAGATGCTACTGGTTATATTTGTTTAAGTCATGTGTACTACTTTGGTTTTCGACAAATTGATGAAGCAAGTAAATATTTAGAAGAAGCACTAAAAATAGATCACTTAGATGAAAATGTTTTGTTAACAGCGCTAGATATTTTTTATGCGCAAGAAAATTTTGAGAGATTAAAAGAGATAGCAGAAATAGGGATAAAAAATTATCCGGAAGAAGGCGTATATTACTTTTATGTGGGCGAGGCAAAAGTACATATAGAATCGCTTAATAAAGGTATTACTTACTATAACAAAGCGATAGAGTTAGAACCTGAAAATGATATGTATGTAGGAAGATATGCTTTTATTCTTTTAAGTTATTATCCGAAACGAATAGAAGAGGGTATAAAGGCGGAAAAACGTGCTTTAGAGCTGAATCCAGAAAATGTAACAAATCTAGTCTCTTTTGCAAATGTAGCAAAAGAAAAAGGGAATTTTAAAAAAGCAAGAATGCTAGCTGAAACTGCAATACGATTAGAGCCAAATCACGAAGGTGCTTACAAAATTTATAGGGATACAATCGGAACGAAAAATAAGTATTGTGCCTTTATGGCAAGTTTTACGTATACATTTTGGAATGCATTTTCTAAGTTTTGTAAAATATTTTTGTTTGCAAGTAAGAGGAATCTTAAATTGCACTACATTTTAGTTATTTTAAGCCTTTTAGGTTGGATAATACTTCCTGTATATTTGACAGGTTGGTATGCCGGTTCCGTGTATATAGTTATTTTTATGATGTATAGCATTTCATCTATTATAAAAGGGCGGATTCATAAAGAAGTAGGATTAGGAACACCCTTTGATGCTGAATACAATGTGAAAAGAAATAAAATCATTCGAAATCGTGAAATTTCCAATATGGAGAGTACAGTTGAAAAAGGAGAGACTACTACTATTCCGACTGCGAAACTATCAAAAGAAGAACTGGAAGCACAATTAGAGGGATTTTGGAGTAAAGGAACTGTGTATGATGGGCAGCAAGAAGTTGCGGCGGCAGTGAAAGAGCCCGCTTTATCATCAGCTGAACATAAAAAGATTCAATCATATTCAGATATTGAATCGCCTAAATATAATAAATGGTATATTTGTTTAATTGTCGTTTTATCGATCTCCTTTATATTTAAAGCTGGGAAATTGTATAACTTAAATCATACAAATACGGCGAATACGACGCCACAAATTAGCCAAGAAACGAAGAAAATCATTGTAGAGCAACAGGATAAAGCTCTCAAAGATACGAAAGAATCGTTCGATAAGTTTGAAGTAGTATCTGTATTATACGTATTAAGGAAAGGGGAATGGAATGGAAGTTCAATCGATAAAGTTGTAGAGAAAAGTTATGTACCGGTTATGTTAGAAAAAGTAGGACAACCAGTTGCGGAGAAATTAAAAACAGCAAATCCTATGAAAATTTATAAAGAAGATATAAGAACGTATGTATTACTTCAAAATGAAGATAACTCTTTTATAATCGAAATTTCGGCAAGGAAGTTAACTCATATTTACGGTGAAAGTTGGAATAATGCGCAAGAAGAGATGCAAAAATATGAAGAGTTAATCGGGAAAATAGAGTCACACGGTGTTGAGACAGGGGGGATTTAGTATGAGTATAAAAGTAATAAGAACAACAGGGATAATGGGGGGAGCAGCAAGAGTCGCTGTAAAGGTAGATAACGAAGTAGTAATGAAATTAGAAAATAATGAAGAATACACGCTTCCTTTTGAATTAGATGAAGCAAATATAAAAGTAAAACAATTGTTTTTTGGCAGTAAAGAAAAGAAAGTAAAGGATGGCGATGTAGTAGAAATTAAGATAAATAGTATCGCCATACTATTACTAATGGTGTCAATAATGGCCATTTTATTCGGTTCTTCAATGGGTATAAATATTGTTGTTTTTGGTGTTATAGGAGCATTAGTTACAATGGTATATGGATTGAATAACTGGTTTAGTTTAGAAGTTAAATAATAAAACTGAAGAGTGGGCTGAATCATTGCACGTATTTTGGGGTTCTTTAGTTCATGTAGTTTACTATACAGGAAATGTAATTATTTTTGACGGGAGAATGGGGAGGATTATTATGAAGAGAATGATTGCAGTATCTAGCTTAGCACTTATGGTAGGTTTAACAACTGGTTGTAGCAGTGAAAAAACGAGCGATACAAAAACAGCATCCGTACAGAAAGAAAAAGAGTTAGTAGCGAAAGATATTTTTAATAAAGCAGCTGACGGATTAAAACAAGAGGAAAATCTCACATTAATATATGACGTAGCAATGAATGCGAGCAGTAAATCAGAAGGTATAAAAATGAAAATACAGATGGAGCCGAAACTGAAAAATTCTGGAACTGAAATGAAAATGAGTGGAACTGACATTGTAACGTACGAAGTAGACGGAAAGGTCGTTGCTCAAGTGAAAAACCCTGATACAGGGGAGCTAATTACGGTGCCGAATGATCAATTTAATAAAGATGATTTGATGATGAATAAAAATTTCTTTGAAGAGTTGGATTTACCAGAAGCGTTAGCTAAGAAAATGAAGACTGAAAAAGATGGAGATAAATATAAACTTATACTTGAATTAAAAGGAAAAGAGGCAATGGATACGTTACAGAAAGTCAATGGGAATATGAAAAAATTGACTGAAGAATTGAATATGGATGCATTAAATGTTGAATACATTATAACGAAAGATTATAAGCTTGAAGCTGTAAATTCAAATATAAAAGTGAGTGCAAATGAAGAACACATGAATCTAATTATGAATATGAATGTTGATTCAATTGAAAAATTTGATCCAATTAAGTTGCCAGAAGGAATTTAATAATTTGAATCGTGAAAAGGTAGGAAAAAGGAGCGGAAATCCGCTCCTTTTTTTATTTTCCCTACTATTATTTATATGAATAAAGGCGAACGAAAGTTCTATTAATAAAAATCTCACTTTATATTTTTCTGGAATATATGTGTAACGTTGTATAAAATAATCAAGAAAGCCAAAAATTACAGGGGGAAAGTTTTGAAAAAAAATAAGGGTTTAGTAAGTTTTTTAGGAGTGTGTATTATGTTGTTTTCTTTTTGTTTTCAAGGAAATGTACAGGCAGATGTAAATACTGTTCAATCTGGAAAAATAAAATCAGGAAACGTAACGGTATGGGAAGTAGGAAATGTAGCGAAAGTGTTAGCTGATGTAGAACGTTTGAATTTAAATACGGTGAATGTACCGATTCAAGTTGATATTCCGAATGTGAAGTCGACTAATATGGTAATTGATCAAACGCAAAAGAAACAAGCTATTATTTTAATTCAAGAATTATTAAAGCGTAATATACAAGTTATAGTGGAACCGTTCCCATTTATTCAGCAAGGAAATATTGGAGAAACAGAGTGGAACCCGAGTAATATTAACGATTTCTTCTGGAATTGGAAAACGGTTGTTTTACAAGATATTTTTAATTCTATTACAAGTAAGTACAATGTTTATGGGCTGAAAATCGCTTCTAATTTCGTTAATATGGAATATGCAGAAGGATATTGGAATGATACGATTAATTTTGTTCGCCAGCAGTATAAAGGAAATGTTTTGTATCAAATGAACTGGTGGTTAACTGCAAGCTTTGATCCTTCTTTTGAGGCGAAATTTAAAGAGAAAATAAATCGTCCGTATTTAAAAAAGGTGGACATTGTAAGTATTGATAGTTGGTTTGAAGTTTCAGGGAAAAGAAATCCATCATACGAAGAAGTAAAACAAAGTTTATTTGCGACGACAGTATATAATCGTGGCCAAAATGTTGTTCAGCAACTGGAACAATTACATAAAGCAACAGGAAAGCCAGTGTACTTTGGTGGATTTAACGTACCGGCGCGTGAAATTGGACTACAAAACCCGTGGAACCCAGATGTTACGAATGTGTTTTCAAAAGATGTACAATTTAACGGGTGGCGTGCTTACCGAGATGTATTAGAATCGAAGCCGTATTTTAAAGGTTTTTCAATTTGGTTTATCGGATCTAATGATAGTAATCATTCATATCAAATACATAGTAAAGAAGCAGAGACAGTTATTAATGGCTGGTATAAAAAATAATTTTTATAAAGTAGGTAAGTTTTAGAATCGGCTACATATATTTTAGTGAAAGGCCTTTCACCATCTTATCACCTAGGGGGCAATCATAATGAAATTTTTGTCATACCTTACAGTAATTTTGGTGATTCTTGGCGGTTTGAATTGGTTGTTTGTAGCGTTAGATTATAATGTAGTTGAGAAATGGTTTGGTTCTATGCCGGCGCTTGTGGATACTATTTATTGGCTCTTTGGTCTTTCAGCTATTTATCAAATTTTCGATCGGTTCTTTACGAGTAAGTAGCTATTATACTTTATTACTAGAGTGTTAAGTACGATTATGTACTTAACACTTTTTTGTATGTTTATAAAAAAGTGTTTGCACTTGCAAGCGATTCCAGCGCGTCTTGCGCCGTAATAACGGAAAACAAATTGACCGTGTATTGTATATAGGTTATAATTCAGAAAGTTTAAAAAATAATAAAAATGAGAAATAGGGAGGTTATCTGGGTGATGGAGAGAGTGTATAATTTTTCAGCAGGACCATCTATACTCCCTTTGCCAGTTTTAGAGAAAGTGCAAAAGGAGCTTGTAAATTATAACGGGACAGGCATGTCTGTTATGGAAATGAGCCATAGATCTTCTTATTTCCAAAGTATTATTGATGAGGCAAGCAGCTTACTTCGTGAATTAATGAACATTCCTAATGGATATGAAGTTTTATTTTTACAAGGTGGTGCGTCATTACAATTTTCTATGATACCGTTAAATTTAATGAGCACGTATAAAAAAGCTGGGTATGTACTGACAGGTTCATGGTCTAAAAAGGCACTGCAAGAAGCCGGAAAAGTAGGAGAAGTACAAGTGATTGCTTCTTCTGAAAAAGAGAAGTTTACTACGATTCCTAAAATGGCTGATTTACGAAGTGATGAAAAACTAGATTATGTACATATAACAACTAATAATACAATTGAGGGGACAAAGTATGTGGATATACCACATTTAGAAACAGTGCCGCTTGTTGCGGATATGTCCTCAAATATTTTATCAGAACAATATGATGTTACGAAGTTTGGCCTCATATATGCGGGTGCGCAAAAGAATTTAGGGCCAGCGGGCTTAACGATTGTAATTATAAAAAAAGATTTAATTGGTGGGGCAGATCGTTTTTGTCCTACAATGTTAAACTATGAAACTTACAGTAAAAATAACTCCCTATATAATACACCGCCCACCTTTAGTATTTACGTAGCAAAACTTGTACTAGAGTGGTTGAAAGAACAAGGCGGGGTATCTGCGATGGAAGAACAAAATAGAATGAAATCTTCACTTCTTTACAATTTTTTAGATGAATCTAAATTGTTTACTTCACCAGTTGATCCCACGTATCGATCACTTATGAATATTCCGTTTACAACACCGTCAGAAGAGCTTAACAATCAGTTTTTACAAAAAGCGAAAGAACGTGGTTTCATTACGCTAAAGGGACATCGCTCAGTAGGTGGTATGCGCGCTAGTATTTATAATGCGATGCCAGTCGAAGGTGTTGGGCAATTAGTAGATTATATGAAGGAATTTGAGCTTGAAAATAGATAGGGAGATGGGGATATGTTTCGTGTTCAGACGTTAAATCAAATTGCAGAAAAAGGTTTGCAAGTGCTTAGCGGAGAGCGTTATGAAGTAGGGGATAGAATGGAATACCCAGATGGCATTTTACTTCGCAGCTATTCTTTACATCAAGAAGAGTTTTCAAAAGACTTAAAGGCGATTGCAAGAGCTGGTGCTGGTGTAAATAATATTCCTGTCGAGCGATGTACAGAAAAAGGGATTGTAGTATTTAATACACCAAGAGCTAATGCCAATGCAGTAAAGGAACTCATTATCGCCAGCCTTATTATGTCTTCACGTAATATTATTAATGGAGTAAGCTGGACGAAAAATTTAGAGGGTGAAGAAGTACCTCAGCTTGTTGAATCAGGAAAAAAACAATTTGTTGGATCAGAAATTGCAGGGAAACGTTTAGGGGTTATTGGACTTGGCGCAATCGGTGCTTTAGTTGCAAACGATGCGTTAGCTTTAGGGATGGACGTTGTCGGATATGATCCTTACATTTCAGTTGAAACAGCTTGGCGCCTTTCTACACATGTACAAAGAGCATTTAGTTTAGATGAAATTTTTGCAACATGTGATTATATTACACTGCATATTCCTCTTACGAATCAAACGAAGGGAATTATTGGTGAACACGCTGTAGAGAAGATGAAAAAAGGTATGCGTCTATTCAATTTCTCAAGAGGAGAACTTGTAGATGAAAATGCTCTTCAAAAAGCGTTAGAAGAAGATATTATTACACATTACGTAACGGACTTCCCGAATGAAAATGTTATAAAGATGAAAAATGTAACAGCGACGCCTCACCTTGGTGCATCTACATCTGAATCGGAAGAAAATTGTGCGGTCATGGCAGCACGTCAATTACGTGAATATTTAGAGACAGGAAATATTCGTAATTCAGTAAACTATCCAAACGTCGAACTGCCTTATATAGGAAAGAAACGTATTACAATAATGCATCAAAACGTTCCGAACATGGTAGGACAAATTACAGGATGTTTAGCAGAACATCATATTAATATTGCGGATATGATTAATCGTAGTAAACATTCTTGGGCATACACAATGATTGATATTGATAACGGAATTGATGATATAATAAAAGAGAATATTGTGGAAAATATAAGCAAAATTACAGGTGTTGTAGCCGTTCGAATGATTGTGTAAAGGAGAGAGAAACTTGGCAAAAATCCGACCGTTTCGGGCCATTCGTCCAGTAGAAGAAAAAGCAGCGGAAGTCGCAGCTTTACCGTATGACGTATTAAATAGTGAAGAAGCAAGAGAGGTTGTAAAAGGAAATCCATATTCATTCTTACACGTTGACAAAGCAGAAATTGATTTAGACCCGGCACTTTCACCATACGATGATCGCGTATATGAAAAAGCGGGTGAAAATTTAAAGCAATTTATACAAGAAGAAGTGTTCGTTCAAGATGAAGAGTCAGCGCTTTACATTTATGAACTGACGATGCAAGGAAGAACTCAGTCAGGTCTTGTTGTTTGTACATCGATTGACGAGTATGAAGATGATACAATTAAAAAACATGAAAGAACGCGTCATGAAAAAGAACTAGATCGCATTCGTCACGTAGATGTGTGTGATGCAAATACGGGTCCTATTTTTTTAACGTACCGTACAAAAGAAGAAGTGAAGCGTTTAATTGCAAGCTGGAAAGAAGAACATGCGCCAATCTATACATTTACAGCGGAAGATGGTGTGGAGCATGTTGCTTGGAAGATTGAAGATGAAGATGTAATTGCCACTTTAGTAAATGAATTTGAAGATATTCCTAACTTGTACATTGCAGATGGACATCACCGCTCTGCATCAGCTGCAAAAGTAGGACTTATGCGAAGAGAACAATATCCGAATTACACAGGAGAAGAGGAATTTAACTTCTTCTTATCCGTTTTATTCCCTCACGATGAATTATCAATTTGGGACTATAACCGAGTTGTGAAAGATTTAAATGGCTTATCTGAAGAACAGTTTTTAAAGCAAATCGCGCAGTACTTTTATGTAGAAGAAGCAACTGTTTCACCGTATAAACCAAATGAGCCAAAATCATTTGGCATGTATATAAACGAGAAGTGGTATAAGCTTACTGTGAAAGAGGAAACATTTGATGCGAATGATCTCGTTAGAGGTTTAGATGTATCTATCCTGCAAGATCATTTATTAAGCCAAGTGCTTGAAATACATGATCCGCGATCTGATTCACGCATCGATTTTGTCGGTGGAATCCGTGGGCTAGAAGAACTAGAACGTCTTGTGAACAGCGGTGCATATAAAGCTGCATTCGCGTTATATCCGACGTCAATGGATGATTTATTAGCAATCGCAGACGCTGGAGAAGTAATGCCGCCAAAATCAACGTGGTTTGAGCCGAAACTGCGCAGTGGGTTGTTTGTTCATTCTTTAAAGTAAATATAGACTTCATTAGTTTGAAAAACCGAAATGATTTTAGTTTCGGTTTTTCTTATTTTAAAAGAGTTTTTGAGGAGGGGTATGGATGAAATTGCAAGTAGGCGAAAAAATCACCTTTGAACGAACTTTTACAAAAGAAGATGTTGTGTTATTTACGGAAGTATCTAAAGATGAGGGAATCCACCATGTTACACCAGATGAACAAGGACGATTTGTTGTACAAGGTCTTTTAACATCAACATTGCCTACAAAAGTTGGTGGTGATTATAATGTATTGGCTCGTAAAATGGATTTTGAATTTTTACGCCCCGTTTTTAGCGGTGATACAATTCGTTGTGACGTAACAATTGAACAATTTGAACCCGATGAAAAAAATCGTACAAAGATTATTGCGATGTTTACATGTATGAACCAACTTGAAAAAGAAGTATTGAAGGGGAGTTTTTCTGGGATTATTCTTTAATCAGTAGGCGAAGGAAGCAAGTAAAATAAGTGTGGGGGAACCCCCCACACTTATTTTAAGTTTCACTTTATTCCACTCCACTTTCTAAAACATAGAAAGATCCATTATTACAATCGATTTCTGCCATCGCGCCGTAAGGTAAAATAAACTTCGGTTCGGTATGACCAAAATTTAAATTATAAAGAACTGGTAAATTCTCTAAATTATTTTCCTTCATAACCTTCAGTATTTCATGTTTATATTCTTCATAATATTGTTCATCTTTTGGTTTACCAAAAATGATTCCCTTTGCTTTTTGCAGAATGCCTTGTGCTGCATAGTTTCGAAGCCAATATTTTATATAACTTGGTTCTGGATGATCTTCAGAAGTTTCAAAGAAGAGAATACTATTCTCCCAATATTTTTTCTCAGGCCAAAGCGCCGTTCCTTTTGCAAATTCGAGCACTTCAATACAACCACCAATTAAACGTCCTTGTACAGTAGTAGAGCCTTGAAGTACCTCATAGCCATTGTTGTGCTGCATAGTACGCCTTTGATTTTTATTCGACTCTATCCATTCTAAACGCTCGCTTGTCCATTCATTAGCTGGTTGAATTTCGCCAATAGTTTCATTTGAAAAGAGAGTTCGATTCACCATTTCAATTGTATATGGATCCATCTCTACATTTTCGGCAAAATCGGTCAAAATTGCTGGACCGTAAAAAGAGGAAAGACCTGCTTTATGGCAAAATAAATGTGAAACGGTAACGTCAGAGTACCCCATAAAAATTTTCGGGTTTTCACGTATCACATTAAAATCTATATAAGGAAGTAAACGGATACTATCTTCTCCGCCAATATTCGCAATAATTGCTTTAACGCGCGTATCTTTAAATGCTGTCATTATATCTTCTGCACGAGCCCCTGGATTGTTATAAAGATATTCGCTGCCTTTTAAACTATTTGGCATTGGAATAACCGTAAGACCAAAAACTTCTTCTAATCTTCTTACTCCTTGCTCATAACGCCATCTTAGCTCAGAATCACCTGCTCCTCCCCACGAAGGGCTTACTGTTGCCACAATATCTCCGGGCTGTAATCTGTTTGGTTTTATTAACATTTTAACTCCGCTCCTACATAATGTAATGAACTACGATTAATTGAAAAAATATGATGCATGACATTATTTTCTTCATCATCAATCCGTTTACCTGCTGATATTCAAGAATTTAGCATTAGTGTTGAATATAGGAATAATCGATTCATATTTAAAAATCACAGTATGCAACATTGCATGAGAAAGATGGTTGCTATTCCTTCTAACCTGTAACTATAATGGTTACAGGTTGGTCGTATCCAATCAAAAAATAAAATCAGCATGAATGGAGATGTTACATATGGGTATAAAAAAAATAATTTTAGCAGGTGCTTTAGGAATCGCAGCATTATCAGGAACGAACTTACCAGGATTAGAAGTAACAAAAGTGAGTGCAGCTTCTATTGAATCAAATTTCTCGATGTTAGAAGGGCGAGTAGTAGAAGTGGATAATGGTGTGATTATCGTTAAATCTAAGCAATACGAAGAACCTGTTAGTGTTTATATTGATTCACTTTCAAATGTGAAAGTAGGGGATGAAGTAAAAGCTACTGGATCTATGATGCGTAATTTTACGGAATATATGATTGCAAATACAGTTGAAAATACTTCAAATAAATTGGGTATGCACATGAAAGAAGACGGTTCTCCTGATTATGTAATTGGGGAAGTATCAAAAGTAGGAACGATGGAAGATGAAGGAGACGGTTCTACTAAATATGTCGTAGTTGAGTATCCATCGCTAAACGGTAAGAAAGTTATTATTGATGTTTTCTTAACAAAGGGACAAGTATTTAATACGGGTGAGAAAGTAAAAATTGATATGAAGTATGTGGGCTGGGGCGGAATTTCTATTAACTACAACACAACGGATCATATTGAAAAAGTTCATGAAGTAAAGAACAACGTTGAAAATAATGATGATGTTTGGATTTGGTCTTAATAAGGCGAGTATAAGTCGTTATTTGCAATTTACTCCAAACAATAAATGTAAAAACTAAATGTATCACGCAGTACCCATCAAATTATCATGTGTATGACAATTTGATGGGTATTTTTTATTTTGTGTTTTTTTGAGAATAAGGGATTTTCGATTAGAATATGATGTTTAAATCGGAGCGAGTTTAAAAAATACAATAATGGAAGAGGTGTTTAAGGGTGGAGCGAGATGAGATTTATTTACGAGCTAAAAAAAGGGTGGAGAATTTAAAAGCGTTTTACATTCATTTAACGGTTTATATACTAGTTAACTTAATGCTTTTTTTTATAAATATAAGCTCTGATTCAAGTGAATTATGGTTTTTATATCCACTGGGAGGTTGGGGGATCGGTATCGTTATACACGGTTTGACAACTTTTCCATTTGGGATATTCGGAAAAGAGTGGGAAGAACGAAAGATTAAAAAATATATGGAGAAAGATAAGTAAATTTATTTCTGGAATGTATGAATATAAAATCTCATATAAATCTCTGGGATCAAATGCTTGATGCGAAGTCTATTCTATGGCTTCGCATATTTGTTTTTTATTCGAAGTTTGTGCGAGTCAGTGTACATATTCATTTTTAAGAGTGAATTGCGTGTGAAATCAAAACTTTATTTGTAGTACATAATAAATAAAGTTGTTTTACTGTTTTAATTACATGTGGATATAGGATTAAAGTTTGTTTATTATCTTATATTAAAATAAAAAAAGACCACTGTTCGATTTGAATATTCCACGATATAATGGTGGGAGTTTAAACTTGAATAAATATTTACATAAGAAGTGAGGTACTGTATGAAAAAAAGAACGACAGACATTATTTTTATTATTATTGGTGCATTTCTTTTTGCGTTAGGTGTGAATTTGTTTGTTATTCCGAACGAGTTTGGTGAGGGTGGAGTAACGGGTATCACGATTATTACCTACTATTTATTTGAGTGGTCACCAGGCTTAGTCAACTTAATTTTAAATGCGATTTTGTTAATAGCCGGTTATAAATTTTTGAATAAGATAACAACAATTTATACGATCATTGCTGTAGTTACTAACTCGCTATTTCTTCATTTGACAGAAGGCTGGACTATTGCTTCGGATGAAATGCTGGTAAATGCCATTTTCGGAGGAATATTTATAGGATGCGGGATTGGTCTAATCATTCGTGTTGGCGGAACAACAGCAGGTACTACCATTTTAGCAAGGATGACGCATAAATATTTAGGATGGAGCATTAGCTACGGTCTACTGTTCTTCGATTTAATTGTTGCGTTTTCATCTTATTTCATCATTGGTGCAGAAAAACTGATGATAACAATTATTATGCTATATGTAGCAACGAAAGTGATGGAGTTTGTAATTGAAGGTTTAAATCCGAAGAAAGCCATTACGATTATTTCTGATAATCCGAATGAAATTGCCGGGAAGGTGACTACCTTAATGGGCAGAGGGGTTACCGTGTACTCAGGTCATGGCTATTACACGAAAACTCCGAAGGAAATTCTTTATATTGTTATTAATAAGCAAGAAGTAGTGAAGCTAAAACGGATTGTTCAAACTACGGATCCGGCTGCGTTCATCGCTATACACGATGTTCGTGACGTATTTGGAGAAGGATTTGTTGATATTTCTAAGGCTTAATAAGAGTTAGAATTAGTTTTTAAAAAGGCAGAAAATGAGCAATATTTTTTATTGAAATAATCTTAATGCGAAAATATGAGAATCTATTTTGAGCACTTAATTATCAAGACCTAAATTTTAAAAAAACAAATAAATTCAAGGACATTATATATTTTATATGACTAATATGTAATGTCCTTTCTTATTCCACAATGATGCCCGTTTGTTGACGATTAATTTTAATTATGCTTTTTGTGCCGAGTCCAATGCTTTTTTTAATTCGTCCGGTTTTTGAGTGCCGATTACCACTGTGTTATATTTCAACTTTAACTCTATACCTTTCTTTCCATTCATGTTATAGGCCTTTTCACCTTTAAGGTTAAAACGAATTCCCCATCCTCCGAATCTTTTTAGTGGACTGTAAGTAATGCTTTCATAGTGACGTATATTTTTGAAAAGGTACTGTTTATATTGAAAATGAAAAGGAACAAAACGAACATAAAGACCTTTTTCACGGACCTCTATGATCAGTTTCAATACCCCAAGCATTAATACAGGAAAGGCAATCCCAAAAAACAACCACAAAGCAATTAACACACCATTGGGAGCTGGTTTATCTCCAAACGGGGTATCAAGGATAATTTGTTGAATGAATCCATACCACATCAGTGCGGCGATCCCCAATATGAGTATCCATGCCCAAATTTGTTGTGGTCGCTGAACCTCACGAAAGATAATACGTTCTTGTTGTTTCATTAATAATTGTCACCTCCTAAATGATTTATTACAGGGAATCATCCAGTAATATGTGTCCTTTGTTGTTATTCTCTATGAGAACCTCTTGTACTCTCATAGCACTTCACCCCTAAAAAAATTAACGCTCAGTCTAAAGACCTCACAACGCTTTCCGTTATGAGATGCGTTAGCTACCTAAATTATACAAACTTTTCTGAATCCGGTATACATATAGAGTTTTATTTTTATTATCGGTATAAGTAATCTAATGTTTATAAGAAAAGAGGATATATGCTCATATATTGAACGTAATATCCTCTTCTTAGTTTATTCTATTTAAAATCTATTTCAAAATGGATTCTTTTTATTTATCGTAAAATATTGGCTTGTAGGTATTATTTATGAACCTTTATTCCAAAGCTACATTATCATACGATCTGTTGTACTGTATTGCGGTTCTAATGCGTAGTATCTTTGATAACCTCAATAATTTCACTTTATGGATTTTAAAATTTAGCTCATTGCCATGAAAAAATTAATGCTGTAATTGTTTTTCTTTTTCTTGCAAAAAATCCAATTGTTTCTTAATGTAAGGATGTAGAAGGATGAACAAGAGAGGGTTTAATGAAGATGATACATATTTTATTAGCTGATGATGACAAGCATATTAGAGAGTTATTACATTACCATTTACAAAAAGAGGGTTTTAAAGTTTTTGAGGCTGAAGATGGAAAGGTAGCTCAAGGGATATTAGAGAAAGAAAATATTCACCTTGCGATAGTGGATATTATGATGCCATTTATTGATGGCTATACGTTGTGTGAAGAAATTCGAAAGTATCATGATATACCTGTTATTTTATTAACTGCAAAAGATCAGTTAGTTGATAAAGAAAAAGGATTCATTTCTGGCACGGATGATTATATTGTAAAGCCATTTGAACCAGCTGAAGTGATTTTCCGTATGAAAGCATTATTGCGCCGTTATCAAATGCTGAGTGCTGATATTATTACGCTGCACGGGACGACAATTGATCGAAAAGGGTTTGAAGTGAAGTGTAACGGTCAGACGATTTTATTACCGCTGAAGGAATTTGAATTATTATCGCAACTTGCTAGTTATCCTGGAAGAACATTCTCGAGAGAAGAATTAATTGAATTAGTATGGGGAATGGATTTTGAAGGGGATGAACGAACAGTCGATGTTCATGTGAAGCGACTGAGAGATCGTTTCTCAAAACGAACAGATGATTTTCAAATTACAACAGTACGTGGACTCGGTTATAAGTTGGAGTTGAAATAAGATGAAATCATTGTATTCTAGATTTGTTTTTATGACGGTCGGGATTATGCTACTTAGTAGTATTATCGGTTTTTTATTAACAAATGTGTACTATCAAGTGAAGTTAAAACCGTACAATAGTGAAAAGATTTTAATGTATGCTGAGGAAGTAAAATCATTATACGAAAAACAAAGTGAAGAAAATAAAGAGGCATACTTACAGTCAATTGCGAAATTAGGATATGAAATTTATATTGTAGATGACCAAAAGAATGGAAAGCGCATCGGGAATGCGTTTCGTAAGATAACAATTAGTGATGCTACAGTTCATAAAGTACTGCAAGGTGAAACGTATAATGGTGTTTCCACATATCCAACCCGCCTGTTTATTACAGGATTTTTCGATAATGAATTAATTAATAGTGTAGGTGTCCCGTTAAAACATGGTGATAAACAATACGCTTTATTCATTCGTCCTGACATTCAGCAACAATTTGGTGAGATGAGAATTTTTCTAGCGGTGTTACTTGGTTTCATCGTTGTATTAAGTATCATTTTTATAGCGATTGCAGCAGGGTATATTGTGCGTCCTATTCGAACATTTACGAAAGCTACCAAAAAGATTGCAAGTGGTGAATATGATATTGAATTAGATGAAAATCGAAAAGATGAAATTGGTACGCTAGCAACTAATTTTCAAAAAATGACGAAGAGTATAAAAGAATTAGATCAAATGAGACAAGAGTTCGTTTCTAACGTTTCTCATGAATTCCAATCGCCACTTTCTTCGATACAAGGTTTTTCGAAAACATTACAATCGGAGAATATGAGTGAAGAGGAAAGAAAACGTTACTTGAAAATTATTGAGGGAGAAAGTAAGCGGATGTCTAGTTTATGTAAACAGTTACTTACGCTCGCTTCATTAGATAAAGAAGAGAAAGTTCTACAAATTAAAGAGTTTCACTTACAAAAGCAAATTAAAGACGTCATTTTTATGCTTGAATGGAAATGGCGTGAAAAAGATATCGCCGTTGAATTTGATGTACCTAATATCACTATACAAGGTGATGAAAACTTACTTCATCAAGTATGGAGTAATATTTTTACGAATAGCATTAAGTTTTCAAACGATGGCGGGACCGTTGAATTTGTTGTAGAAGAATTAGAGTCTAGCGTTATAATCTCTATATCAGATAATGGAATTGGTATGGAAAAAGAAGAAATGGATCGTATTTTTGATCGCTTTTACAAAGTAGATACAGCAAGGGCAAGGAACGTGGAAGGAAGCGGCTTAGGATTATCGATCGTACAGAAAATTGTTGAACTGCATCAAGGAACCGTTTCGGTATATAGTACGAAAGGGGAAGGGACTACTGTTCGGGTTGAACTTCCTAAATAAATGAAAAAGAAGACAATTTCACAATGGAAATTGTCTTCTTTTTGCTATAAAGCCGCACCTTTCCCACGTTCTTCCTTAAACCGCACTCCAAAAGTATCAGCTGTAATTTCATCAGCTTTCGGCAATGAACGTAATTTCGGATGAAGTAGCCATACGAGAGAAATAAATAAAATACCGATGCTAGCGAGCGCGAAAATGAGCTGGCTACTAAATACATTTGCAGTGTATCCGCCAATTAAAGAACCGAAAGGCATCGCAATTGTGCCCATACTTCGCATGACTGAGTTGATACGTCCAATATATTGATTTGGAATTACAATTTGACTAATTGTCGCAAATAATATATTCGTGGCACCAATTGGTATCCAAGCTAGGCCAAATAAGAAAATAGACAGCCATTGAAACGGTACAATCGTAGAGAGAAACCAAAAGATAGCACCAGTCGCAAAGCCAATAATAGAGACACGGCCAACATTACGTTTACCAACCCATGAACTTAATAATGCTCCAATTAAACTACCTGCTGATATAGCAGCTAAGAAGAAGCCGTATGATTTCACACCGCCTAAAGAATCAGCGAAAGAAGGGAGTATTGCCATCGTCATACCGATTGAAAAATTGGCAACAACGGAACCGATTAAGAATACGCCCATTAAGGAACGGAAGACGATTGAAAAACCTTCTTTTAAATCAGAAAAATATTGTTTAGTTGAAAGTGATGTGCTCGTTTCTGTTTGCTTTGGCATTTTTAATGAAAAGAACAAAAGGGCAGTAATCGCGAATGTAAAAGAGTCGATTACATATAAAGTAATGGCGCCAAATAGTGCTACTAATATTCCAGAAAGAGTCGTGCAAATTAAATCAATGCCTTGATACGCAAATGAAAAGAGAGAGTTCCCTTTTAATAATTGTGTTTTATGAAGTAGAAGTGGTAAAGCTTTTGACTGTGCGGGATAGGCGAATTGCTCGATAAAGGCTACGATTGGCATAATGATGAGTAGTAGTTGTACTGTTAATAGGTCGAAGTAGTGTGTAATAGGAATGATTAAAATAAGAATGCATTGCAGAACTTGTGTGATGACGAGGGTGTTTTTTATTGACCATCTATCAACGAATGGACCAGTAAGAAATTGTAATGCAGAAGGTAATAATGTAAGGAAACCAGCCAATCCAGAATAAAAAGGATTACCACTAAGTTCATATACGAGCCACATCGCTGCTACGTAATATAAGCTATCTCCTATGTTGGTAAAAATTCTTCCTAAAAATAATAAGAGGAAATTCCGGTTTTTCAATATGTCCATTTAATCTACTCCTTTATAAAAATTTTATTTGGTAAAATAAAATTGACCGTTTGTGAAAAAAGAAGAAAAATCGTATTACGATTTTTCTTCTTTTTTCACAAAGCGCTGCATCGCTCGTTCATCGATTTGTAGTGCAGTAGTAGAAATGTAATAAGATTTACTATTTGGATCTTTATCTGCGTCTTTTGCGATCTCATTTAATTCAGCCATTAATTCATGAAACTTTTTCACCCACACTTGAAATTGTTCTGGCGTTGCATCAAACTCCCAGCAGGACGAAACGTAATTCCACTCAGACGGGTCTTCGCTTACTTTTCGTAATGTAAAAGCTTCTTCTGGTGCAGCGAGAATATGGCTTTTCGTTCTTTCTGTCATTTGTAAAAAGATTTGGCGACCTGATTCGCTTAATATTTCTAAATGAGGTAATAGATCTGCGGCAGGAGTGAAGCCTTTAGCAACAGATTGATAAAACTTTTGAACGATGCCATTTTTCTCTTCTGTATATACGATTTCTATAAAACCATTTTTCTCTAATTCTTTTAAATGATAATGAATTTTCGCCCTTGAAATGCCGAATTTTTCAGATAGTAGTTGTCCTGTATAAGGACGTTCACATAGACGCATCATCATTTCGACTCGTAGTGGATCGCTCATTGCTTTTAGTTGGCTATAAGTAGTTAGTGTTAACATGGGCTTCAACGTAATCAGCTCCTCGAATTAAATTACTCGGTCAATATTATTTGACTGAATTGTATCAAGGATTTTATTTATTTTCAATACTTTCAGAAAATTTATTTTTCACAATGTAATCTTCTGTTCATATTCCGTTCATATTTCTTTTTTATTATAAGTGCATAGAAAGTAATAGGAAGGAGCGAGCGAAATGTTTTTAGCTCTGCGTGAATTAAAACAATCAAAATTAAGATATGGATTAATCGGACTTATTATGGTGTTATTATCATTTTTAGTCCTTGTAATTTCAGGATTAGCAAATGGATTATCATATGATAATGCTTCATCGATTCAAAATATGGAGGCAAATAAATTTGTACTAGCGGATGATGCGGAAAATAAATTACTTCGTTCACAAATTAAGCAAGATGATGTAGATAACGTAGTAAATCAAGTAGGCGAGAAAGAGGCCGTTCCGTTTCGTGTAAAAATTTCAACTTATGAAAAGAAAGATAGTTCAAAAAAAGTGGATGTTGCTATTTTCTCAAGTGAACGTGATTCATTTTTAGAACCGAAAATTGTAAAAGGTGAGAAATTAGGTACAGCAAACAATGAAATGGTTGCTGATGAATCAATTAAAGAAAAAGGAATCGATATTGGAGATACAATTATTGATCCTGTTTCAAAGAAAGAATTTAAAATCGTTGGATTTACGAAAGATCAAATGTTTAGCCATACACCAGTCGTTTATGTAAATGAAGACGTATGGGGCTCTATCTCTCAACCAAACCAAAAAGATTATAGTGCAATTGCACTTAATACAGATAAAGACATTAAAAATGCACATGTTATCGACAAAAAAGAAGTATTACAAAGTATTCCAGGATTTAAAGAAGAACAAGGAACATTAACGATGATTATTGCGTTCTTACTTGTTATCGCAGCGTTACTAATTGGTGTATTCTTCTACGTAATTACATTACAAAAAACACAGCAATTAGGTGTATTAAAAGCAATCGGTACGAAAAATTCTTATTTAGCAAATAGCTTAGTCGTACAGGCGTTATTCTTATCAGTCGTGGCGATGATAATCAGTATTGTTCTTGTACAAGGGTTAGAACAAATTTTACCAGCAGGTATGCCGTTCTTATTAACAACACCGATGATTGCACAATATGCAGCAATCTTTATCGTAATTAGTATTTTAGGAACACTTATTTCGTTATATCAAGTATTAAAAGTTGATGCATTAGAAGCAATTGGAGGCGGGATGTAATGACTTCATTATTAAAATTAGACAAAGTGAGTAAAGTGTACGGAGAAGGGAATACAGAAGTAACAGCCCTTCATCCGATGTCGCTAGATGTGAAAGCTGGAGAGTTTATCGGAATCGTCGGTCCCTCTGGATCAGGGAAAAGTACGTTATTATCAATCGCGGGTGCTTTACTATCACCGTCAAAAGGGGATATTTACATTCGTGAGCAAAATATTACGAAGTTATCAGAAAAGGAAATGACAGACATTCGTTTGAAAAAAATCGGATTCATTTTCCAGTTCGCAAATCTTGTTCCATATTTAAATGTAAAAGAACAATTGCTTTACATTGCAAAGCTAAAAAAAGAAAACAAACAAGAATCTGAAAAGCGTGCGGATCACTTATTAGCGGCATTTGGATTAGGAGAAAGAAAAAATCACTATCCAAATCAACTATCTGGTGGGGAAAAACAAAGGGTAGCAATCACTCGTGCTTTCATGAACAACCCAGATTTAATATTAGCTGATGAACCAACTGCAAGCTTAGACTCAAAACGTGCTCGTGAAGTCGTTGAAATGATGAAACGTGAAGTGAAAGAAAGCCAAAAAGCAGCAATTATGATTACACATGATGAAAGAATGCTTGATGTATGTGATCGTATATTGACGCTTAGAGATGGAAAATTGGTATGATGAAAAAGGAACTCTTACGATTGTAAGAGTTCCTTTTTCTATTTAAATTAAAGAGGCTTTATTTATTTTGTCATGCATTAACAAGAGGAAGAGGGTGGTATACTTTGTGGAAAACGGAATAGATTTTCAGGGTCATATTTTGCTTTTATTTTCCGAAGTTTAGCAAAGTTTGATCCGTAATATTCTTGTCCGAAATTTTCGATGTTTTGATCTGGAACATTAACATAAGAACCAGTTACATAAGGTTTTATTAATTGGCGTACTCTTTCAACTGATGCTAGATTTGCAGCCTCTTCGGACTTATCTTTCCAACTAGCAGTCCATTCCGTATAAAATAATGGGCTACGCCAAAAGAAAGCTGTTTTATTGCTAGGTACTTTACTTATAGCACCTCCCCAATTAATAAAAAAGAAATTAGCTTCTGTTCCAGTAGCTTCTTCTAAAAATTGTTTCATAATTGAAATAGGCTCTTCCGGCCAAAGGTTAAGTGCCCAAGCCGAAGAAAACTTAACGCTCTGATCAGAGCGACCAGGGATTGGCTCATCCGGATCTAAGAAATCTATAGCGGCTGGGTAGGGCAATTCTTCTATAACAATTTGTGTTGGAGTTCCAGCACTTGTTAAAGGTTCTAATAAGTTTATAAGCTCGTTTTTTGAACCTAAAAATATACCTTCTGCATGACAAAGTCCATTTATTTTGCTGTAGATTTCAAGTAGGCATCCTAATCGTGAGTCTACAAAAGGAGCCCATTCTTGCCAGACTTTGAAAACAGTTTCTAACTGATCCCATGGCCAAATGATATTGAAGACTGTGGCAGTATTAGGGGCACGGTGAAGCTTCAATGTATATTCAGTATTGTATCCGAAATTTCCACCACCACCACCTCTAGAAGCCCATAATAAATCTTTATTGCAACATAGATCTGCTTGAATGATTCGGCCTGTCGCATCTACTGTTTCCAAAGCAATAAGGTTATCACTTATTAGACCGATTGTTCGTGAGACTACTCCAAATCCACCGCCCATTGTAATGCCACCAATTCCAACTGTTGGACTATCTCCAAACGGTGACATGAAACCTTCCCTAGCTAGTCCTTTTACAAGTGGACCGACGTGAATTCCAGTTTGAACGGTTGCTATACCATTCTTTTTATCTAAACTAACTTTGTTCATATCACTTACATCGATAACAATGCCGCCATTTACTACAGAAAGATTTTTATCTAGCGCATGCCGACCGCTTCTGACACGTAAGGGAACATGATTTTCGCGAGCCCATTTAATGGCGTTACTGACATCATTTGAATTTTGTGCAAAAACAAAGACGAGGGGGAAGACATCAACGTAAGGATTCCAATTCTTAATAGCTTCTAAATAGCCTGGATCTCCTTTGTAAATTACTCGTCCTGTGAGCTTTGTTGAACCCATTTATTTCACTCCTTATAAATATTTTATAGATGTCGTTCTAATGTAGCCAGGGAACATGGTCATGTAGTAATTAGAAGAATAAGGACTTTATGGGAGGGAGGATGAAAATATCCTGTAGGCACTAGTAGAGGGTGAATATGTGGCAGTCTAGATGATTTGGAAAATTTTATTGCTACACAAGTTCTATTAGTAGTGTATGAATTGAGAGTTAACTTTGTTAAAGAATTGTACATTTTCCTATCAACATGACTTAGGTGAGTGAATTACAGTACGAGTGAAAGTTTTCTTGTTTTGTTAAAGCATAAGGAACGAATATAAGTTTGGAATTTGATAAATGTATTTGTTTTTTGTAGTATCATAGTGGAAAAGTAAAAGGTCTGCCATTACAAAAATGATATGTGGATAGAGAGAGTTCTATTTTAGAAGAATAGTTAGTCCATAAACTTACATATATTTGGTCTCTTCCTTAAGAAGCCGATGCAATGGTTCTTAAGGAAGAGACCGTATATTATATAAAATAAATTATAACTGCCTTATAAAAAACTTTTAATTTTATTACGCGCAAGTAATAAAACGCCGCCTAGTACAGATAACATGCCTAAAGCCATATTATTTGATTCTTCACTACCAGCGTTAGGAAGTTCTCTAGCATTGTTGTTTGTATTTGTAGTACCAGTTTTTGTTTCTGTTTGTTTCGATTGAGATACTTCATTAATTTTGTTATCTACATTTTGCTTCGTTGTATGGACTTCAGCTAATTTGTCATCGATTTTCTTCTCAGTATGTTTAAAATCGTTTATTTTAATATCTAAGTCTTGTTTTTTCTTTGTTAAATCGTCTGAAACAGTTTGTTTCGCTTGTTTGATTTCGTTCAATTTATTTATTAAGTCCTGTCTAGTCTCTTGTAACTCAGCCAGTTTGTTTTTCACATCTTGTTTAGCTAGTTCTAAGTTAGATGAAAGACTATCTAAATTTTGTTTAATTTTCTTCAGTTCCTCTAACGTGTTACCGGTATTCGGCTTATTTTCTTTAATTTCAGCCAGTTTGTCCTCAGCAGTTTGTTTCGCTTTCTTTAACTCAGCTAATGTTTCATCTACATGTTTTTTAACTTCCTTAAGTTCATTAACCTTTGCATCGATATTTTCTTTATGCTGCTTAATTTCATTCACTTTTTCATCGACAGTTTGTTTATGTTCTTTAATCTCATTAACCTTTTCATCAACAGTTTGCTTATGCTCTTTAATTTCAGCAATTTTATCCTCAGCAATCTGTTTATCTTGCTGAAGTTTTGCATCTAACTCTTGTTTATGTTGTTTAATCTCGCCAATTTTTTCATCTGCAACTTGTTTACGTTCATGTAGTTCGTTAACCTTTGTATCAACATTTTCCTTAACTTGGTTAAGTTCATTTAATGTTTGATCCACATTTTCTTTGTGCTGCTGCAATTTCGCATCTAACTCTTGTTTATGTTGCTTAATTTCAGCTAATCGATCTCCAGTACTTTGCTGGGGAGTAGCATCATTTACTTCTGCATGAGTAGGGGTAGATCCCGCAATCATTGCTAAAGCTAGTGTAGACGCAGCGATTGTTTGTTTTGTTTTCATATTTTTGTACCTCTTTCCTATGAATGAACTCTATTGTGTAAAATTGAGCATATAAAAGCAGATTATTATATCATTATATACCATGTGTGATGCCCAGAGGAAGTATTTGCATAATAATCTATGATTATGTAATTCTTATAGTCTCTTATTTTTGGATAGGAGACAAATCTTCAGCAAGATGAACAATTTCTTCTATAGTAGAGTTTACATCCTTATTATTGCGAATAACAAACAAATAATCAGCCTCATTTTCTACAGGGTCTACTACATCTTCATGCAGTGATTCAGTTTGTTGGCGATTTAACACTTCTTTGAAACTAGAATAATTACCTCTAAAGATATTCGTATTTCGTGTACTACGAGCCACTCTTTCATAAAGTACGTCATCTGGAATGTCAAAATGAACGAGTATGCGTACATATTCCTCTTTCTTAAACAGTTCATTTAGCAAATACATCCGGCCGTTCCGGCTTCTATTTGAGTTGCAAATGATAAGGTGTAAATTTGTATATTCTTTTGCATAATCAACAATGAATTTCGAAAGACTGTGCTTAAATGTATTAGGGCCTTCAGTTGGCTGTAATTTTTCATAATGCATGTTAATAAATTCAGCTTGGTTATCTTGATCCATAACGAAAGAGTGGGGTAACTCTTTTTCTAGTTCTCTAGCAAATGTAGTTTTTCCACTGTGGGTTTTTCCCACGGTAATAATGACTAATCGTTTCATATTGGCCTCCATATATATTGTTATAATCTGGAATATTCGATGTGAATCGACAATTTCCCTGCCAGAGAATATACAAAGTGTCGGAGTGTTAGTGGGCTGAAAATTTCACAAAAAACTTATTTATTCTATAATTTACCAATGAGAAAAAAGTGTAGAATAGGGTTCTCCTAATCAGGAGAATCCTATTTTTGCTGTGAAAATGAAGGAGTATGATGTGATGTTGTCTTAACTCAAATGAACTAAAAATATTCTGTTTAGAAAGGAGGCAGCAATACTATGGTTATTGAAATAGATATATCTAGAAGGAAATTTAATTTCGTTTATTCCTTTCGAGGTGAAGCATAAGGAACAATCATTTGAAGCTTTAAAAAAGCCCTGAAGTATGGAAATGCTCCTGGCGAAAAGGAGATCTAGGGCAAATGTTAATGATAGCTGTTAATAATAAAAAAGGTGGGGATTAAAGTGGGAGCTAAAATTTTTAATGGCAGGCATATAGCCAATAGCAAGGATAAAGAATTTGTTGTTTTTATTATTGGTATGCGTATTAATAACTTATTGGAATTTTGGAAGTGGATACCAGTTTTTAATGCTATGGGACCTATGATTAAAGAATTGTATCAAAACCCACAATGGGGTTTCTTACATACAGAATTCTTATTTAGTTGGAGAAAAGTAATTTTAATTCAATACTGGAAGGGATTCGACGAATTAGTAAACTATGCTCACGGAGAAAACCATTCATATGCTTGGAAATCATACAATAATAAGATTAAAGATAATGGGAGTGTCGGTGTTTTTCACGAAACTTATCAAATAGAAAAAGGTGCTTCTGAAGCAATCTATGTTAATATGCCAAAAACAGGTTTATCTAGAGCTACCGAACACATACCAGTATCTCAAGATACTAATACTGCTCAAAAAAGAATGAATAAATAATTTAGAATATTCAATATTAAAACCGATAAAAATCCTCTATTGATATGAAAAATGAAGTAGGAGAAAGGCACCTTAGAGTGTTTTTTCTTTATTTTCAAAAGGACCTGTTCAATGAAATAGGAATATTCTGTATGCAATTTCAATTTTCCTCTTGAAAACATACAATTTATCGAGGTGTTAAAGAGAGTTGAAAACTTGACAAAAAAACTTATTTATGCTATAATTTACCAATATAAAAATACGGTGTATAATAGGGTTCTCCTGGCCAGGGGACCCTATTTTTGTTGTGAAAATGAAGGAGAGTGTATGTGCGTGAAACAAGGTGAAGCAAGTGTAACGTCGTTAGTATCAGCTTTTGGAAGGGCATATCATAGTGAATTTGATAGTCCTAAAATCTTTGATGATTATGTAGCTAAAGATTTAATTTCACAAAAAGAACGTAACAATATTGAAATGAACATGGTTCAAGGGATACATTTTTTCAATAAAGACATTGCAGAGAAGTTTCAAGACAATCCAAAAGAAATATTAAAATGGATTACGCAAGTTCAGTTGTCACCAACACCTTTAGCACGTGCAGCCTATTGTGAACGAGTATTACTACATGAAATTACACTAGGAGCAAAACAATACGTCATACTCGGTGCGGGATTAGATACGTTCAGTTTTAGACACCGAGAATTAGAAAATAAAATAGAAATATTTGAAGTGGATCATCCTTCTACGCAACAGGCTAAGAAGGTAAGAGTGAAAGAAGCAGAATTTGAAATTCCAAATAACCTTCATTTTGTTTCGATGGATTTTACGAAAGGATTTTCCTATGAACAGTTACGCAATGACGGATTTCAAAATAAAAAGACTTTCTTTAGTCTTTTAGGTGTTGCGTATTATTTAACGAAAGAGGAACTTTCCAGTTTAATAGAATGTTTATTTGAGTCGGTTCCAGCAGGGAGTTCCATCGTTTTCGATTATCCTGATGAAAACTTATTTACGGAAAAAGGATTGTCCAATCGAGTTGAAAACATGGTGAAAATGGCTGAAGTAGGCGGAGAACCGATGAAATCATGTTTTTCTTATCGCGAAATGGAAGCACTGTTAGAGAAGTCCGGTTTACTCATTTATGAACACTTATCACCAGAGGATATAAATAAATTATATTTTGAGGGACGAAACGATTTTTTAGAAGCTTTTGAGACGGTGCATTACGTTCATGCGGTGAAGAAGTAGATAATCGTTATGATGAATATTCAGGGGAAACAATTGGGATTTCTTAAGAAAGAAGAGATTTTGTCTTTTAATTGTACACACGAATCAATTTACTTTAATAGTTAGATTCAAATAAACTATGATATGATTAGTATTGGATTTCTTAATAAGGGGGTTTTAAAATGACGCCAGAACAAATTGTTAGAAAATTTTTTGATGAAGTACGTTCGGGGAATAATCCTGACTATTCAAATCAATTAATGGCAGAAAAAGTATTGGCACATCAAATTGTATCTGAAGAAGAACAAACAGTTTGCAGAACACCTGAAGATTATACTGAACATGTAAGAGAGATGATTGAAGTATACGGTAATTTTTCTTTAGAAATTCAAGAATTTTTAGTACAAGGAAGTAAAGTATATGTACGTTGGAAACAAGTAGGTATGCATCTAGGAGAAATCGATGGATATCAACCTACAGGACTCCCAATAATTCAAATAGCAAGTGCGGTGTATAGAGTAGAAGATGGAAAAATTGCAGAGTATTGGATTCAAATTGATAGGTCAGGAATTCAAAACCAATTAGAGCGCAATAAAAATATTCAGTAGTTAACTTTTAAAGCTATAAGTAGGCATGGGGAGAAATCTCTGTGTCTCTTTTTTTAGGGGAAATAAGGAAATGAGATGTAGTGTGGGAAGTAGTAAGTATATGGTTATTGGAAGGGAAATTCGATGGTTTAAAGAATATGTAGTATGAATGTAAAAGATTAAGTAGCAATGATTAAGGAGAATATAATGTACACAATTGGACAAGTCGCTAAATTTTTAGGTGTATCTAGGGATACTTTGAAGTTTTATGAGGAAAAAGATTTGGTCAAGCCTAAGCAAAGTATCGAAAATGGGTATAGAAAATATAATCAGTTTGATATTTATGATATAACAACGGTAAATTTCTATAGGGAAATGGATATTGAAATAAAAAAAATTCAGGAATTAAGAAAGAGTAAGAGTATCGAGGGAATAAAATCATTATTAGAAGAGAAAGAACAAGAAGTGTTAGAGGAAATAGAATATAAAAAACTTCTTTTAAAAAAGCTTCAAATAGTGAAAGAAGATTGCGGAAAAATCAAACGATTCTTAGGAGAATACACAGTAAAAGAAATGAAGCCTTTAGAAATAAAAGGAGAAATAGAACATTTTACTGCGTATGATGAATATGAATCTTTGAAAAAGAACACGGACAGCTTAAAAAAAGCAGTTACTTTAACATCTTTACGAAGAGTCATAAGTTTTAATGAAGAAGGTATTATAGAGGATAAATTTATAATTGTAAGAAAAGTAGAGAACTTTGATAAAGAAATAGAAGGTGAAGTTCTATCGCATCCAAAATGTATTTATACAGTTATTGAAGATGGAAGATGGTCAACTGGTGGGAAAAGTATTGATCATAATGTGGAAGCTAGTTTAAGAAAAGTAGCAATAGAAAAAGGGTATGAATTTTTGGGGCTAGTTTATATAAATCAATTATTGACCACTTATGAAGATGGGCTTGAACGTATATTTTTAGAAATTTATGCACCTATAAAATAATGCAGATATGTATTGACCTGTGAGTAACCCCTAGGTTTAAGCTGAAGGTAGTAGTAAATATGAGCGTTAATATATTTACGAAATACTTAGTTTGAAGAGGGGAATATACATGGATAGAGAAAAGAAACTAAAAAAACTAAAAAAACCAGTAGCAAGTTTTATTCTACTAACTAATCTCATATTTTTGGCACTTTTTTGTCTTGTAGTAGCCATAAGCCTATTAGGATTTTCTACATGGGTAGTTGATGTAATGTTCTGTATATCAGCTTGGTCCTCAACCTTTGCTTTTGCAATACTATTTAAAAAAATCTATCCTGGGCAGAGTTTTATCCAATTTGTAAAAGATAAATTCAAGAATAAACTTAAATTTTCTGTGATTCTTACTACGATTATGATTCAAGCCTTCATATTTTTGATGATTTTATTTCTCGTATCTAATAAAAGTTCAGTAGACTCTATTTTTACTATATCTTCATGGGGAATGCTGGTTTATTTCTTTTTTAAAACCCTGCTTTCAGGGCCAATAGGAGAAGAATTAGGGTGGAGAGGTTTCGCTCAAAGTGAGCTCCAAAAGAAGCATTCGCCATTCAAAGCTTCGGTAATCATAGGGTTTTGGTGGGGTATGTGGCATCTACCTATATGGTTTACTACAGGGTATGTGGGCATTGATTTAATCAAATATATTCTATTCTTTATGATTGCAATCATATCTACTAAGATCGTTATGACAGCATTTTATAACTTAAATCAGAATTTAATTATCCCAATCATCATCCACCAATTCTTTAATTTTTTTATTGGCCTAGTAAACGGAAACTTAATTGATTTAATCACGTATAACGCGATTTTTTATTTAGTAGTAGCAGTTTTAATCATTGTTATAAATCCAAAGAGAGTACTGTATGGAAAGGAAGATATAAACATTATTAATGAAAAGTATCATAGGAGATAGTGATAGCTGTATCAAACCTTTTTGAAAAACAAGGAAATGAAATATAGCGATGGAAAATATAATTATAAGTATATTGCTATTGGAAGGCGGGGAATTATGAAAAATTATATAAGTGTTTATATAGGAGTAGTTGCAGCTATAAGCATTTTTGTACTTTCAATAGTTTTCCTTTATTTTAACCCTTATAGTGATCAAACACTTACCCAAGAAACCTTTATTACGTTTTTTTTCATGTTCTTATTTCCTGCTTTTTTAGCAGTTATTGCAGCATTTATTAGGAAAAAGATTTTCATGATTGTTTGTAACATTTGGTTGTTACCAGGAACTCTTTATTTAGGTGTAGCAACGATTCCAAGTATTTGGAATTTGTATATTGTATTTCTAATTGTTTATTTTTTATCTATTGTTTGGATGAAAAAGGGGTGAAGAGTTTAATGAGAAGAGAATTATCTAAATTAGCAGATATACTAGTCAACCATTCTACTAAAGTGCAGCCTGGTGATCAAGTGTTGATCCAAAGTGTTACAGAAATAGATCCCGCAGTCGTTCGTGAAATTATTAAGTCAGTGGAAAAAGCAGGGGGATATGCACATGTATCAATGCGCGACGTTTCTGTTACGAGGCAATTAATTTTGTCTGGATCTGAAGAATAATTTAAATTATTAGCAGATTGGGAATGTTATCGCTTAAGTAAGATGCAAGTGTATATTAATCTTCGTAGTCCTAGGAATGCATACGAATTAGCGGATGTACCATCAGAAAAAATGAAATTATATCAAAAGATATTTGGAAAAGCTCATAGTGAAGCAGTGTATAAAACAAGATGGGTGACAACTCGAATTCCGAATGCAGCTTCTGCGCAAGAAGCGAATATGAGTACTGAGGCTTATGAAAAATTTTATTTTGATGTATGTACGCTAGATTATAATAAGATGTCGAAAGCAATGGATCCGTTAAAAGAATTAATGGAAAAGACAAAAGAAGTAAGGATTATTGGAGAAGGTACGGAGTTGAATTTTTCAATTAAAGGAATTGGTGTTTTAAAGGGGGATGGTACGGATAATATCCCTGATGGTGAAATATATACAGCACCTGTCAAAGACTCAGTAAATGGATTAATCTCATTTAACACAGTATCTGTTCAACAAGGTTATGCGTTTCAAAATATTAAGTTACATATGAAGCATGGAAAAATAATAGAGGCATATGCAAACGATGCAGAGCGAATCAATCGAATTCTTGATACGGACGAGGGAGCAAGATATATTGGAGAGTTTGCGCTGGCGTTTAACCCTTACATACTATATCCGATGAATAATACGTTATTTGATGAAAAAATAAATGGTAGTTTTCATCTAGCGATTGGAGATTCGTTGCAAGGTGCAGATAATGGGAATACGTCAGCGATACATTGGGACTTAGTACATATTCAAAGACCAGAGTATGGCGGTGGTGAAATTTGGTTTGATGATGTACTAATTAGAAAAGATGGGGATTTTGTTTTGTCAGAGCTGTTAGGATTAAATGAAGAGAATTTAAAAAGGTAAAGTGCTTTTTGGAAGTTGTGTAAAGGAGATTAAAACCCTAGGACAGGGGCAATATAGGAGGAAGTTAAAATGGGAAAGAGTGAAATGTTTCAAGATTTTAATTTTAAATTAGTGGTAATTGAATCTTTATTAGATAAAGAGCCACTATTTCTAAAAGAATTGAAAGACTTAATAGATAAGCATACGAATAATTCTGAATGGTATTCAGGAGCTGGGCCAATTGTTGAAATCAGAGATTTTTTAGAAGAGTTAACTTTGGAAATAAGTGATTTGGAAAAGGTTGAATCCCTTTGCTTTGATGGTGGTAATGAAATTTATCATATTTTAAAGCCTGATTGGGACGGTGAAGACAGTTTATTTGATGTTATATCTGTTGAAGGATTTCAAAATCTAAAAAATTTAAAAACAGTGGAATATATTTCAATGTGTTACCTGAAAGTATTAGAACCATTAAAACAAGCTGGAATAGAAATTGAGGATTAATGAAGAGAATTTAAAATGGTCAAGTACTTTATTGAAATTGTGTAAAGGAAATTAAAACACAACATATTAAACGAATTGATTTATCGTATAAATTTACATTCAG
The DNA here is from genome assembly GCF_018966865.1 of Bacillus sp. NP247. Lineage (NCBI taxonomy): Bacteria > Bacillati > Bacillota > Bacilli > Caryophanales > Bacillaceae > Bacillus > Bacillus sp. NP247. Next base: position 434,181 of record NZ_CP076653.1, on the reverse strand, counting down.
TTAATATTAGTAGGTTAATAGAAAAATTAGTGTTAATTGTTGAATGGGGCGTGTAAAAAAGACAAAATCTCTTAAAAAACACTTAAATTTTTGCTCCATTAATCTTTACAATCTCTCTCTATAATGTGAATTGGACAAGCATCTAAGAGAAAGTAGAACATGTCAGTTTATACATTTTATTATTAGGGGGAGAATTTGTATGAAAAAGGCAGTTGCTTCATTAGCTTTTATGGCAGCGTTATTATCGACATTTTCAGTACATGCGGAAGGGAAAGAGCAAGTCCGAAAGTCAGCTACAACTTTTAACGTTATTAGTGATATTCAAGGGGATTTAGGGGATTTTGATCATGTGTTAAAAGATATGAACAAAGTGATGCCACTTTCTAGAGCGCTTATTATGAATGGGGATATAACATCAACTGGACAGCAGTCACAATATGATGATGTTAAGCGTGTATTAAACAAAAATAAGGTCCCGGAAAATGTATGGTCAACAGTTGGAAATCATGAATTTTATGCTGGTAAATGGACGGCTGATGGGAAACTTTCTCAAAATACATGGCCAAATGGTGTAACTGAGGAAACTTTATTTAACCGCTATCTGAAATTTAGTGGACAGGAAAAGGTATATCATAAAAAAGAATTAGACGGTTATCCGCTTCTATTTTTAGGAACTGAAAAATATATGAAATACCACGATTCAAAAATGTGGGACGAAGTATATATGAGTGATGAGCAACTAGGTTGGTTAAAACAAAATTTAGAAGAGTACAGCCAAAAAGATAAAAATAAACCAATTTTCATTTTCTCTCATCACGTTTTACCTGATACTGTGTCTGGATCAAGGCAATCACCATATTTACAAGACTATTTAAACGTTGATAAATTGTACGATATATTAAAAGACTATCCGCAGGTCGTTTTCTTTACGAGTCATACGCATTGGGATTTAAACTTACCGGATTGGGCTGGTAAAAAGAAGATTGCAGGTGGAGATGAAAAAGGATTTACAGTTGTAAATACGGGCGGAATTGAAACGGGCTGGATGTCAGCTGGACCAAATGGCGGAGAGAAACCTGCTCCGGATGGATATTCATTTAAACAAGGACTACAAATAAAAGCATACGGTAACGATGTAATCGTAACAGCTTACGATTATAAACGTGATAAAGATATTAAAAAATTATTAATTAGCGATTCGAAAGTTGCACAAATGGCACCAAATGTTACAGCAGATGACAGTAAAAACGTAATCGTCGGTGCAACAGAATACATGGAGTATTCTATAGAAGGAACGAATGAGTGGCATACGTATAATCCAGGGAATCCTCCGAAATTTGATGGGGACAAAATTGTATACGTACGCCATAAAGGCGAAATGAATTTACAGCCGGGATTAACGCAGCTACTTCGTTTTTCGGTAAATAAGTAATTGGAAAGGGCCTACTTTTTAATGAGTGGTCCTTTTCGGTTTTGTCGGTAAGTCGATATATTTGAAAAATCGCTCGTATAAATTTCATGTACCGAATTGAAGTGATAAAAGCGTAAATGCAATTTCATGTACTAAATTCCAATACATTTTTAACCCAGAAAGGTGACTTCATCATTTTTACATGTAATAATAGTATCGTTACATACATTGTGAAAGAAGTACAAAAGGAGCGTTATTTATGAATTTAGCTAAATTCCCGAGAAAAAAATATACAGAATCATATACACCGATTGAAAAATTAAACAATTTTTCTGAAGTACTTGGTGGGCCAACTATTTATTTTAAAAGAGATGATTTACTTGGTTTAACAGCTGGTGGTAATAAGACGAGAAAGTTAGAGTTTCTAGTTGCGGATGCACAGGAAAAAGTTGCAGATACGTTAATTACAGCTGGTGGTATTCAGTCCAATCATTGCCGCTTAACACTTGCAGCTGCGGTAAAAGAAAAAATGAAGTGTATCCTTGTGTTAGAAGAAGGACTTGAGCCAGAAGAGAAGCGAGACTTTAACGGAAACTATTTCTTATATCATTTACTAGGTGCTGAAAATGTAATTGTCGTACCAAACGGAGCAGATCTTATGGAAGAGATGCATAAAGTTGCGAAAGAAGTAAGTGAGAAAGGTAATACACCATATGTAATACCAGTTGGTGGATCAAATCCTACTGGTGCAATGGGATACGTTGCTTGTGCGCAAGAAATTATGGCGCAATCATTCGATCAAGGAATTGATTTCAGCTCAGTTGTTTGCGTAAGTGGTAGCGCGGGTATGCACGCTGGTTTAATTACTGGATTTGCTGGAACACAAAGTAATATCCCTGTAATCGGAATCAACGTAAGTAGAGGAAAAGCAGAGCAAGAAGAGAAAGTAGCAAAACTTGTAGAGGAAACGTCAGCTCACGTTGGTATTCCAAACTTTATCCCGCGCGAAGCTGTTACATGTTTTGATGAATATGTAGGGCCGGGTTACGCGCTACCAACGCCAGAAATGGTGGAAGCTGTTCAATTACTTGCGAAAACAGAAGGTATTTTACTTGATCCAGTGTATACAGGTAAAGCAGTAGCGGGACTAATCGACTTAATTAGAAAAGGTACATTTAATAAAGAAGAAAACATTTTATTCGTACATTCAGGTGGTTCACCAGCTTTATATGCGAATACATCATTATTTGCGTAAGTGTAAAAAGCATTGGGTATCCAATGCTTTTTGTTTTGAATTAACATTGAAATTTGATACAATTTCGTGAATATGCGATGTTTTTTCAACGTTTATTAGTAAACAACGATATACATGTTTATAAAGGAGATTGAACTATGACAGAATTTTGGGAAGCGAGTTTTATAGAAAATCAAATGATGTGGGGATTTGAAGCTTCAGACTCCGCAATTTTGACGAAGGACTTTTTCCTTGAAAAGAAAGTGAAGGATATATTGATTCCTGGTATTGGATATGGAAGAAATGCAAAGGTTTTTATTGATAACGGAATAGGTGTAACAGGTATTGAAATTTCTAAAACAGCGATTGAACTGGCAAGGGAAAATGAACTTAATGCTGATTTCTTCCATGGTTCAGTAACTGATATGCCATTTGATAGCAAACTGTATGACGGTATATTTTGTTATGCACTGATTCATTTATTGAATGAGGATGAGAGGGAGAAGTTTATTAAAGATTGCTATAACCAATTAAAACCAAACGGATATATGATTTTTACTACTATTTCAAAAGAAGCCCCAATGTTTGGAAAGGGCAAACAACTGGGTAAAGACTACTTCGAGATAATGGAAGGGGTAAAAATGTATTTCTATGATATTGACTCGGTAAAACAAGACTTTGGAAAATATGGACTGATAGAAACTACGGAAATTGTTGAGCCACATAAGAATGCGGAAAATAAGCCTCCATTTAAATTTATAATGATCAAGTGTCAAAAAAACTTTAATTACATAATAGAAACACCGAAATAGAAGCGAAAGCTGTGGTATATCAAATTTGGATTAGTTCTAGTAAGTATAAAGCAGAAGTAATGGCGGGAGATAATCGGTATGCTCAATTAACTAAAAGAAGAACTTGCCCATGCCAATTAGACTACTAATCATTCCTATTCCATTCATGGTGCTTTTTCCTACTGTAAGTAAGTTTCCAAACATTCCCGGCTGGCCGTTACCTCCGTTATTCCCCCATCCCATGGGATTTACCTGTCCTCCCCAGCCTGTAGGGTTTCCAAAAACACCCCAGTTATTGGTACTAAAATTAAAAGGCTTGGCTGGCGGTGATAGCAAAGCGGTAAGATGCCCTTGTGCGAACATCCCCGTATGATTGAATGGGTGGGCCCAAGGAAAGAGGGATTTTTGAAAATTGAAACCTGCATGGCCGGCTAATGGAGCCCAACTAGCAGGATGTCCTTGGGGCATCATCCCCGCATAATTGTTTGGCTGGCCCCAAGAGAAGGGGGAGGTTTGGGAATTGAAACCAGTATAATCGGCTGATGAATTCCAGCCAACCGGATAGACTCGATAACTCCAATTCTCAGGAATCCCAAGACCATTTATTCCCTCAGCTTTAGTTATTTGGGGCTGTGAATATAATGATGCCATTGAAATTTGGTTATTATATAGTTGCCCGTTCCCCTTTGAATTCAAATACCAATATTGGTGCATACGCTTATTCCCCTCACTTTAAAAATGTAATGTTAGACTTAGCCTATGTAATATTCCTTTTTATGGATGGTTAAATAACTAGATCTACAAGCCCATATTTAAAGGAATGTGTGCGTGGACTTGTTGATTTATTATCAAGAGAAGGAAAAAAACCTAAACGACAAACTTTGTGAAGAAAGTTCATTCGTTTGTTCGTAATTTTTTCATAGAGTCTTGCAATTTGTAATCTAATTATCTTTTGATTGTTTAGAACCTTTTTTTTTGCGTAACAAAGACTTTTTTAAAGGTTAATCTATTTTCAGTTTTTCTCACCCATTTAGGAATTTCGTATGATAAGAAAACTTTTTTATAAAGAAATGCTTATTTCTTGTAAGTTAAATAGCTTATTTTTCATTTAACATTTCCGACGTTAAGGACAAGCAATGAATTATCAAATAGCCAACAGCACTAATTGCTATAAGAATGAAAAGAATAAGTTCTAGTGTAACAGGTATTTTATCTAATCCTAATCCCTTAATTTGGGTTTTTATATAACGATTCTAGTATATATAGACTTATCGACATTTCCACTTTCAATTACCAAAGATTCTAGGTTCTTGACTTATTTTAGAAGGGTATTTTCAATTGCTTCTTTTGTTTATTTCAGCCCTAATTTAATTTCGGTTATAACGCAGTATAGCGTCTCCTTTTGTCATTTTCAAAACAAGCTCATTTATACATTCATTCAAAATCTTATTTAAATGTTTATAAAGGTTTAGTCAATGAAGAAGATTTAAAATGTTATGTTGAGAAAATGGAATTGCTAAAAAGAGAATATCTATTTGAAGAGTTTGGCAAAATACTGCGAGGGTAAAGTATTCTTGTACAGATATGCAAACGATTTAAACTAATCAATGAAATTTATAATGAAGGAGCAAACAAATATATGAGTGAAACATTACATAAAAGAAACCCACCATATTTAATGCTTGTAATTCTTTTTATTGGGGCATTTGTTTCATTTCTAAATAACTCGCTTTTAAATGTAGCTTTGCCATCAATAATGAAAGATTTAGACATTAAAGATTATTCAACGATTCAGTGGCTTTCTACAGGGTATATGCTTGTTAGTGGTATATTAATTCCAGCATCAGCATTTTTAATAACCCGCTTCTCAAATAGGAGCTTATTTATTACATCCATGATAATTTTTATTCTTGGTACTGCCTTAGCGGCTTTAGCGCCGAACTTTGGTTTATTACTTACTGGCCGGATGGTTCAAGCAGCAGGTTCTTCAGTCATGGGGCCTTTGTTAATGAATATTATGCTAGTAAGCTTCCCAAGAGAAAAACGGGGAACAGCAATGGGGATTTTTGGATTAGTTATGATTACAGCTCCAGCAATTGGACCGACACTATCAGGTTATATTGTAGAGTATTATGACTGGCGTTTGCTTTTTGAAATGATTTTACCGTTAGCGATTATTAGCTTACTGTTAGGGATTTGGAAATCTGAGAATGTCATGAAACAAAACAAAAATGCAAAACTTGATTATCTCTCATTACTATTATCTTCTATCGGTTTTGGCGGTTTGTTATATGGATTCAGTTCTGCAAGCTCAGGTGGTTGGACGGATACAGTTGTCTTAACAACCTTAATCATAGGCGCTATTGCCCTAATTGCTTTCGTTATCCGTCAATTAAAAATGAATGAGCCGTTATTGGATTTACGTGTTTACAAGTACCCAATGTTTGCACTTGCGTCTGTAATTGCAATTGTCAACGCTGTGGCCATGTTTTCAGGTATGATTTTAACACCAGCTTATGTACAAAACGTCCGTGGCATTTCGCCGCTGAACTCTGGGCTGATGATGCTTCCGGGTGCGGTAATAATGGGGGTTATGTCACCAATCACAGGTAAACTATTTGATAAATATGGCCCTCGGCTTCTTGGCATAGTAGGACTTTCCATTACAGCTGTTTCAACTTATATGTTGGCAAACCTGCAAATTGACTCTAGTCACACACATATTATTCTTATTTACACACTGCGGATGTTTGGGATGGCAATGGTGATGATGCCACTTATGACAAACGGTCTTAATCAATTGCCAACTCGCTTAAATCCGCACGGTACGGCTGTTAATAATACAGCTCAACAAGTGTCCGGTTCGATTGGTACTGCTATTCTTGTTACGATTATGAATTCTGTAACAACAACAAAAGCTGAAAGTCTAATGTCTGATGTAGATCCAACAACCTTCACAGAAACTACGAAGGCAATATTAACTCAGAAGGCTTTATTATCCGGAATTCAATATTCATTCTATGTAGCGCTTGGCATGAATGTTGTTGCACTACTATTAGTTTTTTTCGTCAAACGTGTAGATACAAGCGCGGAAGCTGTCGAGAGGTTAAATCGGTAGAGAAAAATAAAACTCTAGATAATGATTCCTACAAGTTTTTGCTGATTAGTTAGACTATGAAGAAATGCAAATTTCTGCTGCTAAGGCGCCAGTATTTAAAGCTGGAAAAGAACCAGTGAAATAATTACATATAGTAAAAAGGATCTGATATTCATATCAGATCCTTTCAGATTGAAGATAAACATATTGTTCAATTAAATCATGTGTTTGTTTTTTTATCTATTTCTCTATCCAGCTCAACTTTTTTATTCGGTTTTTTTTATTTTCACTCAATATTTTCTACATGTAAACATTTAGTTTCACAGTAATAGCCTTTGCCGCCAACATAAACTTTTTCTATTTCATTCTTGCTATTGGTTGCTAATTTAACTAATATTTCGGAAGGTGAGTGTAAAGAATAACCTTGTTCAAATACATAGACTTCTTTTTGCGAGTAGTGCTGTTCATAAAGGTAGCAAGCTAATGCACCGTTTGAAGTTCCAGTCGCTGCTTCTTCATTGATGTCGTATAGTGGAGCAAAATTTCTACATATAATTCGATTGTCATTAAAAGTATATAGATGCATCCCGATAACATTATAATACTTGCTGATTTCTTTAATTTTTTCAAAATTAGGCTGCAGTGCATGTAATTGTGTTTCGCTTTTTATAGGAATTAAAATATCTTTTAAGCCCGTGGAGACAATTTGAATTGGGTATGTATTGTCTATAGCTTTAGTGTCAAAACAGTCGATGAACTCGTTTGGAGATACAACATCATAGAATATCGGTTTGTTTTGTTCCATGAATATCATGTCATCTTTTATGGTAATAGTAAGAACACCGCTGTTCGTTTCAATCGTATAGCGATTCCTGAAAAGTTTATTTAAATGCATCAGTATCGCGAAAGAGCCAATTGTGGCATGACCACATAAATCAACTTCTTCTTTTGGTGTAAAATACTCAAATTTATAATCAGCAATTTCAGATTCTGATATAAATGCGGTTTCCGCATAGCCCAGTTGTTTGGCTATTGCCATTTTTTGAGTAGTGGTCAATGTATTCTCAATAAATACCACTCCTGCTTTGTTTCCGCCTTTATGATCCTTGCTAAATGCACTTGCAACATAAACGGATATTTTCATAAGACACCTGCCTTCCTCACTCATAGTAAATTGTAGCATAGAAAGCACTACGTATAAATGTTGTTGGATAAATTTGCTATAAAGCAAGAGGCAAACTTTTTTTTAGCATCTGAACTCTCCAAAAATAGTTTGACTAGACATTAGAAACTATTGACTTTCCAAATACTACAATCTTAAGCTCATCAACTTCTTTGTTTTGGGTATTCGCTTTTCTTAGCTTGACGGATATGTAGTGCAACTGTAGCTGCAAAATAAAGTTTGATCAAAATATGTGGAGAGTTTTTAGGTTGAATTTGATTTATAAAAAAGATGAATCAAAATGAGCGTTTTATAAACAAATACAAGAGCGGACATCCGTTTGCAATTTCTCATAAACATTAATAATTTTAGATGATCTTTTAACATCAACATTATAATAATTTGCTTCATTTTAAGTTAGTATTTTTTCTGCAAGTTACAAATCTAATAGCCAACAACCAAAATAGATTACCAACCTTATACGCAATATCATAATCATGAATAGTTAGGGAAAAGATAAAATAAGGTAGTCAATTACATATCTTTATCCCAGGCGATTCATTGCTATCTTCTCTTTATTGAATGGGATATTTTATCCCGCATTAACGGGCAGTAAGACCCCCACCTCAAAATTCAGCGGAAGCAAAGAAGTTAGGTGGGGGATCAACTGCCCGTAAAAGCCCGATTGGTTCAACTAATAATCAGTGGGGGATGAACAAAACCCCCACTGATTAAAGTTTCACTTTATTTCATGCTTTTTTGAAAGGGTGTCTTTAATGGAAAAAAAAGTATCTGCCATTCCTCAGCCGAAAACATATGGACCGCTGGGTAATCTCCCATTAATCGATAAAGATAAACCGACTCTATCGTTTATTAAGCTGGCGGAAGAGTATGGTCCCATTTTTCGAATTCAAACTCTAAGTGATGCCATAATTGTCGTTTCCGGACATGAACTGGTAGCAGAAGTCTGTGACGAAACACGGTTCGATAAAAGTATAGATGGTGCTTTAGCAAAGGTTCGTGCCTTTGCTGGGGATGGATTATTTACAAGTGAGACTCACGAGCCTAACTGGAAAAAAGCTCATAATATTTTGATGCCTACATTCAGCCAACGGGCAATGAAAGATTACCATGCTATGATGGTCGATATTGCCGTACAACTCGTTCAAAAATGGGCACGACTTAATCCGAATGAAAATGTGGATGTTCCGGAGGATATGACCCGCCTTACATTGGATACAATTGGTCTATGTGGATTTAATTACCGATTTAATAGCTTTTATCGTGAGACCCCTCATCCTTTTATCACTAGTATGAGCCGTGCTCTAGATGAGGCGATGCACCAATTACAGCGACTGGATATAGAAGACAAACTCATGTGGAGAACGAAACGTCAATTTCAGCATGATATTCAATCCATGTTTTCTTTAGTAGATAATATTATTGCTGAACGTAAAAGTAATGGAAATCAGGAAGAAAATGATTTACTTTCCCGTATGTTAAATGTGCAGGATCCGGAAACTGGTGAAAAATTAGACGATGAAAATATTCGTTTCCAAATTATCACCTTTTTAATAGCTGGGCATGAGACAACAAGTGGATTGTTATCTTTTGCAATCTACTTTTTACTAAAGAATCCGGATAAATTGAAAAAAGCCTATGAAGAAGTAGATCGGGTTTTGACAGATCATACTCCAACATACCAACAAGTTATGAAACTTAAGTATATACGGATGATTTTAAATGAATCGCTACGTCTATGGCCTACTGCTCCAGCATTCAGTCTCTATGCAAAAGAAGATACAATGATTGGTGGGAAATACCCAATTAAGAAAGGAGAAGATCGTATTTCTGTTCTTATTCCACAGCTACATAGGGATAAAGACGCATGGGGAGACAATGTGGAAGAATTCCAACCTGAACGATTTGAAGAGCCGGATAAGGTTCCTCATCATGCTTATAAGCCATTTGGAAATGGTCAACGAGCATGTATCGGTATGCAGTTTGCACTTCATGAAGCCACTCTCGTAATGGGAATGCTTCTTCAACATTTTGAATTAATCGATTATAAAGACTATCAGCTGGACGTAAAACAAACATTAACGCTAAAGCCCGGTGATTTTAAGATTAGGATCCTACCCCGAAATCAAACTATCAGCCATCCTACTGTCCTTGCACCTATAGAGGAGAAGCTGAAAGAACATGAAATCAAGCAGCAAGTTCAGAAGACTCCTTCTATTATTGGAGCCGATAATCTTTCGCTTCTTGTTCTGTATGGCTCGGATACAGGGGTAGCAGAAGGTATTGCAAGAGAACTAGCAGATACAGCTAGTTTAGAAGGTGTTCAAACGGAAGTGGTAGCTCTTAATGATCGAATTGGAAGTCTGCCAAAAGAAGGAGCAGTTCTTATTGTAACTTCTTCTTATAATGGAAAGCCGCCAAGTAATGCGGGGCAGTTTGTGCAGTGGTTGGAGGAATTAAAACCGGATGAGCTAAAAGGTGTTCAATACGCAGTTTTTGGTTGTGGAGATCATAATTGGGCTAGTACCTATCAACGGATTCCAAGATACATTGATGAGCAAATGGCTCAAAAAGGAGCAACAAGATTTTCTACACGTGGAGAAGCGGATGCAAGTGGTGATTTCGAGGAACAACTCGAGCAATGGAAACAAAGCATGTGGTCTGATGCGATGAAGGCATTTGGATTAGAACTCAACAAAAATGTGGAGAAAGAGCGTAGTACTTTGAGTCTACAATTCGTCAGTCGTCTTGGGGGATCTCCTCTTGCGCGGACATATGAAGCAGTTTATGCATCTGTACTGGGAAATCGTGAACTCCAATTATCTAGCAGTGATAGAAGCACTCGACATATCGAGATATCTTTGCCAGAAGGTGCTACCTATCAAGAAGGAGACCACCTTGGGGTGCTGCCAAGTAATAGCCAGAAAAATGTCAACCGAGTTTTAAAACGCTTTGGATTAAACGGGAAAGATCAAGTTATACTGAGCGCAAGTGGGCGCAGTGTAAATCACTTACCTTTGGAAAGTCCTATTAGTTTATTTGACCTTCTTAGTTATAGTGTTGAAGTTCAGGAAGCAGCCACTCGAGCACAAATACGGGAATTGGTGACATTCACAGCTTGTCCTCCTCATAAAAAGGAATTGGAATCATTATTGGAAGAAGGAGTTTATTATGAACAAATATTTAAAAAACGTATTTCGATGTTGGATCTTCTTGAAAAGTATGAGGCTTGTGAACTCCGATTTGAACGCTTTTTAGAACTTCTTCCTGCGCTCAAACCGCGTTACTATTCTATTTCAAGCTCTCCACTCGTTGCACAGGATCGTCTGAGTATTACGGTCGGTGTTGTTAATGCACCTGCATGGAGTGAACAAGGGACATATGAAGGAGTTGCTTCTAATTATTTAGCTCAGCGTAATAATAAAGATGAGATTATCTGTTTCATTCGAACACCACAATCAAACTTTCAATTACCTGAAGATCCAGAAACACCAATTATCATGGTTGGACCAGGTACTGGAATTGCACCATTCCGTGGATTCTTACAAGCGCGTCGTGTTCAAAAGCAAAAAGGTATTAACTTAGGACAAGCGCATCTATATTTCGGTTGTCGTCATCCTGAAAAGGATTATCTCTATCGTACAGAACTGGAAAATGATGAAAGAGATGGATTAATCTCTTTACACACAGCTTTTTCTCGCTTAGAAGGATATCCAAAAACATATGTACAGCATTTAATAAAACAAGATAGAACCAATTTAATTTCGTTATTAGATAATGGAGCTCATCTTTATATATGTGGTGATGGAAGTAAAATGGCTCCGGATGTAGAGGATACCCTTTGTCAAGCATATCAAGAAATTCATGAAGTCAGTGAAAAAGAGGCAAGGAATTGGTTGGATCATTTGCAACATGAAGGGCGATATGGAAAAGATGTTTGGACTGGAATATAAAGTATTCTTAATTAGATAAGTAATACTTAACTAATGAACTTCTTTTGACTAAGTGTTACTTATACAAAATAAATTTATTTATGAAAATCCCGTATTCTTTATGGAATACGGGATTTTCCTGTTTTAAATAAGCTGGACTGATAATGTTGCCGTTGTCATAAAATTCACTTGCTTACAAGCTTCCAACACCATTGTTTTTCTTCGCAAATTCTTGTCCAATTGCTTGTGCAATTATAAAAAACGAAACCAAAACAAATAGTTGTCTATATACTTCGTAACCACACCATTAAAGCGTTCCATCCATTCATATGCAAGAAAGTTTAGTTAGCTAATAGCATATGTTTTATTGAAAGGGTGTGATTGAATTATGGATCGGCCGAACTGGGGAATTGGAGGGTTAGTATTCGTTGGCTGCATGTTTCTTGGTGGAGGAGTGGGATCTATGTTAGGAAGTGCCCAAACTGGATGGATGATAGGAATGGGTGTTGGATTTCTTGGAATGGCTTTAACGAGACTGATTAGAAAGTAATGGAATAAGGGTTCTTCTTCCAGTGAAAAAGGAAATATGCATGTAAGTAATTACTTACATACGAGCTCTATAATATGTAGTAACGGTACTTATACAAAGCCACTCTCTAACAGAAAGTGGTTCTTTTTGTTGTCGGCTCTGTTAAATTGCATTTTTGATTTTTATGTATTTACCAAAGTAAACTTTTGAATAGAAATTTACTTTCATTTCCACTAAAAGAAAAATGATTTTGAAACATCTCTAAAACGACCAAGCTAGATTCCTTGGATACTATCGATAATAAGATGTTATGTAAATTAAGAATGAATATTATATACATCATTTAGACTCTGGTAACAATTCATATGATCAAAAATAATTTGGCTAATAGATTTCGTTAGTTTGCCATCATCTTTTTGTAACCAAATAGATTCATTACCGTTTCAGACCTATGTATGAATTCATAACCTAACAGTAAAAGGGAGATGATTGAAGGTATGACAATTAATGATGAATCAATTTGTCAACAGTTTGCAAGAATTATCGGCGGTCAAAAAGGATTCGCCGGTGGGAAATGCGTGGTAACAATAAATCGGGATGAAATACAAGCAACAATCTTGGGAAAACGTTTTAGGGTAACAACTTCTTTTTCATTCGAATCAAGAGATAATAAAACTGGACGGGCATTATGTCTAGGCCGGATAGCGCTCTTACAGAAGGAAGTCACTGAATTTGTTGCTACAATTATTAAACAAGGAATAATAGTTTCGTCTATACACAATGAGTGGTTATGTGATGATCCAAATTTGATTTACGTTAATATCGAAGACGTTGATGATCCACTAATTTTCGCAAGAAAAGTCAGAAGAGCGTTATGCAATTAGCTAATATCTTTAGTTAAATAAGTGATTATGTTAATTAGAATATTTCAGAGTGTTGAATGGTATATTTGGAAAATAGATTTAAGTGAATGATTTTATAAAATCAAAGAAGGCGTTCCATATTTGGAATGTCTTTTCCTGGTGTTGTGTTGTTTGTGTTCTTTTTAATGACAGGAACGAAAATTATATCCGGGAAAATGGCAGATGAGTTCAAACGATTTGGTTTACCTTCTTTTTTAAATTTCTTAACTGGAGCTTTTGAGATTGTAGGAGCGATTGGAATGTTGATAGGGATTTGGGTTCCAATACTAGCTTTATTAGCAGGATTATTGTTAGGAGGTACGATGCTTGCAGCTGCACTTACTCTTATTGTATTAGCGAGAGATCCCTTTAAGAAGGCAATACCTGCGCTTGTCTTGTGTGTCCTCAGTTTAGGGATAAGTTTTTATCATATTTTTTAAGCATACTCTAAAATAGTTAAACTCTATGTGTTTTGTAATTATTTTATAGATAGGGGGTGTGAGAACACATGAATGGATTATTATTATTTAACGTCTTAGCGGTACTCATTCATTAGTAGTATTAATGTATTTAGATGAATAATAATTAACCGGACAATGTAGAATCCACTAAATAAAAAACAGGACCTGATGTTCATATATCAGGTCCTGTTTCACTATGTATTATTATTTCACTGCCGCTTTTAATTCTTTTCCAGCCTTAAAAGCAGGTGCCTTTGAGGCAGCAATTTGCATTTCTTCACCTGTTTGTGGGTTACGTCCTGTACGTGCAGATCTTTCACGCACTTCAAATGTACCAAAACCAAGAATCTGTACTTTCTCTTCATTTGCTAGCGCATTTGTTATAGCATCTAATACAGCTTGTGTCGCTGCAGCTGCATCCTTTTGTGTAAGTTCTGCTTTTTCTGCTACTACTTTTGTTAATTCTGTCTTATTCATTTTCTGCACCTCTTTACATATAATTAGGTGATTATTATAACGTGCCTATACTCCTGATGCAATCAAAAATAGTATAAGCATCTCCGTGTAAATCAGGTGTTTTAATATATAAGGGTACCGCCACGTCACTATCAAGCTACCAAAATAAAATCCCGCATAACGAAAAAACGGTATTTTTTCTATCTAGGATGAGTACCGAAGTTCATTTTTAGCGTTTTTGGAGCGACTTGTTCTGTTAGATTGATAGGCATAGAGTGGGAACACTTTTTATAATGATTTATTACTTGTAAGGGACTATTTAGCGTGAATTGAAAAAAATATCTACCATTTTTATGTGTCGTTCTATTAAGAAATCTAAATAAAATCAATTAATTGCGATAAAATCTAGTCAAAAATAATGAAATTTCAGGAAAAATAAGGTACACTAGTCAATGGTTTTGGTTTAAAATCGATTGACGTTAATGTATACGGGGGAAAGATTGATGAACAACAATACAGTAAATGAATCAGTTGAAGAAGTTGATAGAAAACGAGTAAGATCAAGCAAACGTTTTACAAATTGGAAGTTTATCGCAGCGGGCATTGGTATAATTGTACTTCTCATTGGGGGAGTGAGTTATTATCAGGCAACTCACTTTAATTCGAATGTTACGATTAACGACACAAAAGTCGGTGGTTTGAGCGCTGATCAGGCAATACAGAAATTAAAAACATCTGGATTAGCAAACAAAGTCTATGTCGATCAACAACAAATTTTAGATGAAAAAGATACAAAAACGGAACTCACGGAAAAAGATTTGCCTCAAGTTAAGAAACTATTAAAAAGTCAGTGGACATTTTTCCCTTCCTTAAAGGAAAAAAATTATTCATTGCTACCAGAAAAGGCGGATCAGTATCGTAGTGAAACGATGAAAAAACTTGTAGAAGAAAAGCTCGTTTCAATGAATAAAGAATTAAAAGCACCTCAAGATGCTATGGCGAAGCTCGAACAAGGCAAAGTTATTATCTCGAAAAGTGTTGAAGGAAAGCAGTATGACATTACTAATCTACTGAAAGATTATGACAAGCAGAAGTATAAAAGCGAAATTCATCTGAAGTCTACATACATAAAGCCTATTAAAGAAGACGATCCGATTGTCAAAAAAGAGGAGCAAGCACTACAGGATCTTCTTGGGCAGTCCATTGATTATAAAGTGCAGAATGAAGTGTATCCTTTAAAAGCGAAAGATTTAATTCAAAATGCTTCTATGTCAAAGGATATGAAAGTTACAATCGATGCGAGCGACATTAAGAATAAGATTGCTGAAATTAATAATGCTAAATCAACATTAAATAAAGATTTCACATTTAAAACTCATTCTGGTTCGGTTATACAAGTAAAAGGACAAGGCTATGGCTGGGCACTAGATGTTGAAAAAGAAACAAAACAAGTTCAACAAGCCTTTGAGAAAGGCGAAAAATCACTTTCTGCTTCTAATATTCACGGAAATGGGTGGGAGAAGGAAGGGATCGGTTATGAAACAACATCGAATAATGGCATCGGAGACACGTATGCGGAAGTTTCAATTGCAGAGCAACAAATTTGGATTTACAAAGATGGAAAATTAGTAGTTACAACAAATGTAGTAACCGGTAAACATAGCACGAGTGAAGATACATCACCAGGTGTGTGGTACGTCCTATATAAACGAACACCATACACGTTGAAAGGCAGCGCAGTAGGTAAAGCTGATTATGCAGTTAAAGTAGATTACTGGGTTCCATTCACAAATAGCGGTCAAGGATTCCATGATGCTGGCTGGCGAACAAACTGGGCGAATAATGCCTATGTAACAGGGGGATCAGGCGGGTGTGTTAACCTTCTTCCTAATGTTGCAAAAACTGTATATGATAGTTTGAATACTAATGATCCAGTTATTGTGTACTAGAAAATAGCAATTTCGCGTGAAGCGATGTATGTATCTAGAACTTAAATTTAAAAAAGAAGCAGGAAATCGCGAGTGATTTTCTGCTTCTTTTTTATTATTTATACTATGCACTTCTCGTGTGCAGGGGGAGAGTTATAAGAAATACAAAATATAAGCTAGGTACATTTAAACATAAAATGTGGTTATCAAGTCAGAGAAAGGCACCCGATGGTGTCTTTTCTTTATTTCCAAAAGGACCTGCTCAATATCATAATGGATTTTTATTGATGGCATTTATATTTATATTTACTCATAAGAATGGAACTAGCATAGTATTTACTGGGGGGATTAAGAATGAATAGGGATGAAACCTCATTACATCCTGATACGGGTGTTACGTCTGTAATGTTTGTTGAACGATCATTAAATGAAATTCGTTTTTGGTCTAGAATCATGAAGGAACATTCTTTTTTTCTTCGATTGGGGTTTAGATGTGAGGATACCCAACTAATCGAAGAAGCTAATCAATTTTATCGATTGTTTGAACATATCGAACAAATAGCGTATTCCTATACAAATGAAACAGATCCTGGGCAAATAAAAAGATTTAATTCAGAAGTACAACAAGCTGCAACTAATATTTGGGGATTTAAACGAAAAATTCTAGGATTAATTCTCACATGTAAATTGCCAGGGCAAAATAATTTTCCGCTGTTAGTTGACCATACGAGTAGGGAAGCTGATTATTTTAGAAAACGTTTAATTGAATTAAATGAAGGTAAATTAGATGCCCTTCCTGATGCTATTATTAAAGAAAATGTTTTCTTTTTAAGGATTATGGCAGACCATGCTAAATTTATTGGTCATCTTCTTGATCCATCGGAAAGAAAGCTTGTAGATACAGCACGGAATTTCAGCAATGATTTTGATGAATTAATGTATCAAGCAATTGACTTAGAATCTATGAAACCACAATCTCAAACAGTTCCTCTTTTAGATCAATTTTTAGATCAAAATCGTGTGTCAGTCACATCTCTTCGGGATTTTAAGAAAACGGCACGTGATTTAATTGAGCAATGTAAAATAAAGAGTATCATTCATCCATTATTAGCAGACCATGTATTTCGTGAAGCTGATAGGTTTCTTGAAATAATTGATATGTTTGATGCTCATCTTACCAATATTAAATCACAACCTAGATAGTAAAAAATAAGGAAAGATACTATTTTACCTTAAGCTGAGAAGTTAACAATTTATTGTTAGCTTCTTTTCCTTGTGATTTTTAATATTTCCAAGCAATGTAATGAAGCTTACTTAGCATATAAGCTACAAGAACAAGGAAAACAGGATAAGTGATTTCCTTCTACAAAGATGTGTGGCGATTGTAGAAACAAAAAAGAAATGTTACTATCTGAAAGAACATATGAGTGTTCGTGTGGACTAAAAATAAGTCGTGATTATAATGCAGCTATCACTCTCAAACAGGAAGCCATACGCTTATTAGCGCTGGTAATGAAATAGCCTTTGGAACAAGGGAGTTAGCTCGGCTGTTTTAAGACAAGTTCTTTAGCTATCAAAAGTAGCGATGAACCGAGAAGCCCACACTTCAAGTAAGCTCGTAAGAGGTACTAAGTGGTGGGTACTTCACATAACTTTATTAGCCCCTTACACATTATCCAGAAGAAACAAAGTGGAAAGTAATTGAGATGAAAAGAATGGTTATTCAAATCATGCTATTATGGAGAAGCTTGGAATTAAAAATATTAAATAAAATTGACAATGAATATCGTTTTCATTTAATATGAAGTCGTCACATTTAATTGGAGATGATTTTTGTAAAAAAGTCTACTTTTCTATTAATGTAATAGATTCCCATTAAGGTGTCACTTTCAAAAATTATCACTGATTTTTTATGAATTTAAACGTGGGAAGGGATAAAATAAAAATGAACTGGAAAAAAGGCGGGTTATGGATTATTATTTTTTTCATTGTAAAAGGTACGATTTCTACACTTTTACTTGTTACAGGTGCTAAATATTTTAATTTATCATATATGCAACTTTTCGTACTAGTACTGATCTTATTACTGATTTCTCTCATAAGTCGAAAATTGCTTTATAGACATAAACAAAATAAAAAGCAAAAAGAGCTAAATATATAATGAAGCCCCAGAGATCTTTGGATTTCTGGGGTTTTACTTCGACAGTCTTTTTTTAGGGAATAGCACCACATGCATATCGACTTAACAGAACAGGTTGCCCAAAATGATAAAAATGAAGTTCGGTGTTTTAAAAACATGAAATTTCCATTTATAGCGTACGTTAAAGTCTAAGTTTGATAGCGATGTAGCGGGCTCCCTTTTAGAATAGTGGAGTATAAACGTGAAAAAACTCCTAACAAATCTTGTTAGGAGTTTTTTTAAATACGTGATATTTTATTTATCAATATTTTTTAATCTTCATTATCGATTTCTATTACGCCTGTTCTAGCGCTAACTTTTAAAACATTTAATAGATTCTCAGGTGTCTTGATTTCCACTCCATATTCAAATTTAGATTGTGTTAAGTTGTCATCTTCTAATTCGAATTCTTTTTTTACATTAATAATTTCTCCATTTGTATGTGCTAAAGCAATTTCACGAACTTGTTTTTCTGTGTAGTTGTCATTCTTTTTTGCATAATTGTAACCCATACCATAATATCCACCAACAATAGCGATACCAATTACTAAAGTAGAAATTATACTTATAATTATTTTCTTTTTATGTTTTAACATTTTCATCCACTCCTTAATGATTAATCATCTATTCCAAATCTTGCTTCAAGTGCATTTTCTGCGTGCTCTAATTGATCTTCAAGTATATCTTGTTCTCTTTCTTGTATTTGATATTGTTCAACAGTTATCGTTCCAGCGTGATAACCTGCTTCTAGCTGATCATCAGATAGATCTATCTTGTCATCTAATTGGTCAATTTCTTTTTTTGCTACTAAGTACGTATTTAAGTTATCTTCTTTTGCTCCAACTGGTTTCGTGTTATTTGCCTTTTCTACAATAGATGTGACTTCGTTTTTGAAATCTTGTGTTTGCTTAGTATCATTCATAGCAGGCCCTGTTTTGTGTGGTTCTTTTTGTAGTTGAGCAACTTCTTTTTGTAATTTATCATTTTCCACTTTCAGTTGTTGTATTTCTGTATCGTTATCAGTTTGAGTAGAACAAGCTGTTAAGAATAAACAAGACATTGCTCCAATTATTATCCAGTTTCTCATCATGTTTTCCTCCCTTTAATTGAGCGCCTTATCCTTGTCTTTATATTACTGAATAAACATTAAAGGAAGATTAATGTACAAAAAAATAAAATGATATAATTAAATAGTTTCTAATCTTTCTTTAATGTTTTGGAATTATAGTGATACATATAAATAAGAAGAAAAGGAGAATGTTAATGCGAGTGCTTATTGTCGAAGATGAACAAGACTTACAAAATATATTGGTAAAACGATTAAATGCAGAATATTATAGTGTCGATGGATGTGGGAGTGGAGAAGATGCCTTGGATTATATAAGCATGGCTACCTACGATTTGATTGTGCTTGACATTATGATTCCCGGAATAGATGGTTTACAAGTATTACAAAGATTACGCGCGGACAATAATACAACTCCTGTCTTGCTTCTTACAGCTAAAGATACAATTGATGATCGCGTAAAAGGACTCGACTTAGGTGCGGACGATTATTTAGTAAAGCCGTTTGCTTTTGATGAATTATTAGCAAGAATTCGAGTGTTGATGCGAAGAAAAAAAGGAAACACATCTAATGTGTTTGAAATTGCGGACCTAGTGGTGGATTGCAATATGCATAAAGTAACAAGGGGAGATCGAGTTATCAATCTTTCCAGTAAAGAATTTGCTATTTTAGAATATATGATTCGTAATAAAGAAGTTGTGTTGACACGAGATAAAATTGAGCAACATGTGTGGAATTACGACTATGAAGGTGGATCGAATATTATTGATGTTTACGTCCGATACCTTCGTAAAAAAATTGATAGCCAGTTTGAAACGAAGTTAATTCATACGGTACGAGGCACTGGTTACGTATTGCGAGTAGAATCATGAAAAGACTATCAATAAAAATGAGAGTAACCCTGTGGTATACGGGGTTAGTTGTAATTATTATGGCACTCGTGTTAGCTTTTATTTTAACTTCTTCAGATAAAGTTGTGCTTTTTAATATGAAAAATCAATTGAAGAGCACAGTAAAAGAAAGTATTGAAGATATCGAATATAAGCATGGGCAGTTAAAGATTGACGAAGATTTTGAAACTTTGGAAGATGGAGTAAATATCCTCATTTATAGTAAGCAAGGTGAGCTGCTGGCAGGAAAAACAGGCTTTAATAAAAAGGTATCGCTTAAATCAGATGAAATACAAACCATTAAAGACGGTAATAAAGAATGGATAGTATATGATTTTCTCTATCATGTAGGCGGCGATGAGCAAGTCTGGGTTCGTGGAATAATGACCATGAATCAATTATCATCAACTATGAATACGATTATATGGGTAACACTCATCACATTTCCATTACTTATTCTCATTGCGGCAGTGGGAGGCTATTTTATTACGAAAAGAGCGTTTCGACCTGTGAAACAAATGAGCGATTCAGCGAGTGAAATTGGTGATGGTAAAGACCTTTCGAAGAGAATTAATTTACAAGGTTCATCGAAAGACGAAATGTATCATTTAGCACAAACCTTTGACAAAATGTTTGAGCGGTTGGAGACATCATTTGAAAGTGAAAAACAATTTACATCTGACGCATCTCATGAATTAAGAACACCAACATCTGTTATTATTTCGCAATGCGAATACGCCTTATCGCAGAGGCATAATCCGAAAGAAATGGAAGAATCGTTAGAAGTAATTTTAAGGCAATCGAGTAAAATGTCCTCGTTAATCTCACAACTCTTATTATTAGCACGAGTTGACCAAGGAAAGCATGATACTTTTCAATTTGAATGTATCAATATGAGTGAATTAACGGAAATCGTTGTAGAAGAGCTTTTATTAATGGTTCAAGAAGCTTCGATTGATATAACAACAAATATAGAGGAAGACCTGTTTATTAAAGCAGATCAAACATTGATGATGCGTTTATTAATGAATTTACTAACGAATGCGATTGCTTATAGCAAAGCGGATGGCATTGTGAATATGCAACTGTTCCGTGATGAAACCAACATAATAGGTAAAGTCTCCGATAAGGGCATAGGCATCAGCGAGCAACATATTGCGAAAATATGGGAACGCTTCTATCGAGTTGATGCAGCACGAACATCTTCAAACATTGGAAACACAGGTTTAGGATTGTCGATGGTAAAATGGATTGTCGAACTACACGGAGGAGAAATTACCGTTGAAAGTGAATTAGGGGAAGGTAGTACTTTTACATTTAAACTACCAATTGAAAAACGAACATAATGTATGATCGGTCTGTAGCTTCAGAATAAAGATTGATTAGAAAACTCTCTTCAATCCTTATTTAAAAGTAAATACAAAAACTCCATTTTGAAAAAGAGTGATCAAAATGGAGTTATTCTTTTTAGCTATATATAAGATTTTTATAAAAAAATTGATTACATAAACAGGGCTCACCACATCGCATCAAGCTAAGGGGCTAAGAGGGTGTATGTGAGTGTGATTGTTTGAGATTTTTACCACTACACTAAAGATATGCATAACAAATAAATCGATCAAAATCCCGATCCTTTTCTATCTCTCCGTCTCAAAAAACTCAATCCACTCTCCATCAGGACCAGCGAAGAATATGTAACGTGTTCCATCTGGTAATGTCTCGATTTCTTCTCCTAGTAAAAATGTTACTTCGTGTTTTCTTAGTCTTTCAATTTCATCTTCTAATGAATCTACCTTAAAGCAAATGTGATGTACTTTTCCTTCTGCTGGAAGGGAAGAGTTGTAGCCTTCAATTAATTCGAGTATCGTTTCCTTCGATTCTTCTACACCTAAAAAAGCGAGTTTTAAGTTTGGGTTAGGGTGTCCCATACGTTTAATAAGCTGTAAACCGACTACTTCTTCGTAAAATGAAATAGATGTCTCTAAGTTTGCAACCATAAGTCCTACGTGTTCAATTCTTCTAACTGGCATGTGTACTCCTTCTTTCTGAAAATTATATATAAAATAATATTGAATATTGAGAAAATAAGCAAGATAAAAACCTTACAAATTTTAGCGTGTTATATGGTATAGTGAGAAAGTATGTTTGGGGAGAAGGAAGGAGATTATACTATGAATACACCTACTCAAACTCCTTCATTATCGGAAGCGATGAAAGAGTGGCACTATGCATTAGCATATGAAATTAAACATTGGAAAACGATAGGTGGTAGTAAAATTTCTATCATTAACGGTCGTTTTTTATATACAGATTATGAAAATACAGTGTATGTATTTCAGCTTATTTCGGAAGTAAGCTTACCTGAAGGTTCACCAATTCGAATTGAGTTCGATGGTGAGGAAGCGACAGGGGAAGTATTATCTGTACACGGATTAGAAATAGAGCTGAAGTTAAATGATTATATACAAGGCGAAATACGAGAAGCGGTTTTATATAGTGAACCGTGGCAACTTTTAGAGCAACTACAAGAGAGATTGAAAGAAGCGCGTAAAGATAAGCTGAAACGTAATCGTATAAAGCGTCTTGTTGATGGGACGAGTAGTCCGAAGCATATTGAGAAGATGAAAAATACGAAAAATGAATTAGCGTATCGCTCGTTTTATAATCCGACAACGTACGTATGGGGACCGCCTGGCACAGGGAAGTCTTACAATTTATCGCGTATTATTTCTGCTCATTATCAAAAAGGGAAATCGGTACTTGTATTAGCTCATAGTAATGCGGCAGTGGACGTATTAATGAGTGAAGTAACGAAGCAAATTGAAAAGAAAAAGAAATGGACGCCTGGCGAAATTGTTCGTTACGGTTATAGTCAACATGAACATATACGAAATCATGAAACGTTACTTGCATCGAAGTTAGTAGAAACGACGAACGGATCATGGGGTGAGGAAAGACTCTACTTAGAAGAAACACGCCAAGATCTTCGTGAAAAAATTCTATCGTATAAGGCGACGTCTTCTGATAAGAAGCGTATGCAAGAAATAGAAGGTGAACTTCGAAAGCAAAAAGCGAAAATTAAAGAAGTAGAAAAAGAATATATTGAAAATGCGAAAGTAATTGGTGCGACTTTATCAAAATGTGCAATTGATGCGCTTATTTATGAGCGTACATTTGATTTAGTTGTCGTAGATGAAGTAAGTATGGCATATGTTCCTCAAATTGCATTAGCTGCTTCTCTTGGGAAACGTATCGTCGTTTGTGGTGACTTTTTACAATTGCCTCCTATTGCGATGGCGAACCATGAACTCGTTCGAAAATGGCTCGGCGAAGATATGTTTTATCATGCCGGAATTGTTGATTCTGTAAATAAATCAGAAGCACATCCCAACCTTTTTATGTTGCAGGAACAAAGGCGTATGCATGCGGACATATCGAAGTTTACAAACTCATTTATTTATAAAAATAGAGTATACGATCATCCATCTGTTTCAGAGCGTAAAGAACTTGCACAGTTGCAGCCGTTCGCAAATGAGGCGAGTGTTTTATTTGATACGAGCTCAATGGGAGCTTTTTCGTTAAAAGATGCTGCTTCGGGTTCTCGTTTTAATATTATGTCTGGTTTAGTAGCGATGCAAATGATGTTAATCGGACTGCTAGACGGTGTGCAATCTATCGGTGTGGTTACGCCTTATAGGGCACAGTCACGCTTTTTATCGACGTGTATTAGAGAAATGTTGCAGAAAACGAAATATCAACACATACCAGTATTAGCGGCAACAGTTCATAAGTTTCAAGGTTCTGAAAGAGATATGATGATCTTTGATACAGTTGATAGTTATCCGCAAGAACGACCTGGTGTGTTATTCTTTGACCATAAAAACCATCGTCTCGTCAATGTAGCAGTAACGAGAGCGAGAGGGAAGTTCATTCAATTATCGGATTGCCATTATATGCGTAAAAATCTTTCGAGAAAACAAGCGTTATCACAATTAACAGCTCATATAGAACGTCACGGAGATGTGTATGATCGCACGACATCAAGACAATTATGGGAGAGAAAAATATCGAAACGATTACGCTGGTTTATGGAAATGAATCTTGAAGAAACGAAAGGGCTATTAAAAGATATTTTAGCCGCAAAACGAAAAATCATTATTTCACTTCCAAGTACGAAGCAAGTAGATAAACGAGTATGGCAAGCGTTAATGCGTACAAATGCGCAAATAACGGTTTATAGTGA
This sequence comes from Bacillus sp. NP247, assembly GCF_018966865.1. Classification (NCBI taxonomy): domain Bacteria; kingdom Bacillati; phylum Bacillota; class Bacilli; order Caryophanales; family Bacillaceae; genus Bacillus; species Bacillus sp. NP247. The sequence continues at coordinate 409,879 of NZ_CP076653.1, read as the reverse complement.
TGGACCAGTTCCATTAAAAAACGTAAAGTTACAAAGACAAAATAAAGCATTCCCATTTGTATTAATTGATGATGAAATCTTTTGGGCAGGGGCACCGCTCACATCTCAAATGATGTTTGAAGGTAGTACGGAATTTCCATATATATGTGCAAGACTGCAAGCACCTGAGACAATTGGTGTATTAAAAGGATTTTTAGATATTCGGTAAATTCGGATAGGAATTCCTTGACTTTTAGTTGAAATGAACTTAGAATGAAAATAATTTAATATAATTTTATGAAAATTCTTATCACGAGAGGTTGAGGGACTGGCCCTATGACACCTCGGCAGCGGATTCTGTATGAATACTGTGCCAATTCCAGCAAGCGTACGACTTGAAAGATAAGAAAGAAGCTCATTTTTGAATGTATATTTCAAAGCCTCTTTCTATCTTTTAGAAAGAGGCTTTTTTACGTGAAAATAAGAGGAGGAAGAAAAAATGGGAGCGACAGGGATAACGTCACAAAGAAAAACAATTGAAGAGAGTATAGAAAGAAATAAGGAAAAGTACATACAAACAAGTCACGACATTCATGCGAATCCGGAGATTGGTAATCAAGAATTTTATGCATCAAGAACGTTAAGCTTATTACTAGGTAGTGCAGGATTTCAGTTACAGCACAATATAGCAGGTCATGAAACAGGTTTTATCGCACGGAAAAGTTCAGGAAAAAAAGGACCAGTTATCGCATTTTTAGCTGAGTATGATGCTTTACCAGGACTCGGTCATGCGTGTGGTCACAATTTAATTGGCACAATTAGCGTTGCGGCAGCAATCGCATTATCAGAAACGCTTGAAGAAATTGGGGGAGAAGTTGTCGTATTCGGGACGCCAGCAGAGGAAGGCGGACAAAATGGTAGCGCAAAATCGAGTTATGTAAAAGCTGGTTTATTTAAAAACATTGATGCGGCGCTTATGATTCATCCGAGCGGAAAAACAGCGGCGACGAGTCCTTCACTAGCAGTCGATCCACTTGATTTTCATTTTTACGGAAAAACAGCTCACGCCGCGGCTTCACCAGAAGAAGGGATTAACGCATTAGATGCGGTAATTCAGCTCTATAACGGTATTAACGCACTTCGCCAACAACTTCCGTCAGATGTGAGAATTCATGGTGTCATTACTGAGGGCGGAAAAGCACCTAATATTATTCCTGACTATGCAGCAGCAAGGTTTTTCATCCGCGCAGCAACGAGAAAAAGATGTGCAGAAGTAACAGAAAAAGTAAGAAACATCGCACAAGGTGCTGCATTAGCAACAGGCACGAAAGTGAAAATTCATCAATTCCAAAATGAAATCGATGAATTGCTCGTAACAAAAACATATAACGACATCGTAGCGGAAGAACTAGAGTTATTAGGTGAAGATGTAAACCGTAAAGAAAGAGTAGGAATCGGGTCAACAGACGCAGGAAACGTAAGCCAAGTCGTACCGACAATTCATCCGTACATTAAAATCGGCCCAGATGACTTAATCGCACATACGAATGAATTTAGAGAAGCAGCTCGTTCAGAACTAGGAGACAAAGCGTTAATTACATCGGCAAAAGCATTAGCGAATACAGCGTATCGATTAATTACGGAAGAAGGGCTGTTAGAGGGGGTGAAGGAGGAATTTAGGGAGGCGCAGAGGAATCAGGGATAGGGAAGAAGGAGAATTATACCCGGTATTTTTTAGTAGGAAATTGAATGGAAAAAGAACCAGCCTATGGCTGGTTTTATTATATTATAAAAGAATTTTCCGCATAAACTTGATATCTGCTACTCCTCTACTTTAGTACCCTCTTACTAGAACGACAATTTCTCCTCAAATTCACTCTTTAAAACAATTAAAGGAGACGATAATCCAAATTGCATTAAAGAGTCTAAAAATGCAGCGAGAGAATCCATCGAATCGCTCATGACCTTCATCATATAATTAAACTCCCCGCTAATTCGATATAAATCTGTTACTTCAGGAGCAGCATTACAAAATTGGATAAAATCAGAGCATTGGCTTGTTTTGAACATAATGAATGCTTGGATGTTTTTATTAATTTTGGAAGGTTCAAATTTCGTTCGGTAAGCCGCTATAACCCCTTGATCTTCAAGCTTGTTAATTCGTTCTTTTACAGCAGGCTGCGTCATTGATATAATTCGTCCTATTTCTGAAACAGAGATTCTCGCATTTTTATATAGCAAGTTCATAATTTTATGATCGATTTCATCCAGTTTTACTGCGTTTTGCATTGTGTAGCCTCCTCATTGTGTTTTCTAAAGTAAATCACAAATTATAACTATAATATCATAAGTGAACGAACTAAATTACCTGTAAATCTATATTTAAAATTATTGGTATTTGAATAAAAATATAAGTGTAGGATTTATTAAACGGAAATTTAGGGAGGATGGAAAAAATGAAAAATCTTGATGGGAAAGTAGCGTTAGTAACAGGAGCGAGTCGCGGCATTGGCCGTGCCATTGCAATGAGATTGGCGAAAGACGGTGCATTAGTTGCGATTCACTATGGACGAAATAAAACAGCTGCAGATGAAACGATTAGAGAAATTGAATTTAATGGAGGGAAAGCATTCTTAATTGAAGCTGAGCTTAATTCAATTGATGGTGTCAAAAAGCTAGTAGAACAATTAAAGAATGAATTACAAACAAGAGTTGGTACATCAGAGATTGATATTTTAGTAAACAATGCAGGCATAGGTACACAAGGAACGATTGAAAATACGACAGAAGAAGTTTTTGATGAAATTATGGCCGTAAATATGAAGGCACCGTTCTTTTTAATTCAGCAAACATTACCGCTTCTACGAGAACAAGGACGTATTATTAACATTTCATCAGCCGAAGTACGGCTTGGTTTTACGGGATCAATTGCATACGGTTTAAGTAAAGGTGCGCTTAATACGATGACTCTTCCTCTAGCTAAACATCTTGGAGAAAGAGGTATAACAGTGAATACAATTATGCCGGGATATACGAAGACAGATATTAATACGAAATTGCTAGATAATCCAGAAATACGAAATTTTGCTACGAATTCATCTGTTTTCGGGCGAATAGGGCAAGTTGAAGATATTGCAGATGCAGTAGCGTTCCTTGCTTCTTCTGATAGTCGCTGGGTAACAGGGCAAATTTTAGATGTTTCTGGAGGGTTTTGTTTATAGAAAAGGGGGGAGCTTCATAACCATCAGCTTTAGATTTCGTATTTTATTAGTTTGATAGTTATGGAGCACTACCGTTTGGAAATAAATCAAATTACGATATGAACCATAATTTTTCCATTTCGGGAAGGCTACGGTTCTTTTTATTTGTAGAAAATTTATGATAGGAGAAAAGGTTTGTATATTAATCAAAAAAACTTGATTAATAAGTTGCATAAAAGATTAATAGTCGTATATACTATAAACATCAAAAAAACTTGATGAAAGGGAGTGAATTATAGTGGCACAAGATTTTCAGCTATTTGAGAAAAAGTTTAAAGCATTGGCTGATCAGAAACGTTTAGAGATTATGTATGAACTTTGCCAGCGAGGACAGACGTGTGTATGTGATTTAACAGAGATTTTTGAAATGACACAATCTAAGTTGTCATATCATTTGAAGATTTTATTAGATGCTGGTTTAATTGTAAAAGAAACAAAAGGTACGTGGAGTTATTATGATTTAAATGATGCGGAAGTCAATAATTTATTATCAGAAGAATTGTGCTGTATCTTTAGAAAAACAGGAAAAGGTAGTTGCTGTTAAAATTTTGATCTATTAATCAAAAAAAATTGATTAATGATAATTAAAGGGGATAATTGAACCATGAGATATGCTCATGTCGGTATAAACGTTACGAATTTAGAGAAGTCTATTGAATTTTACGAGAAGGTATTTGGTGTATCACCAGTTAAACTGAAAACGGATTATGCAAAATTTTTATTAGAGACGCCAGGACTTAATTTCACGCTGAACGTACGAGATGAAGTGAATGGAAATCAGGTAAATCATTTCGGTTTCCAAGTGGATACAGCTGAAGAAATTATATTACATAAAGCAAGATTAGAAAAAGAAGGTTTCTTTGCGCGTGATGAGATGGATACGACTTGTTGCTATGCAGTGCAAGATAAGTTTTGGGTAACGGATCCTGATGGGAATGAGTGGGAATTCTTTTATACAAAAGCAGATAGTGATGTTCATAAAATTGAAGAGTCATCTTGTTGCACGACTTCTAATGAGGTAGATAAAAATTCTTGTTGTTAATAGGAGATGGAAAATAAAATGAAACGTTTATCTTTTCTAGATCGATATTTAACACTATGGATCTTTCTAGCTATGGCTGTTGGGATTGGTTTAGGGTTTGTGTTTCCTAGTGTAGTAGACGGTCTGAATACATTACAAGTTGGCACGACGTCTATTCCGCTTGCTGTTGGTTTAATTGTAATGATGTACCCACCATTGGCGAAAGTTCGTTATGAGGAAATGGGGCGGGTATTTAAAGATGTAAAAGTGTTAGTTTTATCTTTAGTACAAAACTGGATTATTGGTCCGGTACTTATGTTTGTTTTAGCCATTATTTTTCTTCCTGATAAACCAGAATATATGGTCGGACTCATTATGATTGGGTTAGCACGTTGCATTGCAATGGTAATTGTTTGGAACGATCTAGCTGATGGTGATAAAGAATATGCAGCTGGTTTAGTTGCTTTTAATTCGGTATTCCAAATGTTATTTTTCTCGGTTTATGCATACGTGTTTGTAACAGTAATCCCGGAATGGTTAGGAATTGAAGGGGCTATTGTTAGTATTACAATGGCAGAAGTTGCGAAATCAGTATTTATCTATTTAGGAATCCCTTTTATTGCAGGTATGTTGACACGATTTGTATTCGTAAAGTTAAAAGGAAGACAGTGGTATGAAAAGGTGTTTATACCTAAGATTAGTCCACTTACGCTAATTGCATTGCTATTTACGATCATCGTTATGTTCTCTTTAAAAGGGGAAATGATTATTAGTGTACCATTTGATGTAGTAAGAATAGCAATTCCGTTATTCATTTATTTTATTGTGATGTTTTTTGTTTCTTTCTTTATGGGAAAAAAAATTGGTGCAAACTATCCGGTGACAACAACGTTAGCATTTACAGCAGGTAGCAATAACTTTGAATTAGCGATTGCTGTAGCAGTTGGTGTGTTCGGTATTCATTCAGGTGCGGCATTCGCAGCCGTTATCGGACCGTTAGTTGAAGTACCTGTAATGATTGCACTTGTAAACGTTGCTTTTTGGTTTAAGCGTAAATACTTTAATGACCAACCAATAAAAAGTTAAAACAAAGGTGGAAAACAACATGGAAAACAAAAAGACAATTTACTTTTTATGCACAGGAAATTCATGCCGAAGCCAAATGGCAGAAGCTTGGGGAAAACAATACTTAGGAGATAAGTGGCATGTATATTCTGCAGGTATTGAAGCACATGGAGTGAATCCAAATGCTATGAAAGCAATGAATGAAGTAAATATCGACATAACAAATCAAACATCAGATGTGATTGATTCAAATATTTTAAATAATGCTGATTTAGTCGTTACTCTTTGTAGTCACGCAGATTCTGTTTGTCCTTCGACACCTCCGCACGTTCATCGTGTTCACTGGGGATTTGATGATCCGGCAGGAAAAGAGTGGTCTGAGTTTCAACGTGTTCGCAATGAAATCGGTGAACGGATTAAACGATTTTCTGAAACAGGTGAATAAATAAAAGAAAGAGTCAATCTTCTATTGTATAGGGGATTGGCTCTTTTTTCTATACATAGTCACTACTGCATTGGTTTACAACAACTATCTCAACGAATGCAGAATATTATGTAAGAATGATATAGTTAGAATGGTAGTCTGCCTCTATTAAATTTATATATAGAAAAAAACACTATTGGTAATTAACGATGAATAAAATTTTGGTTTTTAGAGTAATCGAGATAGTAATCATAAAAAATAGCGTGTAATAACAATTTTTTCACATGAAAGGAAAAAAGGATGAAACACATAATAAAAGACTTATTAATGAATTATTTTAAAGAAATTCATTCACTAGCAGTGGAAGAAGAGTTACATAAAGATAGTTGGAATACGGATCTGCATTATAAAATAATGGTAAATGGAAAGCGGTATTCCGCAAGGTTTATAAATAGCAAGCGAACAATTAATCCAGCTTTTGGGGCGTTATCAAACGAACAACTGAAAGAGCAAGTACGGTATACGTATTATTTACGCAAGCAGGGGATTCCTTTTATGCAAATTAACAAGAATAGGGCAGGAGATTCATTTACGTTTTTCACTTGGAATGATAAACAGTACCGATTTGTATTGTCTAATTGGATTGAAGGAGAACATATTACACTTTGTACAGAAGCTATCGCAGAAGCATTTGGAAAGGAAGCAAGAAAGATTCAAGATATTTCTAGTGCATTTCAAAGTTCGATTTTTCAAAAGAAATCTCATTTGGATGGGTATGCCCAGTTTATTAATATGTTAGAAAGTAAGGCAAGCGTATGTAAGGAATTGCGGGAGTATATAGATCTTGCTAAATATCATATAGAGTGCGCATATACGAGTGAATTAGAGTTTATCGTACAAACAGACTTAAATCCTTTGAATGTTTTATGGTGCTCAAGTCAACAGGTAAAAGGAATTGTAGATTTTGAATCTATTAGTTATGTTGACCGTATTGAAGGGTTAGCCTTTTTAATAAAGTGGTATTCCCGAACAGAAGGAATACAGTCTCATGAAGTATGTTCAAGTGTTGCTAGGGCATTTTTAGAAGGGTATAAGGCTTATAATATTGTAAACTCAAATGATTATAAGAGACTTTCTTCATTATTATGGTTATCCGGTAGTTTGAATTGGAATTTTGTGAAGAAAACGTTAAGTGTGTTAGATGATGAGAGAGGGTTAGAGGAACATTTGAAAGTTTATAGAGTAAGGGGAGAAAGTTTGGCTTCATTGTTAATTTGTAGATAACATTTTTTCTCCTTTGGGATTTATAAAACAAAACATATGAGGTGTTCTAAAAATGAAAATACAAATTGTATTGTTTGACGGCTTCGGAGAGCTTGTTTCCTTTGCGCCTTTTGAGGTATTGAGAAGAGCGATAGAAGAAGGGGCTCCATTTACGGTTGAATTCGTATCAAGTGAACCGAAGCATGAGGTTACTACTTCGTTTGGAGTTACGGTTAAACTACATGATTTTTTACGAATGGATAATCGTCCAGATTTGTTAATTGTACCTGGTGGTGGCTGGAATCATAAAGCTGAACGTGGGGCGAGAAAGCAAGCAGAGATTGGAACTTTGACCAAAATGATTAGAGAGATGCACAAAGCAGGAACTATTGTTGCTGGAGTTTGTACAGGAGGTATGCTACTAGCTGCCGCTGGGATATTGGATGGTAAAAAGGCGACGATGCACCATTTGGCGCAGAGCGAAATCAGTGAATACGGGGCAGAGCTTCTTCGTTACAGAATTGTGGATCAAGGGAATATTATCACTGCAAGAGGAGTCACTTCAGGACTTGATTTGGGACTCTGGATCACGGAAAGGTTCGCAAGCTCTAAAATTGCAGCTGCCGTTGAGTATAGAATGGAATACGAGAGGCGAGGTGTTGTTTGGGGGTAATTTGAATTCTTTTTTATTAGCTTAATCATAGTTTTTTGCTGTAGACCGCATTGGGTATTCTCAAACGGAAGAAATATAGTTCAACTATTGCTAGGGTATTTTTCATAATATTTTAACCTTAAATGATTATTAAAGATTGTCTTCATTGATAAGTAGAGAAAGAGCCAACTCATACGAGTAGGTTCTTTCGTTTATATACTATAGTGCTAACTTTTCACAGTAATATCCTTTTTAGAAAATCATAGAATGGATAATGTATTTTGTTTAATAGTGATAATGATTTTATTATATATTTATAAATTCGTAAAAATTAGTTTACAAATTTGCATCCAGCTTATATAATTTGACTCATGTAAAAAAGTTTCCTTAGGGAAACTTAGGCGTGAATTTACATTCATATTATATTTTTTTGTTCGAAAGTTGCCTTTACGCAAAATAATTATATTAACGAAAAAAAGAAGGGGGAATACATAAAAAATGAGTGAGGCTATAATCGTCAAAGATTTGTTTGTATCCTATCAAGGGAATCAAGTAGTTCAAAACGTTTCCTTTGAAATTGAAAAAGGAAAACTCGTTGGAATTATTGGTCCAAACGGTGCGGGGAAATCTACTTTAATGAAAGCTGTTTTAGATTTAATCCCAAGTGATAAGGGATATGTTCGAATTCTTGGAGAGGATATTCGAAGCGCTAGAAAACATGTTGCATATGTACCGCAAAGAAGTGATATAGATTGGGATTTCCCGATCACAGTTATAGATGTCGTACTAATTGGAACGTATCCATCTTTAGGGATGATGAAAAGGCCGAAGAAAGAGCATCGGGATTGGGCGTTTGAATGTTTAAAAAAGGTCGGAATGGAAGAGTTTAAAAATCGTCAAATTGGTGAGCTTTCAGGTGGACAACAACAACGTGTCTTTTTGGCGAGAGCTTTAGCACAAAAGGCGGAGATATTCTTTTTAGATGAACCGTTTGTTGGAATTGATGTAACGAGTGAAGAGACAATCATTACAATTCTGAGAGAATTACGTAAAGAAGGAAAAACGATTGTCGTTGTACATCATGATTTAAGTAAAGCAGAATCGTATTTTGATAAATTACTATTATTGAATAAAAGCTTAATTCATTACGGAGAAGTACGACAAGTATTAGAACCAACCGTTATGTCAAAGGCATATGTAAATCAAGGAATATTGTCTAATAATGCAGCGGAGGTACATTCATCATGAAGATTGTAGAATTTATAGATGCATTAACGCAGTACAGTTTTCTGCAGAAGGCGTTATTAACTTCCGTTATGGTAGGAATTATTTGTGGTGTCATTGGATGTTTTATTATTTTACGAGGTATGGCATTAATGGGTGATGCCATTTCCCATGCCGTTCTTCCAGGAGTAGCGCTTTCTTATATGATTGGAATGAATTATTTCATAGGAGCGGTTTTAACAGGCGTTATTACTGCAGTTGGAATTGGTTTTGTAAGTCAAAATAGTCGCATTAAACATGATATGGCGATAGGAATTATGTTTACATCTGTATTCGCTGTAGGGATTATTTTAATTACTTTTATGAAGAGTAGTTCTGATTTATATCATATTTTATTCGGGAACGTTCTATCGGTTCGTTCGTCTGATATGTGGATGACACTTATTACCGGAGTGGTCATTATTGGCCTTGTAATGTTATTTTACAAAGAATTACTCGTATCCACTTTTGATCCAACGATGGCGCAAAGTTATGGGTTGCCGAATAAATGGATTCATTACGGCTTAATGATTCTTCTTACAATGGTTACAGTTGCTTCACTTCAAACTGTTGGAATTATTCTAGTTGTCGCTATGCTTATCACACCAGCGGCTACAGCGTATTTATTAACAAACCGTTTATGGGTCATGATTTATTTAGCGGCAGGCATTGGTGCACTTTCATCTGTAGTAGGGCTATATTTTAGTTTCTCTTATAATCTTGCTTCAGGTGCAACAATTGTTCTTGTTGCAACATTCTTATTCGGATTGGCATTCTTTTTCTCACCGTCACAAGGGTTGTTTTGGAGAGCTATAAAAATTAGAAAAAATAGAGCAGAGTTGTCATAATTGATTGGAGGATAAAGATGAAATTAAAAAATGTTTTATTTTCGATACTTTGTATTTTCGTATTTGCATTAACAGCGTGTTCTAGTAACACAAATGGAAAAGAAGAGGGCAGTGGCAAATTAAAAGTTGTAACTACATACTCAATTATATACGATATGGTGAAGCAAATTGGTGGAGATAAAGTTGAGATTCATAGTCTTGTTCCAATTGGAGCTAACCCGCACGAATATGATCCACTACCAAAAGATGTTATGAAAATGACAGATGCAGATATGGTGTTTTACAATGGGTTAAACTTAGAAGAGGGCGGAGCATGGTTTGAAAAACTATTGAAAACTGCAAATAAATCAGAGAAAGATGCACCTGTTTATAAAGTAAGTGAAGGTGTAGAGCCTATTTATTTAGAAACAAAAGGATTAGAAAAAGAACCAGACCCGCATGCATGGATGAATATTAAAAATGGTATTTTATATGCTGAAAATGTGAAGAAGGCATTAATTAAAGAAGATCCTAAAAACAAAGAGCTCTATACTAAAAATGCCGACAAGTATGTAGCAGAACTTCAAAAATTACATGATGAAACGGTGAACAGAATTCATCAAATACCTGAGGAAAAGCGTTTCTTAATCTCTAGTGAAGGTGCTTTTAAATACTTTGGAAAAGCATATGACATTAAGACGGGATACATTTGGGAAATTAACTCAGAAAATCAAGGTACTCCAGATCAAATTAGAGATGTTGTAAGTTTAATTCAAACAAATAAAGTTCCAGCATTATTTGTAGAAACAAGTGTAGATCGACGTAGCATGGAAACTGTTTCAAAAGAAACAAACGTACCGATTGCAGGTACAATTTTTACAGACTCACTAGGTAAATCAGGTGAGGATGGAGATACTTACTTGAAAATGATGAAATGGAATATAGATACAATTATTAATGGGTTACAAAAATAAAATCTAGCTAGTGTAACTATTGAAGTTCTATAAGATCAGAAAGAGCCAACTCATGTGAATTGGCTCTTTCTTTTAAGTATCATGTTTATTAATAATTTGGCTGAATATATCTTAGTTATATTCGCTTCGTAACAGCTTCTAAAGAAGATGAAACAATATTACAAGAAGCATCACCTTCAAAAATCCCATTAGCCTGTAAAATGAGGGAAGTTCAACATAATGGACATAAACGGTGCTTATACATGTAAAGTAAGAGGTCACTAAAATGAATAAAGACTGCTAATATTGTAGGATTTGGTTGGGAGAATTTAAAGAATTATGAAAGATTAAAGGATAAAATACAACTCTTGCGCTTGCTAAGTATGAAGATGCGTTACAATTTTACGTATCTACTAAAATCAATATAAATTTACATCGTTCACCAAGTGATCAGGAATTGAATTGTAATTCTGTAAATATCCAAGCATATTCAGTAAATAATAGGACGTTTGAAATTAATGCCGTAGGTTCTTTTCAATTAACTGATATACGCCCAGATGTATCAAAGCATTATACACCAGATGTCGAAATAGAAACTTTTTATAGTGCATCGGAGTATTATTTGGAACATGTACAAGAAAGAAAACGTATAGCAAAAAATGGGCTGGATAGGACTTTGAAAAATCACACATATGATAAACGAATGCTACAATTATTAAACTATATTAATTTCATGGGCGTGAAGGTGTAGTCTAATTATTAACTTAAATATATTAGCATCGGTAAACATGAAGTTAAGCGTTTAGTGCTTTCAACTAGAGTTAACTCTCGCATTCTATAAAAATCATTTACGAAAAAGGAACTTGGATAATTTTGTCTAATTTATTCATTCTGAAAAAACAATTTCGTATTCGAACTAATTTACATCTAATAATTAGAGGAGATTAAAAATGAATCACTTTTTTGTAGAATTTGGCGAATATCAAGCAAGTGTTTGTGAATGGGGGGATAAAAGTAATCCTCAAATCATTTGTTTTCATGGTTTAGGAAGTACAAAATTAAGTTTTATAGAAATAGCGGAATTTTTAAAAGATAAATATCATATTGTATCGTTTGATCTACCTGGACATGGGAAAACACCAAATTTTGAGAAGGATGAAGATTACGGTGCATCCCATTTAGCAAATTGGGTAGTAGCATTACTTGAGCAGATAGGAAAAGAAACATTTCATATAGTAGCACATTCATGGGGAGCAAGCGTTGCACTTCACTTTGCGGCAGAACGTCCAGAAAAAGTGAATAAAATGGTTTTGTTAGATGGTGGTTATCATCATGGTGAAATGAATGCAGATTATTTTGCGAAGTTATATAAAGATGCGAAAGAAGGAGAGTGTCCACCGCGATCATTAGAAGAAGAAATCAACCATTATGAAAAAGATTTTGATGAATATATTTTTGATAGCAAAGAAGCATTCTTCCAATCAGAAAAACTGGCTTACAGCAGGTGGTCACCATTAATAGAACGTGCGGTTTATGACTTAATGCGAGAAGAAGATAGTAAAGTAAAATGGCATGCTACTGGCGATACCGCTAGAGGGGTAATTAAGTTTCAATATACGGTGTATAAAACATTGAAATCTCATAAAATTAAAAGCGATATTTTATTATTGTATTGTGATCTTCCCGATAATTATTTGAAAATAAGAGAATTGCAGATTGCGGAATTTAAGAAGCATATTGATATTACGACTAAGCTTTATAAAGATACAGGGCATTTAATGCATTGGGATAGACCAGAAGAGATTGCTGAGGATGTTTTAAATTGGTTGATATAAAGAAGGTCCGTTGTTCGAATGTGAGCAACGGACTTTCTTTTGAAAAACTTAATTCAAGAGTGATAAGGGGACAAGCAAGAGCATTAAAGTTCTATCGCCAATTCTTTTTTTGATATAATAGATGTGAAGCAGGAAATAGATAGAAAGATACTGCTAGTAATTTATACTTAAAATGTAGGGAGATTGAACAGAGTTATGGGGAATGAAAAAGAAATTAGTTCCGCTAAATTAATATGGAAGATGACGCGCCCACATACATTAACGGCGACGTTTTCTCCTGTAATATTAGGGACTGTGGCATCACTTTATGTTGCCGAGATTCATTGGCTTTTATTTATTGCGATGATGTTTGCATGTTTAGCATTGCAAATAGCAACGAATTTATTTAATGAGTACTATGATTTCAAACGTGGATTAGATACCGCTGATTCTGTTGGCATCGGTGGTGGAATTGTCCGTCATGGATTGAAACCAAAAAATGTTTTAACAGTTGCGCTTTTATTGTATGTAGTAGCAGCATTTATTGGAATTTATATTTGTATGAATAGCAGCTGGTGGTTAGTCGTCATTGGTTTAATTGGGATGGCGGTTGGCTATTTATATACAGGTGGTCCATTACCAATTGCGTACACTCCATTTGGAGAATTAGTTTCTGGATTGTTAATGGGGACATGTTTTGTACTCATTGCTTTCTTTATTCAAACGAATACTATAACGATTGAAAGTATATTGATTTCCATTCCAATTGGAATTTTAGTAGGTGCAATCAACATGTCGAATAACATCCGAGATATCGAAGAAGATATTAAAGGTGGAAGAAAGACGTTGGTAATCCTCCTTGGGAGAGAAAAAGCAGTGGTAACACTAGCTGTAGCTTTTTTAATTGCTTATTTATGGATTGCCGTAATTGTGTTGATGGGTTATATAAGCCCTTGGGCATTAGTTATGTTCCTAGGTTTGAAAAAGCCAATCTCTGCTATTCAAAGCTTCCAAAAAGGAGCAAAGGATCCCGGGTATATGCGCATCGCGATGAAATCAACAGCGATGACAAATACGATTTTTGGTTTCTTATTATCAGCAGGATTATTAATTAGTTATCTATTTTAAATAAAAAACTATTGTTAAATGACTAAACTCCAATTTCTTAATTTTAATATAGAGAAATTGGAGTTTTTATCATTTTTAAACAAAATCGACATTATCTGCACTTTATCTTTATCAGCATTCATTACTATTTTCATTAGAAACTGAATGAAAAGCTGATAAGGAGATTGTTAAAATGAAAAAAAGAGCGATATTGCTTTTATTTATTATATTAATAATGGGCACAGGAGTTAGTTTAATACATGCTAAGGGGCATAAAAATATATCACAAGAGGATTTACGATTAAGAGGAAAAACAATTGTAATTGATCCGGGGCATGGTGGAGGAGATAGAGGGACGAAAGGAAAGAAATTTGGAACGATTGAAAAAGATCTTAATTTAAAAGTAGCACAAAATATAAAGAAAGAATTAGAAGAAAGAACGGATGCAAAAGTTATATTGACACGTGAAAAGGATACTAGCTTACTTCCAGAAACAAAGCAAAAGGAAGAATTACAAGCTCGTGTCAAAGTAGTTAAAGACCATTCGGCGGATCTTTATATTAGCATTCATCATGATGCTTTTAAGGATACAAGTGTAAATGGAATAACAACTCATTATGGGGCTAATAAAAGAAAAGATAAAAAGTTAGCTAAAATCGTACAAGAAGCTATTTTTGATCAAAATATAGATAATCACGATAGAGGCATTCATGGAAGTGATTTTCTTGTCTTAAGAGAAAATCCTTCCCCGGCAATTTTAATTGAGCTAGGGTTTACATCTAATGCGAGTGATGAAAAAAGAATGAATTCAGAAGAATTCCAAACAAAATCGCAAAAGGGTATTGTGGATGGCATTATTAATTATTTTATTATGTAATAAAAGGGGCAAATAGAAAAATACTGTTCTTTCTAAATTTTAATTAGAAAGAGTAGTATTTTTTATTTTTGGTGTATACCCAGCTTTCAAATTTATGAATTACCTTAATGGTATTAGAGGGACAAATACTTTTCTAAAGAGTGAATACAATACGTTATTCTTTAACTGATTTCGACATTATCTGCATTTTGTCTTTATTTTTCTCTATTAATCTATTTATTGTAAATATCGGTTGAAACTAATGATTCAGTCGAGGAAAGGCTCAGCCTTATAAATAATTAATATGAAAATCAATAGGGAAGGATCGAAAAATAATGAAAGAATCACAAAATAAGAAAAAAACAAGTGTATTAACTAAGGTAATAATATCTCTAGGAGTTGTTTTGGCAACGACCTTTTTCACATTCTTTTTAATTGGAGAATGGAACTCTACCCCAGCGAAGGGAGTAGCTAAGGAAAGTATGAAACAAGTTAATACTCAACAACAAGAAAAGAAAAAGGAAACATCACCGGCAAAACAAAAAAGACCTGATGGAAAGCCAGTAGGAAAAGTTGTTTATTTAACATTTGATGACGGTCCTAGCGAATTGACTGGGAAATTTTTAGATGTACTAAAAGAGCAAAATGTTGCTTCGACATTTTTTATGCAAGGTAGCAATTTACAAAATACAGGTTTTCAGGAAAATGTAAAACGAGCAGTAAAAGAAGGACATTATATTGGTGCACATAGTATGACACATAATAGTGATAAGTTATACAAAAAAGGACAATTTGTACCAGAGATGAAAGAAACGTTAGATTTTATCCATAATATTACGGGTACAACTCCTAAACTAGTCCGTCCACCATATGGATCTGCACCAGGATTAAAGGGTGAGGAAATTCGTAATCAAATTGTAGAAGCTGGAATGAAAGTTTGGGATTGGACAATTGATTCAAATGATTGGAAATTAAAAGATAATCCAACTCAGATTATCGAAAATGTAAAGAAACAGACAACAGAAGAAGTAGAAGTTGTTTTAATGCATGAAAAGGCACAAACATTACAAGCTCTTCCTGAAATTATTAAATTTTATAAAGAGCAAGGGTATGAATTTGGGGTATATAATGATGAAGATCATTTTCGTCTAAACTTCCAGAAAGATCAACGTTTATAGTATAAACATAGTTATCTTAAAAAGGTGTTTTTTATTACTAAAGTAACAACTAAACTAAAGTCGATTTTCTATACGTTAAAGAAATCGGCTTTTTCTTTATAAAATTTTATTTTAAAACGGCATTTGAGGGCTCGTATTATTTTTTCTAAACTTATTAGTTAAGATTATTCGACAATCATATTAATAATAATTAAAGTATAGAATATACAGATCTTAGGGAGGTGATATATGTGAAGAAATGGATGAAAATTACTCTATACTCTTTACTAGGCTTCTTAATTGTAGGAAGTATTACTTTTTTGACTTGGTCTCAGTTTACTTATAAACCAACGAAAGAGGCTTTGGCTTTAGTTGATAATAAAAAAGATGAAGAGAATATAGTATTTGGACAGAAAGATGCTAAAGTAGGGATTGTTTTTTATCAAGGTGCTAAAGTAGAAGTTGAGTCTTATAGTTACTTGGGGGAAGCTCTTGCAAAAGATGGGCATTTTGTAGTAATGCCTAAGTTACCATTAAACTTAGCGATACTTGGAACAAATGTGGTAGACAGTATAATTGAAAAGTATCCTGAAGTTCAAAAATGGTATGTTGCTGGGCATTCAATGGGTGGAGCTATGATTTCTAGGTATGCCTTTCAACATGAAGAAAAGGTAGACGGTATTATTCTCTTAGGTTCTTATCCTGCAGATGATTTCTCTAACAAGCTGATGCCAATGCTATCAATTTATGGGGAAGTAGATGGCTTAGCCACTGTAGAAAAAATAATGAACAATAAAAAATTAATGTCAAAGAATACAACTATGCACATGATAAAAGGGGGGAATCATGCTAATTTCGGCATGTATGGCGAGCAAACAGGTGATAATGCTAGCTTAATTACGTCAAAAGCACAACAAGATGAAACAGTGAAAGTAATTGAAGAATGGTTATTAAAACAATGATAGCGAATGTAATAAATTTACCGAAAGGATTCTCCCACCCCAAGCATGTGTAGGAAGATAGCCTAACGGTAGGTGGGAGAGATAATAAAGAGCCAACTCGTACGAATTGGCTCTTTTATTTATTTGCTATCTCCAATTGTCCCCTTATTTTCTCCGGAATATCCTTTTCAGAAATAACATCGTAAGAATAGACATACTTTCCTTTCACATGAATCTTTAAGTAAGTTTTTCTTATGAAATCATTAGGAGTGTTAGTTCCTACTGTATATTCTTTCTCATTCCTTGATTCATCAACGCCTTTTAGTGAGTACATAGCTCTTCCTTTATGATGATAATCCGGAACGCCATATCCTTTCGCAATGGCGTATACATCTTTTTCTTCAGCAATCGGATTAAATCTGTCCAAATCCCCGCGTAATATGAAAGGTAGTAAGTATATAGGGAGGCCTATTCCTATTATGTAAAGTACAAATTTCTTCATGATTGTTTCTCCTTTTACGTATTTACGTTTTTCAGTATAGAAAAAACTTCTTATGAATATAGCGGGGAATTTCTTAAGTTTTTCTTAACAAAATTTTTAAAGTGTGGTTATTTTAACTAATGTTTTCATGGAAATACCTGACAAAAGAACGAATGCTCTTTTGTCAGGAGTGATAACCTTAGTGAAAGCGCAATATCGAGTGAATAAAATAATACAGTTAATGAGTAAAGAAGGACAAAAAATCAATTTTAATTCAGTTTCAGAAAAAGCACTTGTTTCTAAAGCATATTTATATAGAGAACCCTTAATTAGAAAAAAGATTGAAGAGTTACTTCAACAGCAAGAAGGAATGCATGATTTTAAAAAGACAAAAAAAGACATCCGATGCCTAAAAAGATGTAATCATAAAAACTTTGAAAAATAAAATCAACCATTCAAAACATAGGAACAAGTTATTAGAAAGTGAAAATGAGCATCTAAAAACACAACTAAAAAAAGAATTAGGAAAAGTATATGGAAATTTATGCCGCATTAACGGGCAGTAAAACTCCCACCTCAAAATTCAGGTGGAGCAAAGAAGTTAGGCGGGAGATCGACTGCCCGTAAACGCCCGATTGGTGAAGGCTAATAATCAGTGGGGGATGAACAAAACCCCCACTGATTAAAGTTTCACTTTATAAATAGGAAGAAAAATCGTATCATTTTTCAGATAACATACTTAACAGTACTAGGGTCTTTGCACACTTTTATGTTCAGAAAAAGAAGTTAAATCATAATTATACATAATAAAATCTTTTGCAAATATCTCTTGAACCAACTGAAGTGTTTCTGCGTCATAAAAACTATCATAAGTAGGTAATCGTGGGAAAAGAGGCTTGGTAATATCAGCTTCTGCATAAATCCCTTTGTAAATCATCTTGCTACTTTGATGATGCCAAGATTTTGATAATAGATCTAATGGTGATTTTTTAAATTTATACTCCTCTTCTAGTTTCGAAATTCCTGTGTTGAAACTTTCTAGATAAATATAGTTCGTAACAAATTCCTCTTCCCCTTGTATATATTGGTGGGTAAAGTGAGGATCTACTAGATCTAATTTGGTCATGTGTGCTTTTAAATAATACAAAAATAGTTTAAAGGAAATGGGTTTATTGCAGGTTTCGTCACCATACAGAAATAGTCGAATGGGCTTCCATGCGGGATGCTCAATATTTAGCGATGGAATCAGAGCAGCAAAAGAACTTACTGCTCTTCTATAAGGGTTTCTTACTAGTTTATACGTATTCTTTTCTTTTGCTTGTAATCCGTTGGCTAATTGTATTAAATGATCTGTAGAGTTTGTGTATACTTCATACTCATAATTATGAATAAAAGGGTCATAATTTATTGCTTCTTCAAATAAATTAATTTGATAAAAAAACCAGTTTGCTAGCGACGTACAACCACTTTTTTGGCTCCAAAATAAGATTAGAGGAAAATCTTTATGAAAATGAGGTACACGTCCTCGCTTAAGTATAAAATTATATAGTTCTGTATAATCCATTTTGAACCTCCATTCTTATATAACAAAAGTATAAAACGCTTTCAATTAAGAGGTGACTAACTTTAGTCCACTAATACAAATAATGATAGCTAGAAATATTTGAAGAGGTTTAACGGGGATTTTAGTGGAGCATTTACTACCAAGTATGACTCCTGGAATAGAACCGATAAGTAAATTAATTGTTAATATATAATCGACGTTTCCTAAATTCATATTTAATATGCTTGCCACAGTAACTAATATGAAAGCATGTGCAATATCTGTTCCTACTAATTCAGATGTTTTCATTTGATATAAATAGATCATTGCAATAGCAAATAAAGAACCAGAGCCAACCGAGGTAAGTCCAACGATAAAACCAAGTATAGCACCAATAAAAATAGTTAAATTCTTCTTTTGTTCTAAAGTTTGTTTTTGAAAATAATTTTGTGTAGATTCATTATAGAAAAAGGCTTTTATAAAAATAGAGATTGCTGCAAAGATTAAAACATAACCTAATACATATTTTATGATTCCCTCTCGATTGAAATGAAAAATTGGTAAAAAATGAATAGTTATTATTGCGATAACTGCACTAGGTATGCTCCCCATAGCTAGATATTTTACTAATCTAAAGTTTATAGTCTTCTGTTTCCAGTGTTGGGATATTCCAAACATTTTAGTGATAGAATTATATACTAGATCTGTTCCAACAGCGATGGAAGGACTTATACCTAATGTTAGGAGAAATGGAGTCAATAATGCTGCGCCTCCTATCCCTGTTACCCCCACTAATACCCCTATGATGAAACCCATCATTATAATAGAAACACTCATTATATTTTCCCTC
The DNA here is from genome assembly GCF_018966865.1 of Bacillus sp. NP247. Taxonomy (NCBI): domain Bacteria; kingdom Bacillati; phylum Bacillota; class Bacilli; order Caryophanales; family Bacillaceae; genus Bacillus; species Bacillus sp. NP247. The sequence continues at coordinate 390,423 of NZ_CP076653.1, read as the reverse complement.
CTATCCCGATGGCTCTTACTTATTCGTTACCATTTTTAAATAGCCGTTCAATACGGGAATTTATACGGGATATTTGGTGAAAATAAATTCCGTTTTTTCTTATATCCATACATATCAAAAGAAAGGGTAACTAAATGAAAAATGATAACTACTCATACCAGTGTATTTAAATACCAATGTAAAGGTACTTAATTTTGTAGATGAAATGTTAGTGTATTAAAAATAACTCATATATGTGTATGAAATTTCTAGGCGCATTGAAACTTAATAGCGGTACAGTCGATATACGTATAAAAATATATTATAAGGATACATTGTTTTATGAATTTATTTATCTTTAGGTTATATAGATTACATAAAGTTAAAAAGTTGTTGGCATTCAGGAATTAAACGAAGATCTTCAGTTTGTTGCGCATATTGCATGAATCTGTCCCACGCGTGTAAAATGTTTAAATAATAATGCTGAAAATAGAGGGGGATTCACACCATTTCTAGATAAATTATGACTTCCTTCTGTATATAAATATTGGAAAATATAAGTTTGTAAATTAATTGTGAATATATTTTATTTTTAAAAATATCCCTTGATAAATACACAGAATTATTGTAAAGTGATGATAATTAAAATGTATATTGTTTGAAAGCGATGAAAGGAAATAGTAACAAGTATTTTTTCTTTTAGAGAGTCGGTGGGTGGTGTAAACCGATAGAAAGAACTTGTGAATCCGTCCTTGAGCGAAATGTGGAACACTTCAATGTGAAGTTAGTAATCGTTTCCGGCTAAAAGCCGTTAATAATTTAAGTGGAGGGCGTATATTTTTGCGCTTTCAACTAGGGTGGCAACGCGGGTTAACTCTCGTCCCTTTTATAGGGACGGGAGTTTTTTGTATTTTATTTAGTAAACATCCTAATTTTAATACGATTTGTTACTTAATTAAGGGGGAAATAAAACATGTTAGATGTAAAAGTATTACGTACAAATTTAGAAGAAGTAAAGAAAAAATTACTTTATCGTGGTGGAGAGTTTTTTGAATTAGATAAATTCGAGGAATTAGATCAAAAGCGTCGTGAACTGTTAGTGAGGGTAGAAGAGTTAAAAAATAAACGCAATGAAGTATCTGAACGTATTGCGAATTTCAAGCGTGAAAAACAAGATGCTAATGAACTTATTAGTGAAATGCGTGAAGTAGGAGAAAATATTAAAACGTTAGATGATGAGTTACGTTATGTAGAAGAAGAGTTAAATACAATATTGCTAGCATTACCAAATCTACCTAATGAGACAGTGCCTGTTGGAACATCAGAAGATGATAATGTCGAAATACGCAAGTGGGGAGAAATAAATGAATTTTCATTTGAAGCAAAACCACATTGGGAAGTTGCTGAAAAATTAGGATTACTAGATTTTGAGCGTGCAGCAAAAGTAACGGGAAGCCGCTTCGTCTATTACAATGGATTAGGAGCACGTTTGGAGCGAGCGGTAGCTAACTTTATGTTAGATTTACATGTTGAAGAACATGGGTATACAGAGGTGATTCCGCCATTTATCGTAAATAGCGATAGTTTATTAGGAACAGGACAATTCCCGAAATTTAAAGAAGATGTATTCACATTAGAGGGAACAGATTACTCTTTAATTCCAACAGCGGAAGTACCATTAGCAAACTATTATCGTGATGAAATTTTAAATAGTGAAGATTTACCTATTAATTTTACAGCACATACTCCATGCTTCCGTTCTGAAGCCGGTAGTGCAGGACGTGATACGAGAGGGTTAATTCGTCAGCACCAATTTAGTAAAGTTGAAATGGTTAAATATACAAAACCTGAAGATTCATACAATGAGTTAGAAAAATTAACAGCAAATGCCGAAAGGGTATTGCAATTGTTACAATTACCTTATCGAGTGATTGTATTATGTACTGCTGATATGGCATTTCCTGCTGCAAAAACATATGACATTGAAGTTTGGTTACCAAGCTATGGCGTATATCGTGAAATTTCTTCTTGCTCAAACTGTGAAGATTTCCAAGCGCGTCGAGCAAGTATACGTTTCCGCCGTACACAAGGTGCAAAACCAGAGTTGGTACACACATTAAATGGTTCTGGATTAGCTATAGGTCGTACAGTAGCGGCTATTTTAGAGAACTACCAACAAAAAGACGGTTCAGTTATAATTCCAGAAGTATTGCGTCCATACATGAGAGGAATAGAAGTTATTAAATGAGAAAGATATTGATTTGAGATAAAGTGTAATAGCTTATAAACGTTTTGAGGAATACAGAATTATTTAAGTTGATGAAGACGGGAAGAAATTCTTTTAGGAGGTCACATATCAAGATTAAATAATTTTACTGTGTAAGTACTTTTCTATAATAAATATAAAAGGTTAAGGAGATATTAATAATGCATAATCAATATAGATTAATAGATGAATTTAATAATGCGGAATTTGATAAAAGTTTAAAATGGTTCTCCCCACCTAAAGGTTGGGAGGTTAATAGCAATAAATCGAAGTTAATAATCAAACCTGATAAAGAGACAGATTTCTGGCAAAAAACACACTATGAATTTCAAGTTGATAACGGCCATTTTTTATACTATGAACTAAATGGAGACTTTAGATTAATTACGAAAGTAAGCTCTAAACCAGTGAATAAATATGATCAAGCAGGTTTAATGGTTCGATTTTCAAAAGATACTTGGTTAAAGACATCTGTTGAGTATATACCTGATGACAATAGTAAATTAGGTGTTGTTGTAACAAAGAATGGATATTCTGATTGGTCTAGTCAGGAATTTTTGGGAGATTTAAATTCTCTTTACTATCGTATAACAAGAAAGGGTAATAATTACTATGTTGATTATTCATTAGACGGGGGGTTATGGAAACAAATAAGAATGGCTCACCTTTTTGAAGAAAAAGATTGCATGAAAGTTGGCATTTATGCTTGCAGTCCACAAGGTGATGGGTATGAAGCAGAGTTTGAATTTATTAAGATTGAAAATATAGATGATAATACAAAGGTTTACTAAAAGTATAAAGCTAACATAACTTTTATAGGTCTATTGAATGAAAAGTTGATTAATTGTGAATTTGAAATAAAGGTAAGGTGTTTTGAATAGAATACCTTAGTGTATTAGTAAAACCCTGAATCTGTAAGATAGAGTATATAAAAATATTTGTTGGCTAGATTGTTATTTTAAAAAAAGAATGAGCAATGTGAATGTAATTGAAAATACAAAAGTGGAGAGAGTGTTTGAACAGTATCCTAAAAACATTTAATCGAGCGATTGTATTTGCTGTAAATGATAATATGCCAGTTGAAGAATTAAAACAGTGCATTGTATTGGCGTTCACTTATCATACTTGAAAACATCTTCCTGTGCTTGGTCTTTAATAAAGAGAAGTTAAAACATTTTTATAAGAACCTCTCAGCGAAGTAAAGTAATATTTATATATTTAGCTAGTAAAAAAAGGAGTGAGCTATATTTTAGCTCACTCCTTTTTTTATCTTAATGTCCGGTATTTAAAGTGATTTTTCATTTGATACAAATTCTTTTAGCGTCTGCAGTTCTTGGGATAAATCCGATTCAAAGACATCCTCTTGATCGCTTCTAAAGATCAAATTCTTCTAGTCTATATCACGAAATTTTCTATTAATTATTTTTTAATCATCTTTAACAGTTCTTACTGCGGGGTACACTCTAATTAGATTGTTTAGAGCTAAATATGTGCAATTTAATGTTTAATGGTGAAAATAACATCAGCATTTGAATATTGAGGGAAATCTCTTAAGTTTCTTAAAAAAATTTAAAAGTACGGTTATTTTAACCAATATTTTCATAAAAACGCCTTTAAAAAGAACTAATGTTCTTTTGTTAGGGGTGATAACCTTGTATGATTATTCTCTTTTACCGAATCGTATTATTTTATGTGTAGATCTTCGTAGCTTCTATGCAAGTGTGTCATGTATTAAAAAAGGACTTGATCCACGGTATACAAAATTGGCTGTCGTAGGAGATGTAAATCGGAGTGGATCAATCGTATTAGCGGCAACACCGCCATTAAAAGCATTAGGAGTTAAGAAGATGGCACGGTTGTACGAAATACCGAATCGGCCAGATATTATTATTGTAAATCCAATTATGCATACGTATATAAAATGTTCAAATTACATAACGGGTTTAGCTCTGCAGTATGTCGCGCCAGAAGATTTTCATCAATATAGTATCGACGAGTTTTTCATGGATTTGACCGCGAGTATTCATTTGTTTGCGAGTAATCCGTGCGAGTTCGCATTAAAGTTCAAGCGAGAAATATGTGAACGTACACGGATTGAAAGTACGATTGGGATAGGGCCTAATTTATTATTGAGTAAAGTAGCAATGGATATTGAAGCGAAAAAGAATAAAGATGGAATAGCGCACTGGACATATGACGATATACCCGAGAAGTTATGGTGTATTAGACCGCTCAGTAAATTTTGGGGTATATCGTACAAAACGGAAATGAAATTGAATCGAAAAGGTATACATGCAATTGGAGAATTAGCTCAGTATCCTTTGAAATATTTAAAGCAATCGTTTGGTGTAATAGGGGAAGAATTAGTGCGCCCGTAAGGGGTATGTTTGAATCTGTCGATAGCAAGACAGCAGGATATATTGCAACGCCTGTCATCACCTAACTTATCCGGGAAGGAAACTAAACGGGGAGTGTAGCATGTTAGGAAAGTCATAAGTTGACTAAGTACTAAGTCACGACTGAATGGCGAGATGAGAATTGTAAACAAGGATGAAGGTTGCATTACTTGAACGATAACCTGAGCAGTCCCATCGCCGGCTACAGCGGAAAGTACTTATAAACGCTGTATAATCTTAGGGAATTAGTATTGCAGTTCTGCTAATTCCAGCAATACGATAGATTAGGCAATCCTAGTAAAGGATAAAAGGTGAAAGTCGCATCCGACATTACAAATAGCTATGTCAACATACATCTAAACGGGGATTACCTAAATCAGGAAGCCCATAGGGCTATAGTTTTCTGGAACTTGAATACCTGACATGGTAACGGAGTTCTCGTAGTAGTCAGAGATAGGGAAAGCCTATTACAAGGCAAAGGGGAACAGCTTATCCAGCTATATACACGATGGAAGGAGCGTGAGGCTCATGAGAAATCCAGATGATGTATTAGGCAGTCTAGTAACAAAGTCTAACAATAAAAACTATAAATATAATCGTCTTTACAGAAATCTATACAATCCAGCCTTTTATCTAAAAGCCTACACAAATATCAGCTCTAATCAAGGAAATATGACAAAAGGGACTGATGGAAAAAACATCGATGGTTTCAGTTTGGAGAAAATAAATATCCTAATAGAATCGCTAAAAGATGAGAGTTATCAACCACACCCCTCCAAGCGGGTCTTCATACCTAAAAAGAATGGCTCAAAGCGTCCATTAGGTATACCAACATTCAAGGATAAACTTCTACAAGAAGTTATTCGAATGATACTCGAAGCGATATATGAAATGAGTTTTAAGGAAAGCTCTCATGGTTTTCGTCCCAAACGGAGCTGTCATACGGCTTTACACAAAGTACGTAAAACTTTCACTGGGGTGAAATGGTTCGTTGAAGGGGATATTAGTGGTTTTTTCGACAATATCGACCACCACACACTTATAGCATTACTAAGAAGGCGGATAACTGATGAGAAATTTATTCGCCTAATATGGAAATTTCTACGAGCAGGATACCTAGAAGAATGGAAGTATCGAGGTAGCTATAGTGGCACCCCACAAGGGGGAATCATCAGCCCACTTTTATCTAACGTGTATCTAACAGAATTAGATACTTTTATGGAAGAGTACCAAAAAGAGTTTTCTAAAGGAGCAAAAAGGAAAACTACAAAAGCCTATAAACGTCAGGAATACCTAACATACAAACACAGAAAACAACTAAAGGAAAACTGGGGACAGCTCACGGAACAAGAAAAGAAGCAAGGAATTATAAAATATAAATCCTTGAAAGAAGAGTTGCTTAAAACTCCTTTCGGAGACCCCATGGATGACTCATACAAAAGAATTCAATATGTCAGATACGCGGATGACTTTCTTGTGGGGATAATTGGTAACAAAGCGGATGCGGTAAAAGTTAAAGAAGATCTAACAAACTTCTTAAGAGACAAGCTAAAACTTGAATTGTCACAAGAAAAAACACTAATCACACATAGCTCAAAAAAAGCAAGATTCTTAGGATATAACATCACAGCAAATAGAATGCCAGTTACTAAACGTGATAAAAATGGATTTCTAACCAGACACCAAATTATGAGATGTAAACTGTATCTTCCTTCGGAAAAATGGATTGAAAAGCTCAAACAATATGGAGCTCTACGCATCATGGCAGATGGGAAATGGAGAATATGGCATCGCACTTATCTCCTAAATAATGACGAACTAGAAATATTAAACACGTACAATGCGGAGATAAGAGGACTATATAACTATTACAGTCTTGCAGAAAACGTTTGTACACTCCAAAGCTTCCACTACTTTATGAAATATAGTTTCGTCAAAACTCTAGCTGCAAAACATAAAACATCTGTAGCTAAAGTAATGACAAAATATAAAGTTAAGGGAGATTTAGCTATTCAATATCAAACAAAATCCGAGAAAAGAATCAGTTACTTTTACAACGATGGATTTCGAAGAAAAGACAAGATTATGAATATAGTTCAAGACAATCTACCAAATTCACAACTATGGTGGCGTAATAGCTTAATCAAGAGATTGTGCGCAAATAAATGTGAATGGTGTGGAAAAAGTGATGCACCTTTAGAAATGCATCATGTTAAAAAATTGAAAGACTTAGAAGGCAAAAAGCTGTGGGAAAAGAAAATGATAGCAAGGAAAAGGAAAACCTTAGCATTATGTACAAGGTGTCACCAAGACCTACACAGCGGAAAGCTAGATGGATAAGTGGAAAGCCGTATACATCGAGAGATGTACGTACGGTTTGGAGGAAAGCACACGAAAATCTAACATAGCAATATGTCAAGACGTTGGGTGCTTATCCTACCATTTACATAGTAATGGGATTGATTTTAGCAGAATAGCAGAGAAATATGTTCCAGCGACAACATCTATAGCAAAGAGCCAAATATTATTACGTGATTACTCAATTGAAGAGTTCATAGTTATTTTATTAGAGCATATAGAAGAAGTTTGTTACAGGTTGAGACGAGAAAAGAAATGCGCTCAAACAATCCATTTTTCAGTTGGATATAGCAAGGAATATGGCGGTGGAATAAGAAAGGCACATACGTTAAATAGAGCAACAAATTTAACGATGGATATTTACAATGTTTGTACATATTTTTTATACGAGCGTCACAAAGGGGAACCGATTCGATCGTTAAGTGTCTCATTAACAAACCTTATTAATGAAGGAGAAGAGCAAATTTCACTTTTCGATAGCATTATACAAAGAGAAAAAGAAATGCGATTAACGAAGGTTATGGACGAAATTCGAACACGGTTTGGTAAGAACAGTATTTTACGAGGGATTTCCTACACAAGCGTCGCAACAGCAAGATATAGAAACACATTATTAGGAGGACACAAGTCGTGAAGAATGCTAATATACCAAAAGGAAGAGGGATGGTAAAGTGGCAACCGTTTGCCAGTATGCCAGAGCAGTTCGCAGTTATTAAAGAAATGATACAGGAGCAAACGAAAGTCTCGCGTCCAGTCTTAACACAAGATGCAAAAGAGGTGCTTGAAAATAAGTTATTAACTTCATTTTTAGGTGAAGAAGAGATTTTACTTACATATTATAAAGATGGCTATCTATATAAAAATTACATAACAGTAATAAATATAAATCCATTAAGTGAGACGATTACTTGTACGGATGTTTTTCATAATAAAAGAAGGTTTAAGTTTGGTGATGTAATTGAAGTGAATTAGAGGGGGGAAATAAAAGTGATTATCTCTTCCTAACTTAATTATACCACGTAAATAACGTTCGAAATAGACTGTTTATTCTCATTTACTATTGTTACAATCAAGAACACATGACTAGTAAGGAGAGGTGCCAAATGAGTTCTTTCGTTCTCGATTTTCAGGAAATAGAAAAAACACAGCTTTCGCTCGTTGGTGGAAAAGGATTGAATTTAGGGGAGTTAACAAACATTCAAGGGATACAAGTGCCAGAAGGATTTTGTGTTACAACGGTAGGATATGAAAAGGCCATCGAACAAAATGAAGTGTTTCAAACTTTGTTGACTCAACTAGTAATACTAAAAATTGAAGATCGAAATCAAATTGGTGAAATGAGTAAGAAAATCAGAGAAACCATTATGGAAGTAGAAATTCCTTCCGATGTAGTGGAAGCGGTGTCTCATTATCTCTCTCGTTTTGGCGATGAGCATGCTTATGCAGTGCGTTCTAGTGCTACTGCTGAAGATTTACCATATGCCTCGTTTGCTGGTCAACAAGATACGTATTTAAATATCATCGGAAAAGAAGCGATTTTGCAGCATGTAAGAAAGTGCTGGGCTTCCTTATTTACGGATCGTGCAGTAGTTTACCGAATGCAAAATGGTTTTGATCATAATCAAGTTTCTATATGTGTTGTCGTTCAAAGAATGGTTTCCCCGGAGGCGTCGGGCATTTTATTTACTGCTGATCCGATTACTTCTAACCGAAAGGTGTTATCGATTGATGCCAGTTTTGGACTTGGTGAGGCTTTAGTATCAGGCATAGTATGTGCTGATAATTATAAAGTGAAGGAAGAAAAAATAGTCGATAAGATGATAGCAACTAAAAAATTGGCTATCTATGCTTTAAAAGAGGGCGGAACAGAGACGAAACAGATTGATCCGGTTCAGCAAAAGATTCAAACATTATCTGAACAACAAATATTACAACTAGCACAGATTGGAAGACAGATTGAAGCTTATTTTGGTTGTCCGCAAGATATTGAATGGTGTTTAGTTGAGGGGACATTTTATATTGTCCAAAGTAGGCCGATAACTACTCTATATCCAATTCCAGAAGCAAACGATCAAGAAAATCACGTGTATGTATCCGTTGGTCACCAACAAATGATGACCGATGCGATGAAACCACTAGGGTTATCTTTCTTCCTGTTAACGACTAGTGCTCCTATGCGTAAAGCGGGGGGAAGGTTATTTGTTGATGCTACACCAAAATTAGCTTCACCTACTAGCAGAGATTACTTAATAAACACTTTAGGAAAATCGGATCCGCTCATACGAGATGCATTAACGACTGTAATAGAGCGAGATAATTTTATCAAATTGTTACCGGAGGATGAAAAAGAAAAGAGTGTTGGTAAAAGTATGCCGCCTGCAAGATCGCAACCACAAATCGAAAACAATCCAGCAATCGTTACGGATTTAATAAAGAATAGTCAAGCATCGATCGAAGAGTTAAAACAAAACATTCAAACGAAATCAGGGATGGATGTACTTGATTTTATTTTGGAAGATATTAAGCAATTAAGGGAAGTATTATTTAGCCCGCAAAGTATAGCTGTCATTATGGCAGGTATGAATGCTTCAACATGGATGAATGAAAAGATGGAGCAATGGCTAGGTGAAAAAAATGCAGCAGACACACTTTCTCAATCGGTACAAAATAATATTACTTCAGAAATGGGTTTAGCATTAATGGATGTTGCGGATGTGATTCGTCCTTATCCGAATGTCATTGAATATTTACAACATGTAAAAGATAATAGCTTTTTAGATGAATTAGTTCAGTTTAAAGACGGAGAAAAAGCTCGAGATGCAATCGATGCTTTTCTAAATAAATACGGAATGAGATGCAGCGGAGAAATCGACATTACGAAAACGCGCTGGAGTGAAAAGCCAACTACAATTATCCCGATGATTTTAAATAACATAAGAGATTTTGAAATTGGTGCTGGTAAACGGAAATTTGAAGCAGGGCTGCAGGAAGCTTTGAAAAAAGAAGAAGAGTTATTAGAGCGATTGCAGCACTTGCCGGATAGTAAACAAAAAATAGAAGAGACGAAGCGAATGATTAGTAACATTCGCAATTTCATCGGTTATCGCGAATACCCGAAATACGGTATGATTAATCGCTATTTCATATATAAGCAGGCAATATTGAAAGAAGCCGAGCAACTCGTGCAAAATAGCGTTATTAATGAAATAGAAGATATATACTATCTAACTTTTGAAGAACTTCGCGAAGTCGTCCGTACAAATAAACTAGATTACAAGGTTATTCATAAACAAAAAAATGATTACAAAGTATATGAAAAACTAACGCCACCGCGTGTGATGACGTCTGATGGAGAAATCATTACAGGTAAATATAAACGAGAAAATCTCCCGGCTGAAGCGATTGTAGGTCTGCCTGTTTCCTCAGGGGTTATTGAGGGGAGAGCTCGCGTTATTTTAAATATGGAAGATGCGAATTTAGAAGATGGAGATATATTGGTTACGGCATTTACTGACCCTGGCTGGACACCATTGTTTGTGTCTATAAAAGGGTTAGTCACTGAAGTTGGCGGGCTCATGACGCACGGAGCAGTTATCGCACGTGAATATGGATTACCAGCAGTCGTAGGGGTAGAGAATGCTACGAAACTAATAAAAGACGGGCAACGAATTCGGGTACATGGAACAGAGGGGTATATTGAAATACTGTAGTTGCACTTTAAATGAAAGATCATCCGCTATAAGTAGTGGAGGGTCTTTTTATTTTTTAAGCCAGTTGCTATCACCTGAAACATCGATGAATCAGAATGTATATCAATCCAAAACAAAGAATATTTTCAAAAATATTACAAATTAAGACAGTACATTGCGAATTATTAGAATATTCTTTATTATATAAACGTTGGAACGTATTTAATATTGGGGAGGAATAGGGATGAAGAAAAAGCCTTTTAAGGTGCTGTCTACGCTTGCGGCGGCAGCTGTGCTTAGTTGCACATTTGGATTTGGTAGTCAATCTGTTTATGCGGCAACGCCGTCTAGTGTAGGAGCTTTAAGTCCAATTGATGAAAATTTAATTCCAGAGGAGCGTTTAGCAGATGCGCTCAAGAAACGCGGTGTAATTAGTGAATCTACGTCGAAAGCAGACACATTAAAAGCTGTTGAAAAATACGTAGAGAAGAAAAAAGGCGAAAATGCTGGAAAAGAACCAGCAGGGGATAGTGTCTCGAGAGAAGCTTTTGACTTTTTGAAAAAGGTTAAAGATGCAAAAGCAGATGCAAAAGAAAAAGTTGAGCAACCTGCTATTGGTCCGGTAGTTGGACAAGAGCCGGTTAAAGGGGGATTAAACGGCAAAGTACCAACTACTTCAGCGAAGCAAAAACAGTATAATGGTGATGTTCGTAAAGATAAAGTTCTTGTATTGCTAGTAGAGTTTGCTGACTTTAAGCATAACAATATTGATCAAGTACCAGGTTATATGTATTCAAATGATTTTAATCCAGAACATTATCAAAAAATGTTATTTGGTGATGAGCCGTTTACACTCTTTGATGGTTCAAAAGTCCCAACATTTAAACAATATTATGAAGAGCAATCTGGTGGTAGTTATACAGTTGATGGGACAGTAACAAAGTGGTTGACAGTTCCTGGTACAGCAGCGGATTATGGTGCAGATGCAGGAGATGGCGGTCATGATAATAAAGGACCAAAAGGACCTCGTGATTTTGTAAAAGAGGCATTAAATGCAGCTGTAGAAAGTGGTATTGATTTATCGGAATTTGATCAATACGATCAATATGACAATAATGGTGATGGCAATAAAAATGAACCAGATGGTCTTATTGATCATTTAATGGTTATTCACGCTGGAGTTGGGCAAGATGGAGGCGGTGGTAGACTAGGTGATGACGCAATTTGGTCACATCGCTGGAATCTTGGAGCACCATATCCAATTGAAGGAACAAAAGCAAAGGTTGATAACTGGGGCGGTAAAATGGCAGCATACGACTACACAATTGAGCCAGAAGATGGAGCAGTTGGTGTATTCGCACATGAATTTGGTCATGATTTAGGTCTTCCAGATGAGTATGATACAAAGTATTCAGGGGCAGGTGAGCCAATTAACTCTTGGTCTGTTATGAGCGGTGGCAGCTGGGCTGGTAAAATTGCAGGTACAACACCACCGAGTTTCTCTCCGCAAAACAAAGAGTTCTTTCAAAAGAACATGGATGGGAACTGGGCAAATATTGTAGAGGTTGACTATGATAAATTAAATCGTGGTATCGGTCTTGCGACGTACTTAGATCAAAGTGTAACAAAATCAGCTCGTCCTGGTCTGATTCGCGTTAACTTACCAGATAAAGATGTAAAAGGTATACAGCCTGCATTCGGTAAGAAATATTACTATAGTACAAAAGGCGATGATATTCATACAACATTAGAAACACCAGTGTTTGATTTAACAAATGCAACAAATGTGAAATTTGATTACAAAACATTGTATGAGATTGAAACAGGTTATGACTTCCTAGAAGTACATGCAGTGACAGAAGATAATAAGAAAACGTTAGTGGATCGAATTGGCGAAAAGAATGTGAAAAATGGTCTAGACACAACGGATGGTAAATGGGTAGATAAGTCATATGACTTAAGTCAATTTAAAGGTCAAAAAATAAAACTAGTATTCGAATACATTACAGATGCTGGTTTTGCAGGGAACGGTTTTACTCTTGATAACGCTACATTAACTGTAGATGGAAATGTTGTGTTCTCTGATGATGCAGAAGGCGAAGCGAAATTAAAATTAAATGGTTTCGTTACAGCAAACGGTTTTGATAAGAAGAAACATAACTACTATTTAGAGTGGAGAAACCACGCTGGTGCTGATCAAGCGTTAAAATATAGTAGTGGTGTACCGTATAATACAGGTCTTGTTGTATGGTATGCAGACTCTAGCTTTACAGATAATTGGGTTGGTATGCATCCAGGCGAAGGTTTCTTAGGGGTTGTTGACTCTCACCCAGAGGCAATTGTTGGAACGCTAAACGGCAAACCAACTGTTCAAAATAGTACACGATACCAAATCGCAGATGCTGCGTTCTCCTTTAACCAAGTGCCAGCATGGAAAGTTGTATCTCCAACACGCGGAACATATGATTACAAAGGGTTACCAGGTGTAACGAAGTTTGATGATTCTAAATCGTATATGAACGATTTAATCCCAGATGCAGGACGTAAAGTACCGAAGTTTGGATTGAAATTTGAAGTAGTTGGACAAGCAGATGATAATACTGCAGGTGCAGTTCGTTTATATCGTTAATAATGGAGAAGCTGTTGAATAGGATTCCTTTCAACAGCTTTTTTCATAGGAACATAAATTTCTAGCTATTAATAAATACACAGCTATAGGGTATTACTCTAATGAAAATTACATAATAGTAGTTGATATAATAAAACCATTAAATGAGATGATTACTTTTACAGAGACAGAGATGTTTTTCGTAATAAATGCATCTGTAAGGTTATTGATGTAATTGAGGTTGATAAAAACATAGTTCAATGCGACTGACTTATTTTTTTAAACCTGCTGCATAGAAAGGTCCATGAACTGCGATTGTTGATAAAATACGAGCAATTTCCTCCGGTGTTTCTTTTTGCCCACTATTTAACCATTGCTGAATGACACCTATATGAGCAGATGCCATATAAGAAGCTAAGTATTGGCTTGGAAAGATAAATCTCCGTTTGGACTAAGTACAGCTTTTATAAAGTCACTATTTTCATTTAGAAATTCAAGAATAGAAGCGAGAAGTGCAAATGGAGTCGTTGGGGAAGGGTTTGATCCAAGATCCGCAATAACTTCCGGAAATTTCTTTTTTGCAATGCTAGACATCTCGTACATAATTTCTTCTTGGCATCTCGTCATTAAATCAAATTTATCTAGGTAATGTGTATAAAACGTACCACGGTTTATGTTTGCTTTCGTTGTAATATCTTTTACTGTAATGGCGTCAAAGCCTTTTTCTTCAATTAATTCCACAAATGCATTTCGTATTGCCGTTTTCGTACGAATCACTCGTAAATCTAAATTACTATCTCGCAAAGTATGTCCCTCCTAAATTTTCTTCAACATATTTATCAAATGTGTCTTATAACCGACACATTCGCGATTTCTGATTATTGTATAAGGTTCAACGCAAACATATAATTCAAAATATAAATAAACAACACGTTGTTCACTTATTGTAACTGAAATTAAAGGAGGGGAAAAGAACATGTTTAAAAATAAACTTTTATTATTATCACCAGTCATTGCACTACTTATTGTTTTTATTTTTTCATTAACATTATTTCCAAGCGTTCAACCTCAGCCGAAAAATTTACCAATTGCAATTGTAAACGAGGATCAAGGAGTAGAAATTCCGAACCAACCTAAAATGAATATGGGGCAAACGATTGTTGATACGATGAAAAAAACATCGAAATCAGATGAAGAACCTGCGGTGAAGTGGGTAGAAGTGAAAAATAAAGAAGCCGTTCAAAAAGGTTTAAATAATAAAGAATATTATGCGGCATTAGTCATTCCGAAAGAATTTAGCGCAAAACAAGCATCATTACGAACACCACAGCCATCATCACCAGAGGTAGAAATATTCATAAATCAAGGAATGAATACAGCTGCATCAACTATGGCAGGGCAAATATTAAATGGTGTGGTTGATAATATGAACAATACTGTTCGTACGCAGCTACTAGATGGGTTTAAAGCAAAAGGTGCTACTTTAACAACAGATCAAGCTTCAAATTTAGTAACACCTATTGCGAAGAAAGTGACAAATGTGAATGAGGTCGGAAAAAATAGTGCGAACGGTAACTCGCCAATTTCTTTATTCCAACCGCTATGGATTGCAAGTTTAGCTAGTGCAGCGATTATCTTTATTGCGATTAGCAAAATGCCAGTAGGTACAAGAAAAGAAAACTTTGTATTAAAACTAAAACAAATATTAGCTGGAGCTATCGCGGCGCTTGTAATTGGATTTGGTCTTACATGGATTGCAGATGGAATGGTAGGATTAAATATTTCGAATGTAACGGATACGGCGTTGTTCTTATCTATTACAGCGTTTAGTTTCTTCTTAATGATTTCTGCAGTGCTTTCATTAGTTGGACTAAATGGAATCGGATTATTTGCACTCTTACTATTCTTCGGAGCACCGTTATTATCATTAGCACCTGAAATGTTGTCTCCGTTTTATCAAGATTGGATTTACTCATGGTTACCAATGAAATTTATGATCGAAGGACTTAGAGAAATATTTTTCTTCGGAAAAGGGTTAAGCTGGAGTACACCTGTTACTGTGCTTGTTTGGATTGGTGTGGTAAGTATGGTTATCGTTTTAATAACGGCTTTCAAGCGTAGTGCAATAAAGGAACATAAAACTGAATTAAGCGCTTAAAAGGTAAAGAACGTTTCACTTGTAGTGAAGCGTTTTTTTGATGAATTCATTATGAATTGATAAGAAAATTAAGCAGCGATAGATAGGTTTTTTCAATATTTTAAAGGTGATTGAAGAAATAATATTTGCGGTTCTTTTTTGTATACATGCTCCTACTATTTCAAAGTGCATAAAATGTTATGCGAAATTATGGAGGGGATACGATGTATAATTCGAATTATCAAGATTGGTATAGGCAGAATGATAAGTTGATAAGTGATATTGAAAAAGCTATAAACGGAGAGTTTACTGCCATAAATTGCTATGCTAAATTAGCTAACATGGCTCCAAATCAAGTAGAACAAAAACAAATTCTTGAAATCCGTAATGATGAAATAAGGCATTTTCAAAATTTTGTACAAATCTATACGAATTTAACTGGCAGGCAGCCGAAACCGCAGATCAATGAAGGATGTCCTAATACTTACTTACAAGGATTAGAATTCGCTATACAAGATGAGCAAAAGACTGTAGATTTTTATTTAGAAATTTCAGATGAAACATCAGATGCATCTATGAAAGACTTGTTGCGGAGAATAGCTGCAGATGAACAAAATCATGCGGTATGGTTTTTATATTACTTTGTGAAGTCGAAGTGAGCATTAAGAATGAATGGCTGATGTGGTGAATATATTAGGAATTATTTTAAAACGCAGTACAACAATTGAATAAGATATTTAAATGTAAGCAGAAGGAAACCGTTTCGCTAGTAGTGGAGCGGTTTTTTGTGATGAAATACAAGTTACATAGGTATCGACAAAATAGAGTAATCAAATTTGATATATAATGTATGAAACAAAAATGAAAATAAAAATAAATAAGCTAGGAGCAAACATATGAAAAGAGGAATTACAGTAGATATTCTAGATGGATATGATAATTTACTTTGGAAAGTGTTAAGGCCAATTGATATTACTGCATTTGATTGGCAAGCCGTGGGAAGGGAGGAAGCTTATATAATAGTAGGGAATGGATTAGGTCCAGAATTATTTTCAGAAGATAACGAGATCATGGAAGGATCAGAATTAAAAAAACAAATAAAAGATAACATATATTATCTTTTATTTGTAGACTTAAAAGCATATCCAAAAGGGGAAGTACTAGGAGAAATTGAAACATATGAAGAATTTAAGGAGAGTAAGTGTGAAGTAGTCGTATTAGTAGCCGATGGTGATTACATACAAATTTATGCGAAAAAACAAGAAGAGATTGAAATGATGTATGAAAACGCACTGAATCAAGGATTTTATGTAGAATATATTACAGATGAAAATGATGGAAGGACTCGTATGTCAGTATGGTAGTAATTTGAAAGGGGAACAGCAATATGGAGAGAAATATTAGTAAAGAATATACAATTCGAATTGCTACTGAAAATGAAAGTGATAGTATTATAATTCTATTAAAAGAAGTAGCACAATGGCTACAACATAAAGAAGTGGATCAGTGGCAGTATCTTTTAGGAGAGGAAGCTACGGCTGAAATACTAGAATGTATAAGAGAGAAATATACATATGTTGTTATGAAAGAAGATGAAATAGTTGGTACAGTTACGGTTTCTCCTAAACAAAATGAATGGGATGAACACATTTTTGGTAAAGAGGAAGTTTCTAATTCATTATATATTCATAGATTTGCGGTAAAACGGAAGTATAAGGGGAATGGAATAGGAGAATGGATTTTGCATTGGGTAGAAGAGAATGTGCAAAGTGATAAAGAGTATTTGAAGTTAGATTGTGTTGGGCATAACCAACTGTTGAATGATTTTTATAAGCGATGCGGCTTTGAATATATTGGTAGTACAGATGGGCTTAGTAAATTTCAAAAGAGAAGGAGAAAGTGAATGAATCCAATTAACGTAAGTTTAGTTGAGAAGTTAATACAGGAACAGTTTCCTGAATGGGCACATTTAGAAGTGAAGCCTGTAAAGCTTAGCGGGCATGATAATAGAACGTTTCATTTAGGAGATCAGATGAGTATGAGATTACCAAGTGATGCAGCATATGCACCGCAAGTAGAGAAAGAAAATATTTGGCTTCCTATATTAAGTAAGGGACTTTCTTTACAAATTTCTGCACCAATTGCGAAAGGGAATCCATCTGAAGAATATCCGTGGCCTTGGTCTATTAATAAGTGGATAGAAGGGGAGACCGTTACGAAAGAAAATGTTCGTGACTTAGATGAGTTTGCGGCGGACTTAGGTTCATTTCTAGTAGAATTGCAATCAATTGATACGAGTAACGGACCAATAGCTGGAGCGCATAATTTTTACCGGGGTGGGCTTATATCTGTATACGATAAAGAGGCAAGGGTAGCCATTGAAAATAATAAGGATGTTTTTGATGAGACATTATTAAAACATCTTTGGGATTTAGCACTTAGGTCAACATGGGATAGCAAACCAGTTTGGGTTCATGGAGATATAGCGCCGGGTAACTTACTTGTTAAAGATGGGAAGCTTAGTGCCGTAATCGATTTTGGTATTTTAGGAGTAGGAGATCCTGCCTGTGATGCAGCGATGGCATGGACGTTTTTTGATGAAAATAGCAGAAATGTATTTAAAGAAGTATTAAGTATGGATGAAGAAACGTGGAATAGAGCGAGAGGATGGGCGCTTTGGAAGGCGTTAATTACATACGATGCGAATAAAAATAGTAATAAAAAAGTGGCAGAAGAATCTTATCGTGTGATTCAAGTGATTGTGGATGATTATGAGAGGTAATAGAAAAAGGCTTATTTTGATTGTATATTTCAAAATAGGCTTTTTTACATGATTAAATATTCAAAATCAAAAAAAGGAATCTAACATCATTATACAGAATATTTAGATAATAGGAGGTGTCGAATTTTGAATGAAATTGAATTAAAAAGGAATGTAATTAAGGCAGGGCGAGAGAAGGGGATTATTCTTCGGTTTATACTCACTAGTCTAGTAGGTGTGTTTATGTTTTTCGTACCAGTTACGATAAACGGTGCTTCGTCAATTATGATTGATCATATCGTATCGTGGATCCGGACTTCAGTTCCTTCTGTAGTACCATATTACGCACTACTTGTAATGATAATTGGTGCGATTTATCCATTTTATACGAAGAAATGGAATGCATCCATTGTAGATATTTGTTTTTCTATTTTAAAAGTAATAGGTGTTGTTTTTGGCATATTATATTGTTTGAAAGTAGGACCAGCTTGGTTCTTTGCGCCAGATGTTGGCCCGTTTTTGTATGAGAAGTTAGTGATATCAGTAAGTTTACTCGTCCCAATTGGCTCGACGTTTTTAGCGTTATTAGTCGGATATGGATTGCTTGAGTTTATCGGCACGTTTTGTCGTCCGATTATGAGACCGTTATGGAATACGCCAGGACGATCAGCAATCGATGCGGTTGCCTCCTTCGTTGGAAGTTATTCACTTGCACTTCTTATTACTAACCGGGTGTATAAAGAAGGAAAGTATACGACAAAAGAAGCAGCAATCATCGCCACAGGTTTCTCAACAGTATCCGCAACATTTATGATCATCATCGCAAAAACATTAGACATTATGCATTTATGGAATATGTACTTTTGGACTACGCTTGTTGTAACATTCATCGTGACTGCTATCACCGTAAGAATCCCACCACTTAGTAGAAAACCAGATACATATGTAACAGAAGAAGGTTTCCCAGAGCCTGTTTATAAAGAGAAAATGCTAGAACGCGCTTGGGAAGATGCGTTAGAAGTATCAAAATCTGCGCCGAGTGTAATGAAAAATATTGCAGTGAATTTAAAAGACGGTTTTATTATGACGATGGGAATATTGCCATCGATTATGTCAGTAGGGTTAATTGGTATCGTCTTAGCAAAGTTCACGCCAATATTTGATTGGATCAGTTACATTTTCTATCCATTTACGTGGCTATTACGATTGCCAGAAGCAGACTTAGCTGCTAAAGCGGTATCAGTTGGTATTGCAGAGATGTTTTTACCATCGTTATTAGTTGTAAGTGCACCACTCGTGACAAAGTTTGTCATTGCGGTTGTTTCCGTATCATCTATTTTGTTTTTCTCCGCATCAATCCCTTGTATTTTATCGACAGATATTCCGTTAAAAGTATCTGAACTTATTATTTTATATGTGCAAAGAACGATATTAACGTTGCTTATTATTACGCCGATTGCTTATTTGTTGCTTTAAAAAGGAAAGGTATTATCAAAATGGGAAAGCTGGAAAATTATAAAAAAGTAGATTTGAAAATTAATATTTGTGATAAAAATATGAGTAATATACATGTGATATATAAATGCGGGAACAGTTATTTCTGAGTTTTAAAGAGATAAAGCTATAAAAAAGAACCCTTCCGCAAAGGTTGGGTTCTTTTGTTTGTTATTTTTTATTAAAAGCAGGGTGTTCCCACATCGCTATCAAGCTAAGAAAAGCAAATACCCCAAAACGAGAAAAATTACATCTCTGAGTGAAAATGTACATTTTTTTGTTTTGGGGGCAATCTGCAAGCCCATCAATCTAAGATTTTAAAGTTTTACTTTATTTCAAAGTGAAAGCCACATTTAGTGTAAATTTAGTTTTTGAATATTCCTTGACAGGAATATTCCCAGTTGGATATAATCAATTCAACAAGACGATAATATTAGTGATGATATTGATGTGTTATAACTGGAGACCATCACTTAACGAGGTGAGTGATATGTCGGAGGAAATTTCGGGCGTGAACGTGGCGACGCTGAATGCCTTATCTGAACCGAATCGTATGAATATCGTTGAACTATTGCGTGACGGTCCTCTAACTGTTGGGGAAATTGCCGATCATCTGGGATTAAGGCAGCCACAAACTTCGAAACACTTAAAGGTGCTAAGTGATACTGGAATTGTGGAAGTGCAAGCTGAAGCTAATCGCCGGATTTATAAGTTACGACCTGAACCTTTCCAAGCGCTTGATTGTTGGGTACAGTCATTTAAGCATGTGATGGAAGAGAGATTCGATAATCTAGATACGTATTTGAAGGAATTGCAAAACAAGGAAAAATCTTAAGGAGGAATTAAAATGTCAAAAAATACAATGGTATCGAGAGTAGAGAATGATCGAGTATTAGTACTGGAGCGCGTTTTTGATGCACCGCGTGATCTTGTGTTCAGTATGTTTAAAGAAGCAGAGCATTTGAAACAATGGTGGGGACCAAGGGGTTGGGAAATTCCATCATGTACTGTCGATTTCCGTCCAGGAGGCGTTTGGCACTACTGTATGAAGTGTGTCGATCAGAACATGGGGCAATTCTTTGGTATGGAATCATGGGGTAAAGGGGTTTATAAAGAGATTATTGAGCCAGAGAAAATCGTCTACACCGATTATTTTTCAGATGCTGAAGGGAATGTGAATGATTCTATGCCATCAACTGAGATGACATTGGAATTCATTGATTTAGGTGGAAAGACAAAGCTAATAAACCGTGCTGAATATGTTAACAAAGAGGCTCTTAAGACCGTTATGGACATGGGCATGCTACAAGGTATCACTGAAACTTGGGATCGTTTGAACGAACGATTGGAGTCGCTGAAATAGATTTTTGTACCGCAACTTTATTTTCGGTGATAATTAAGTTTAAGTGTATGGAGTTTAATAAAAATTGTTTATAAAGGAGCGTTAAAATAAATGATTAATAATGTTGGTCAAATTATGTTGTATGTGAATAACCAAGATGAAGTGAAGAAATTTTGGACAGAAAAAGTAGGGTTTAGTGTAATTTCAGAGGAAGATAACGGTCAAGGAATGCGATGGATTGAAATTGCTCCGACGAAAGAAGCTGAAACAAGTATTATTCTCCACAATAAAGAGTTAATTGCTAAAATGCAGCCAGAGTTAAATCTTGGTACACCTTCTTTAATGTTCTTCTCAAAAGAATTCGATCGTTTATATAGTGATTTAGTAAATAAAAAAGTTACAGTCGGAGAAATTGTAAATATGCCTTCAGGTAGAATATTTAATTTTGCAGATAGCGAAAATAATTATTTTGCAGTAATGGAAAAAAAGTAAATTTCAATTCAAATTATGAGTGCGATGCTTGAATAAAGGCATCGCATTTTTCTTTATTATAAAAGGCAGTTTACGAGGTATTCGGGGTACACCTTTATTATAAATCTACATTATATTTCTGTAATGCAGAGTTACTTTATGTCTATATATAATGATATATAGACATAAAGTATTATGATATAGTTACAAGAAAGGAGGGGTAATAAATGGAAATTGTTCACGAAAGAGCAAAGTTACGGTTAATTGATAGCAATGATGTCGAAAAAATGTTTTCAATCGTGGAAGGAAATCAAGAAATTTGGGCGTATTTAATCTTTAAAATGGATACTGTTCAAGATATGCAGCAATATGTTCAAAAGGCGATAAAAGCTTATGGGGCAGGGAAGGATTTGCCATTTGTTGTTGTGGATCAAAAGACGAATGAAATAGTAGGGAGTACACGCTTATATAACATTTCAGTTGAAGATAAGACGGTGGAATTAGGGCAAACGTGGTACAACCCAAGTGTGCAACGTACGAGTATGAATACAGAGTGTAAGTATATGTTATTACAATATGCTTTTGAAAAATTGCATATGAGGAGAGTACAAATTAAGACGGATGCACGAAATGAAAAAGCACAAAGAGCAATTGAAAGACTCGGTGCAGTAAAAGAGGGTGTACTTAGAAATGAAAGAAAATTGCCGAGCGGGCATGTTAGAGATGCAGTTGTGTACAGTGTTATTGCAAGTGAATGGCCAGCTGTAAAAGAACGGTTATTAGAAAAATTAGAGTCTTATAAAGAAAAACGATAATTCATATTAAGAAAGGTGTATTGATCGTCAAGATGAAAAATATACCTTTTTTCTTACAAAACGGTTACGTCTTTTATTTACTTTTGTTTCATCATTCCATTATGATAAAAAATTCGTTACAATGTAGTTGTATGGTAATAAACTTATGAATTACAAAAACGTAATGAAAACCGCAAACGAAAAATGAATTGATAATCCTCAATTTTAAATGAAAACCCTTTAATACATATATAACAAGAAAAATTCCTTCTTTTAAACAAATTCAAACAAAATGATTTGATATATACGTTTTTATATAGAAGTATGGATGATGTACGGAGGCAGTTATAAATGAAAGAAAATATGAAAAGTATGAAAAGTAAGAAAAGAAGAATCTTGCAAGTGTTCTTGCTTATGATTTGTTCTATTATTTTATATGTAAGTTATGCAGCTTACGATATTTGGAGTTATCGCTTTAAAACAGAAGATGATGTGAAGACAGATGCTGGTATCGTACTAGGAGCAGCTTCATGGAACGGAAAACCATCTCCTGTATTTAAAGAAAGAATCAATCATGCGATTTCTTTATATAAGAACGGAAATATTAAAAAGATTATTTTTACAGGTGGTACAAAGTTTGAGACGGAGCTTGAGGAAGCGCGTACTGCTAGGGCGTATGCACTTAAAAATGGTGTAAAAGAAGACGATATTTTAATTGAAACAAAATCCCTTTTCACTGAAGAGAATTTAAAGAATGCGAAGGAAGTTGGAATAGAGAATGGAATACGCACCTATACGATCGTGAGTGATCCACTTCATATGAAACGTGCAATGAGAATTGCAAAACACATTCAAATTGAAGCATATGCATCACCAACGCCAACGTCAGCGTATAAAACGTTAGATACAGAAATCCCATTCTTTTTTAAAGAATTATTCTCGTATATTGGATATGTAGCCTCTTTGCCATTAAAGGCGTTGAAAGGGGATTGATATAAGAAAAGAACCTATCCTTGAATAGGAACTTTTCTTATTGTTCAAAAACATTGTATTTTTATCGGAATAGTGAAACAATAGAGAGGTAGCTTCATATAATCATAATGACAAAATGAACGGTTTATGAATCGAACATAAAGGAGATTATAGTATGGCACTCTCATTTGTTGAAACAGAAGAACAATCTTTCATTATTGAACAAATAAATAAATTGATTCCGAAGTTCATGGAAAGAGAGCATCAACTAAGTGAATTAGGATCATTTCCGTATGAAAATATGAATGATTTGAAAGATATCGGATATACGAAATTAACGTTACCGAAGGAATTTGGTGGTAGTGCAATTTCTTTATATGACTTCGTTTTATTTCAAGAGAAAATTGCGGAAGGCTGCGGAGCTACTGCATTATCGATTGGCTGGCATCTTGGTATTGTAAAGGAATTAGCTGAAAACCGTTCTTGGGATGAGGAAATGTTCACTTGGTTTTGTGAAGAAGTGCGTAATGGCGCACTCTTTAATCGAGCAGCGACAGAGCCGAATACAGGTAGTCCTACGCGCGGCGGGAAACCAGAGACGTTAGCTGTCAAAAAAGGTGAGAAGTGGATTATAAACGGAAGAAAAACGTTTACGACAATGGCGCCAGTACTTGATTATTTTATCATTTCAGCAAGTATTGAAGGCCAGGAAGAAATCGGAGAGTTTGTCATTCCGAAGAATACGATAGGCGTAACAATTGAAGAAACGTGGGATAGTATCGCAATGCGAGGAACTGCGAGCCATGATCTCGTTTTACAAAATGTAGAGATAGAGAACCGCTTTTTTACGGATGTATTGGGCGGAAAAGTGAAACAAAAGGGTATTGGCTGGTTGCTACATATACCAGCATGTTATTTAGGAATTGCACAATCAGCAAGAAATTATGCAGTTCAGTTTGCGGGATCATACAAGCCAAATAGTTTAAATCATTCTATTAGTTTATTGCCGAATGTTAGAAGATTAGTTGGAGAATTAGAACTTGAGCTTATGCAAGCTCGTGTCTTTTTATATCAAATTGCGAAAAAATACGATGAGGCAGAAGATAAATTATCATTGCAAGCGGAACTAGCAGCAGTGAAATCCGCTGTAACGAATGCGGCAATATCTATTGTAGATAAAGCTATGCGCATCGTAGGAGCGAAAAGTTTATCAGAAAAAAATCCGCTTCATCGCTATTATTTAAACGTCAGAGCAGGACTGCACAATCCGCCGATGGATGATGCAACATTATCTATATTAGCGGATGCGGCGTTTCGATCGTAATTTTTAAAGCTTACATTTTTTTGTTTATGGACAATATAGTTGTTTTGAAAGCACGGGTTTGATTAGTAATCAAATCCGTGCTTTTTATTCGCTTGATATACTAGTTTAAAATGCAGCGTTTTAATATAAATAATCATTATGATTTTGTGAGTGTTCCTTGATGGAAAAACATTTGCCATTTTCCATCTATCAGTTTCCAAATGGAACTTCGCAAGGGATTCTGCATTCTAGTTTCATCTCTTACACGATATGTCGCCAACACGGTACCTTCCGATAAAGAGTATATTTCAAAATTAGAAAGAGTCATTTCTCTCACGCTAAGTCCACTTCCACCAACAAAATCTTTCTTATACCAAACATTCCCCGAACTACCAAATTCAAAAAAATCGTCTGCAAGTAATTTGTCTAGTTCTTCTGGTGCTGTACGAGTTTTAGGTTCTAATAGCTTTTCCTCTAGTTCACATAAATGCTTTTTTAATTCAGAGTTCTTTTTCACGTGATCATCCCCATATATTAATTATTGTACAAAAACTAAACTGCTCTTTTTAACTAACGAAAAGAATTTTGACTAGTTAGATAATTGTTTGCGTATTATTATAATGCCAGTATAGAAGCGTTGTAAACATTTGTCGTATCTAATCCCAAATTAAAGGTCTTTCCAAGTTAACCATTCGTAAATATTGTAAAAATTGCCCTGCATGGACCGCATCATGATAGGCAATTCGTAAAAGCATATCACCTAAATATCTTTGATAGCCAACATCACTTCGATCAATAAGGGTTGAATCTAGCTCAGTTATACTTATGGATTGAACATATTCTATGAAGTCAGTAAAGTATGATTGTGCCAATTCAATTTCTTTTTTTACACAAGTAATTGGCTCGTCATCATACGGGATATGTATGTCATTTATTGAGCCTTTGTTTTTTAAAATCATATGATAGTAAAAAGTTGAGGTCCAAACATGACGAATCATCTCACCAAAGGACATGGCCTCATGATCAGGCTTCCAATTAAGAAAATTATCGGGAAGAGAATTCCATAATTTTTCTGAGCGCCTTCTCGTTTCTTTCAAATTTAATATACTAAGATCAATTGCATTCATAATACATTCTCCTTTACTATTAAACTTAAAATAATTGTATCAATTTAACAGTTAGGGTATCATCGAAATATGAATGTATATCCGAATATCTCATATATAGCTAAACTAATTGCTGAACCTACAAGAGCAATTATTTTAGATTGTTTAATGAATAATCAGGCACTACCTGCAAGCGAATTGGCTTATATGGCAAAAGTGTCACATCCAACGATTAGTTCTCATCTTTCTAAATTAGTAGAGGGGAATCTACTTACAGTTGAACAACATGGTAGACATCGTTACTATCGACTTGCTAATCAAGAAGTAGCAGAAGTTCTTGAAAAGTTAGGAACAATCGCACCAACAGCCCAAGTTCGTTCTTTAAAACAATCGGATCAACTAAAACAAGTTCGTTATGCTCGAACTTGCTATGATCATCTTGCAGGCAAACTCGGAGTAGAGATAACTGAAAAATTACTAGATAGGGAATTTATAATTTTAGAGGAAGGAGAATACATTGTAACGGAACAAGGTAAGCAATGGTTTCTGAATCTTGGAATAAATATTGAAACGGCAGATATAAAGAGGCGGGTATTTGCAAAACCTTGTCTTGACTGGAGTGAACGACGCTACCATATTTCTGGTTGGTTAGGATCTGCGATAGCAAAACTGTTTTTTGAACAGGAATGGATTACAAAAACGGATAAAACTCGAGCCGTCCATCTTACAAAAAAAGGTATGAAGTTATTGAAAGACCAATTAGGCATTGACATGGAAAATAAAAAAGTCCATCAAAATGCAGTGCCTCCTGTCGAGTAAACAGTATGAAATAACCTGAGTTCTATATTTATATAGACTCAGGTTATTTCATACTGTTTAAAAGTCTTTGATGATATTTGCGCACGGCAACTTTACCCTCATTCGCTTTACGGAAAGAGGCTAAATGAAAACAAAGTAGTAGAAGCAATTCTATTAAATTAGTAATCATATTCATTGAAAATTATGCGTAAGAATATAGTAAATGAAGGGAGATATAAAATGAATAAAGTGAAACTGAAAGTATTAAATGTAAGATATATAGTGATATGTTTTTTATTCACGATTATATGTATTCTCACTTCATTCTTCATTTCTAGTAATTCAAACGTATTTAAATCGTATTATATTAATCAGTTATTGGGAACGAATTCTACTAAAGGTCTTATGTATATGATAGGAAGTGAAAATCGTTATTTTGCAGAAGAATTTCATAAAGAAAAAGGACGAGCGTCTCTGGAATCTTTTTTGCTTTCACTTTCTACAAACATTAATGTAAATGATCTCCGAAGTTTATTAACTCGAGAACTTCCAAATATGAATCAATTTTATTCGGAAATATTAATTGCTGGGGAAGGAACAGATTATACGAACATTCCTGAAGAATCCAGTATTCCTTTAGAGAATATTAAAGA
Source organism: Bacillus sp. NP247 (assembly GCF_018966865.1). Taxonomy (NCBI): domain Bacteria; kingdom Bacillati; phylum Bacillota; class Bacilli; order Caryophanales; family Bacillaceae; genus Bacillus; species Bacillus sp. NP247. Next base: position 363,296 of record NZ_CP076653.1, on the reverse strand, counting down.
TAAAGGATCTGCTATTGAACGCCCAAAGAGTGGGAAAGAAAACAATTCTACTGGTGAAAATTCAAATACACAAAATAACGGTGAAAATAAGGTTTTTATTTATCATACACATAGTTGGGAGTCGTTTATTCCTCTAATTCCAGGTGCCGCTATACCCGATGATGCTTCTAGTACAAATAATGAAGTGAATATTACGTTTGTTGGAAATTATTTAAAACAAAAGTTAGAAGAAAAAGGAATCGGTGTTTCACATGATACGACAAATATGAGGGATTTTCTGCGAAATAAAAATTTAAATTGGGCCCAATCTTACAAAGGGTCCCGTCAAATATTACAAGATAAATTAATACAAGATAAAAATATTATGTTTCCAATGGACCTTCATAGGGACGATGCGCGAAAAAATACTACAACAAAAAATATTAACGGAAAGAATTATGCTCGGCTCTATTTTATTTTAGGACGAGAAAATCCTAGCTATGAAAAAAATAAAAAAATAGTAACAGCAATAAATTCATATTTAGACGAGAAGTATTACGGTTTAAGTCGAGGGATTTTTATTAAAGATCGTAAAAGCGGTAACGGAGTATATAATCAAGACCTATCTCCAAATGCATTACTTATTGAAATGGGAGGGGTAGATAATACACCAGAAGAATTATATGCTTCCGTTGACGCATTAGTAGAAGCATTTAGCCACTATTATAATGAAGTAACTAAGAAAAATAACTAAATATATAGGGGAAACCTAGTGTTTTTGTAAAATAAAAAGGAGTAACACCTAGTCTGAAGTTCTAGGAGGTTACTCCTTTTTTATAGAATTATCAATTTAAAAAATCTTTCTTTTCATTCTTCTTTTTATAGTTTTAAAGGAGAAAGCTAGGTTTCTTATTTTTACTAATGTTATAATAAGAAAAAAGCACGAAAAGAGGTCATCTCATGCTAGAGGTTATTGCAACATGTTTAGAAGATGTAAAACGAATTGAACGAGCTGGCGGGAAGCGAATTGAATTAATTTCATCTTATACAGAAGGCGGTTTAACGCCGAGTTATGCATTTATTAAAAAAGCGGTAGAAGCAGTACATATACCGATTCACGTTATGATTCGTCCGCATGCAAAGTCTTTTATATATACGGAAGAAGAAATTGAAATGATGAAAGAAGATATTGTAGTTGCTCAGAAATTAGGAGTAGCTGGTGTTGTATTAGGTGTATTAAATGAACGAAATGAAGTGGATGAAGAGAAACTAGCGGATTTATTATCTGTGGTAGATGGGATAAATGTCACATATCACCGAGCAATAGACGACACAGAAAGTCCAGCAGAAGCGATGAGAACTTTAAAGAAGTTTCATAAAGTGACTCACGTCTTAACTTCAGGTGGGCAAGGAAATATAGTTGATAATATTCCGGTGCTTACAGAAATGCAAAAGGTAAGCGATGGTCAAATTCAACTTGTAGCTGGAGCTGGCGTGACGAAAGAAAATATAAAGCGATTGCTAGATGAAACTGGAATTTCGCAAGCTCATGTCGGTACAGCGGTAAGAGAAGGGAAATCATGTTTTGCTGAAATTGATCCTAATTTAGTACAGGAATTAGTTCAAATCATACAATAAACACGTAAGAAAGAGGAGAAACGATGAAGGAAAATACTAAGAAAGAATTATTCTCATGGGCTAAAACGATAGGATTTACCCTTGTATTAATCGCTATTATTCGCGGTGTTTTATTTACACCGTCATTAGTACAAGGTGAATCGATGATGCCCACTTTAGAAAATAACGAACGAGTTCTTGTGAATAAGATTGGTTATAGTATAAGTGGATTAGACCGTTTTGACGTTATTGTCTTCCACGGAAAAGAAGGGTACGATTTAGTAAAACGAGTAATTGGTTTACCAGGTGATACAGTTGAGTATAAAGATGATGTTTTATATGTAAACGGAAAAGCGATGGAAGAACCGTATTTAAAAGAATTTAAAGAAAAGGCGTCTGGTCGTGTATTAACTCCTGATTTTACGTTAGAACAAATCACAGGGAAAACGAAAGTGCCAGAAGGCCAAGTGTTTGTTTTAGGAGATAATCGTGAAGTTTCTAAAGACGGTCGTATGTTTGGATTTATTTCAGAAGATGAAATTGTCGGAAAAGGACAAGCTGTTTTCTGGCCGTTGAAACAAGTGAGAGCGTTATAAAGCAAAAAGTATGGGAGAAATATTCTTCCATACTTTTTTTGTGTCTTATTTATTTAAATGTTTGGCTTGGCTATAACTTGAACTTTTGAAAGAGAACCATCATTATTTCTAAAATTGATCTTGTATTCACCTTCAGGAAGCCAATCACTCCAATTTATACTAAATTCACTTATTGCTTGTTCCTCAGGTTTTAAAGTTCCATCAATCATCCAAGAATCTTTAGCGTTATATAAAGTGTAACGAAGAGGAGAATCGCCTATATTTTTTACAAGAACGCTTAAGTCATCCCCATGAGAGTAGTTAAAGCCAGAAATACTTGATCCGAAAAAATGAATTTCTTCGTCCGCTATTTTATGATGTTGTGCAACTTTAGCGGTTGAATGAGTATCTTCATTTGTCGCAAAAATCACATTATAACCTATACAAAAAGATAACATAATTGCAGGAATCACTAGCAGTTTTTTCAAAAGAAACACTCCTCACATTTTGTTGTACATATACCATAATAAATAAAAATATTAGAAATGTAATAATTTTATATAAGAATTTACAAATTAATTTAATTATTTACGTTTTTTAATTAACTGACAAAATATATAGGATAATGAACGTGAAAAATATATTGATAGAATTGAGAGAATATTTTATAATTTTAAATTATATATTCGTTTCGAAAAACGGAATTGAAGTTCCGAAATTCGGAACGCGAAGGAGATAGGATGAATATAAATAAAACGGCAGTTAAGACAATGGATATTTTAGAGTTGTTTTATGAGTATGAGGAGCTAAGTTTAACAGAGATGGTTCAGCTTACGAATATGCCGAAAACATCTGTTTATCGTTTAATTGGCTCTTTAGAAGAAATGGACTTTTTACAAAAAACAGAAAAGGGCAAGTATCGTCTCGGAGTCATTTTTTTACGATTTGGTCAACTTGTTTCACAAAGGTTATCCGTAAGAAATATTGCGATTCCTTATATGAAAGAGCTTAGAGATAGTTTAGGGCAAGCAGTAAATTTAATTATTCAAGATGGTAATGACGCAATTTATGTTGAGAAGATGGAAGGAATTCAGCCGGTACGTGTTTATACGGCGGTTGGAAGAAGAGCACCACTGTATGCCGGAGCATGTCCGAGAATTTTACTATCGTATTTTTCTGAGGAAGAGAAAAGAAAGTACGTAGAGGAAACAGATTTACAGCAGTTTGCGGATGGAACGATTGTGAATAAGGAGCATTTACTAGAAGTGTTACATATGGCAAAACAAGCTGGATATACAATTAGTTATTCTGAATTAGAAAATCATACAGCGGCTATAGCAGCGCCAATTTTTACAAATGATGGAACGGTTGTAGCTGGCATTAGTATTTCGGGATTAGCAATTGAGTATAGCGAAAGTAACATTTCATATTTTACTGCGAAAGTGAAAGAAACAGCGAATCGCATTTCGAAAGAACTCGGCTTTTTGGCATAGAAAGAGGGAGTGGGATGAAATTTTCTGCGTTAGGGGATCAAGCAATTATTGTTACATTTGGTGAAGAAATTGGGATGGATATATACGAAAAAGTACAACGATTATTTCAAGCGCTGAGGCGGCATCCGTTTGCAGGAATGGTTGAATGCGTTCCATCGTTTACTTCATTAGCGGTTTATTACAATTTGTACGAAGTATGGAAGGAAAATGATAGAAATATAAGACCATATGATTACGTTTGTCAGTATATACGGGAGCTGTGTGATTCTTATAAAGAAGAAGTGAACCGAGATGTGAAACATATTTCTATACCAGTGTGTTACGGGGGAGAATATGGACCTGATTTAGAAGAGGTTGCGCATTATCAAGGCCTACAAGTAGAGGATGTTATTCGAATACATAGTGAAACAACATATTTCGTGTATATGTTAGGCTTTACGCCTGGCTTCCCTTATTTAGGGGGATTACCGAAAGAACTAGAAACACCTAGAAAAGAAACACCAAGGCTACAAATTGCTCCTGGTTCAGTAGGTATTGGCGGAAATCAAACAGGTATTTATCCGCTCGAAACACCAGGAGGCTGGAATATTATCGGCCGAACACCTATTTCTCTATTTAATCCAAAAGAAGAAACACCAACATATATTCAAAGTGGTATGTATTTACGATTTATACCAATAACAAAGGAAGAGTACGTATCGCTTGAGGGGGATAAAGAATGGATGTAGAGGTTTTGCATGCAGGAATGTTTACAACAGTCCAAGATTTAGGACGATCTCATTATCAACAATACGGTGTACCTGTTGGCGGGGCTATGGATAAAAATGCACTCAGGATGATTAATATGTTAGTAGGCAATGAGGAGAATGAGGCTGGACTCGAAATTACAATAATGGGACCTAAATTGTTAATAAAGAAAACGACATTGCTCGCGATTGGTGGAGCAGATATGGAACCGTTATTAAATGGAGAACGCATTCCATTATGGCGTCCCATATTAGCTGAAGAAGGAAGCATGCTTTGTCTCGGAAAAGCGAAAAGCGGTTGCAGGGCGTATGTGACTTTTGCGGGTGGTATAAATATTGGTCATACGATGGGAAGTAAAAGTACTTACATACGTGCTGCTCTTGGTGGTATTGAAGGGAGAATGCTGAAAAAAGGAGATTATTTTCAAATTGGTACAGGGGCAGAAGTTGCAAGTCGCTTCATTCAAAATTTACAAGAAGAAAAGCGTATAAAAACGAAGTGGGAAATTTGTAACAATGCTTTACCAAAATATAAGAAGCATCCTATTCTTCGCGTTATAACAGACTTTGAATATGATCAATTTACAGAAGAAAGTATAAAGTCGTTTTTTTCGAAAGAGTATAAAGTATCCAATTATGCTGATCGCATGGGATATAGGCTTGACGGAGATGTTTTAAATAGAGTGGAAGAGATAGAAATTTTATCGAGTCCCGTTACATTCGGAACAATTCAAGTACCGAATAGTGGACAGCCTATTATATTAATGGCGGATAGACAAACGACAGGTGGTTATCCGAGAATTGGAAATGTAATTTCAGTAGATTTACCTCTTCTAGCGCAGCTGAAACCAGGAGACTATGTAACTTTTGAAAAAATAACTATGGAAGAAGCTACACAATTATATATAAAGCAGGAAACAAGTATGAGTCTATTAAAGAAATTCATCGCTTTACGAAGCTGAGATTAGGAGGAAAACATCGTGACTACAATCGATTTAAACTGTGATTTAGGAGAAAGTTTTGGAGCTTATAAAATGGGGAATGATGATGAAATTCTTCCGTTCGTTTCCTCTATAAACGTTGCTTGTGGTTTTCATGCTGGTGATCCGACCGTTATGCGGCAAACAGTTGAAAAAGCATTACAACATAATGTAGCAATAGGAGCACACCCTGGATTTCCTGATTTAATTGGATTTGGGAGAAGGAACATGCACGTTTCAGCAAGTGAAGTATACGATTATGTTTTATATCAAATTGGCGCATTAGAAGGATTTGTTAAAGCTGCCGGTGGGAAGATGCAACATGTAAAACCGCACGGTGCCTTATATAATATGGCGGCAATTGATTCGGAAATTGCGGATGCAATCGCAAAGGCAATTTATCATATTAATCCTGGATTATTACTTTACGGATTAGCGAATAGTGAAGCGTTCATACGGGCTGCGGAAAAATATAATATAACTCTCGTACAAGAAGCTTTTGCTGATCGTACGTATAAGCAGGATGGAACTTTAACGAGCCGTACAGAAGAAAATGCTCTTATAAAAAATGAAGATGAAGCGATAAAACAAGTACTTCAAATGGTGAAAGAAGGGTATGTAGAATCGGTTAATGGGGAGAAAGTAGCAGTTCGGGCGCAAACGATATGTTTACACGGGGACGGAGAGAAAGCAGTCCAATTTGCGGGAAAAATATACAGAACATTCGAACTTAATGGTGTTTCTATATGCGCACCGAAATAAAGTGAAACTTTAATTAGCGGGATTAAAAATGGGAGGAAGTGTTGAAATTGATAAAATTAATTGGGATTTTACTTGTTGCGGTTGGTTTTTTATTTAGATTAAATACACTGTTAGTAGTTATGGTTGCAGGTATTGTTACTGGTATGGTTTCAGGCTTAAGCTTTTATGATGTGATTAGCATGTTCGGTAAATTTTTCATAGAAAATAGATACATGTCTATGCCGATTATACTAACTTTACCGGTAATCGGAATTTTAGAACGTTATGGTTTAAAAGAAAGAGCAGAAGCACTTATAACGAAATCAAAAGGAGCAACAACTGGAAAAGTATTAATGTCATATTTTACGATAAGAGAATCATCAGCAGCACTTGGACTTAATATTGGTGGTCATGCGCAAACGGTAAGACCGCTTGTTGCGCCAATGGCAGAGGGAGCTGCGCAAGGTAAATACGGAAAACTTCCTGAAAAATTAAGAGAAAAAATCAAAGCGAACGCAGCAGCCGCGGAAAACACAGCTTGGTTTTTCGGAGAAGATATTTTTATCGCAACTGGTGCCATTTTATTAATGAAAGGCTTCTTCGATTCAGTAGGTATGCATGTCGGAGTATGGGATATGGCGCTTTGGGGCATTCCAACTGCAATATCTGCACTTATTGTGAGCTGGATCAGGTTTAGAAGGTTTGATAAGTATATAGAGAAAACAATGAAGGCAGAAGAAAAACAAGAGAAGGAGGCAATATAATATGAACATCATAACTATGGATACAATTTATTATGTACTAGGTATAATCGTCGCCTTTATCGCTGTGCGTATCGCATTCGATCGTGAACATCCAAACCGATTCGGTTCTAGCTTATTTTGGGCATTGTTTGCAGTTACATTTTTATTCGGAAATGTAATCCCTTCGTTTTACGTTGGTTGTATTGTGCTCGCTATGGTCGTTTTAGCTTCACTCAATAAAGTAACAAAATCTGAGGAGAAAGAAGTACCAGTACAAGAACGTGTGAAACATGCTGAGAAATTAAAGAATAAAATTTTTATGCCTGCACTATTAATACCTATTTTTACAATTATCGGAACGTTAACGTTAGGAAAAATCAAATGGGGAAATGTTGCACTTGTTGATCCAGATAAAGTAACATTAGTTGCATTAGCGTTAGGAGCATTACTCGCATTCATTGCGGCGATGCGTATTACGAAATCCAAAATAACAACGCCTGTTCAAGAAGGAAGTAGATTATTACAAGCTGTTGGTTGGGCAGTTATTTTACCACAAATGTTAGCGGCACTTGGCGGTATTTTCGCGAAGTCTGGTGTTGGCCAAGTTGTTTCTGATTTAGTCGGACAAGTGTTACCGACAGAATATCCATTCGTTGCTGTTATGGCATATTGTTTAGGAATGATGCTATTTACAGTCGTAATGGGAAATGCTTTCGCAGCGTTTGCAGTAATTACTGGCGGAATTGGCTTACCTCTAATTGTACAAATGCACGGCGGGAATCCAGCAATTATGGCAGCGCTTGGTATGTTTGCTGGATATTGCGGAACGCTGCTTACTCCAATGGCAGCAAACTTTAACATCGTTCCGGCAATGCTTTTAGAACTGAAAGATAAGAACGCTGTTATTAAGGCGCAAGTACCGATTGCTCTTTCCATTTTCATTATCAATATGTTTATCATGTACGGCCTTGTATATCGTTTCTAATTAGGAGAGTGAAACTATGAAAACAGTATTATTAACAGGATTTGATCCATTCGGCGGAGAAAGTATCAACCCAGCTTGGGAAGTAGCGAAAAGTTTGAATGAAAAAACAATCGGAGAGTACAAGATTATTAGTAAACAAATCCCAACCGTATTTCATAAATCAATAAGAGTATTAAAAGAGTATATAGAAGAACTGACGCCTGAAATTATTATATGTATTGGACAAGCTGGGGGCAGACCAGATATTACGATAGAACGTGTAGCAATTAATGTTGATGACGCAAGAATTGCTGATAATGAAGGGAACAAGCCAGTAGATGTACCGGTTGTAGAAGAAGGACCTATTGCATATTGGTCCACACTTCCGATGAAAGCAATCGTGAAAAAACTTCGCGAAGAAGGTATACCGTCATCTGTTTCACAAACTGCAGGTACATTTGTTTGTAATCATTTATTCTATGGTCTCATGCACGAACTAGAGAAACATGATAAGAAAATAAAAGGTGGATTTGTTCATATTCCGTTTTTACCAGAACAAGCTAGTAACTATCCAGGTCAACCGAGTATGTCACTTTCTACAATTAGTCAAGGGATTGAATTGGTAATCGAGGTAACGACGGAAGTGGAGGTAGATATTATAGAGGTTGGGGGCGCGACGCATTAAGTAAAACGAATTGTACAACACCTATTGTAAACAACTGGTATAATAAGTATAGGAATATACATAGAGGTGATTTTTGTGCAATTTGAAGAAGTACGTTCGATATTAGAAAAAGCGAAGAAAATTACAGTGTTAACAGGGGCTGGCGCAAGTACGGAAAGTGGAATCCCTGATTTTCGTTCAGCAAATGGATTATATGCTGATGCGAATGTAGAGATGTATTTGTCGAGAGGCTATTATAATAGAAATCCGAAAGAGTTTTGGAAGCATTATAAAGAAATCTTTCAAATTAATACGTTTCATCAATATAAACCAAATCGTGGGCATCGCTTTTTAGCGGAGCTAGAAGAACAAGGAAAAGACATAACGATTTTAACGCAAAATATTGATGGTTTGCATCAAGTAGGTGGTAGTAAACATGTCATTGATTTACATGGAACACTTCAAACAGCGCATTGTCCGAAGTGTAAAGCGGGATATGATTTACAATATATGATTGATCATGAAGTGCCGCGCTGCGGGAAGTGTAATTTCATTTTAAATCCAGATGTTGTTTTATACGGAGATACGTTACCTCAATATCAAAATGCGATCAAACGTTTATATGAAACAGATGTACTTCTCGTAATGGGAACGTCACTCAAAGTACAGCCTGTCGCTTCATTCCCAGAAATCGCAAAGAGGGAAGTAGGCGCAACAACAATTTTAGTAAATGAAGAATTAACGGGACAAGAATACAATTTTGATTTTGTTTTTCAAAATAAGATTGGTAAATTTGCCTAAGGGTTATCTTCGATTAAATAAGTTTTTGTTTTCGTAAAGAAACTGAGGTGAATGATGTCACCTCAGTTTTTTGTATGAATTATATTCATGTTATTGCTTATCAAGGGGAATGGTAATAAATAGGGTGTAAAATACAAAAACTGAAAATTAAATCTTTTATTTCTTTTGTAATTAATATAAAATTCTATATATAGCATATAAATAAATTTAATACATAATGATTCATGCGTAGAAATGTTAATAGAATGAAGCGAGGGAGCAAAATGAGACAGAAAAAGGAGAAGCAAAAACAGTCAAAAAAGAAAAAGACTCATATTCCGTTTCGGTTAAATGTACTATTCTTTATCGTTTTTCTTTTATTTTCAGCTATTATTATTCAATTAGGTAAAGTACAAATCATTGACGGAGAAACGTATCGAAATGAAGTGAATAAAAAGGAAGATGTAACGGTGAGTACTCCAGTTCCGAGAGGGAAGATGTTTGACCGGGAAGGGAAAGTTATTGTAAATAATAAACCGTTACGAACCGTTACATATACGAAGATGAAAGGAGTGGACTCAAAAGAGGTTTTAATAGTGGCAAGAAATTTAGCACAGCTAATTGAAATGCCGCAAGAAGATATGGACAAGTTAACAGAGACAGATAAAAAAGACTTTTGGATGCAGTTAAATGAAAAACGTGCAGCAACAAAAGTAACGAAAGAAGATGAGAGTAAATTTAGGAAACAGGAAATAGAAGGGAAAGACTTAGATAAGAAAGTAGAAGAGTTGAGACGAGAAAGAATTACACAAGAAGAATTAAACGAGCTTTCGAAAGAGGATATAGAAGTACTAGCAATTAAAAGCAAAATGAATGCGGGATATAAAATGACGCCACAAATCGTCAAAAAAGATGTAAGTCAAAATGAATATGCAGTAGTGAGTGAAAGATTATCAATCTTGCCAGGCGTAGATACGACTGTGGATTGGGAGCGCGAATATCCAAATGACAAAATACTACGTTCTGTACTTGGTAGTGTTTCTAGTGAGAATGAGGGATTACCAAGGGAGCAATTAGATTATTATTTAGTACGAGATTATAACAGAAATGATCGTATTGGAAAGAGTTACATCGAAAAACAATACGAAGATGTGTTACATGGAACGAAAGAACAGTCTAAAAGTATTACTGATAAAGCTGGAAATATTATACGAACTGAAAAAGTGACAAAAGGAAAAAGTGGAAATAATTTAATGTTAACAGTTGATATGGATTTACAGAAAAAGGTGGAGGAAAGTCTTGAAAGGAATTTAAGGGCATTTCATTCTTCTGAACCGATGATGGATCGTGCATTCGTCGTTATGATGAATCCGAAAAATGGTCAAATTCTATCATTAGCAGGAAAGAAAATTGTAAATAAAGATGGCGGGATGCAAATAGAAGACTACGCTTTAGGAACGATGATCAGTTCTTATGAGTTAGGATCGACGGTAAAAGGAGCTACTTTATTAGCTGGATATCAAGCAGGGGTGATTAAGCCATATACGCATTTCTTTGATGCACCAATGTACTTTAAAGGAAGTTCGAAGCCGAAGAAATCTTGGAAAGAATTTGGAGATATTGATGATTTGAGAGCTTTGCAAGTTTCATCGAACGTATATATGTTTAATACAGCTTTAAAAATGGCAGGTATTGATTATGTACCAAACAATCCGTTAGATATTAAGAAAGAAACGTTCAATAAAATGCGTTATTATTTTAGACAATTTGGTTTAGGTGTACCAACCGGTATTGACTTGCCAAATGAATCGATTGGTCAAATGGGTAGAACCGATAATATACCTGGTTTTTTACTTGATTATGCTATTGGACAATATGATACATATACGCCGCTTCAGCTTGCTCAATATATGTCAACGATCGCAAATGGTGGTTACCGAATGAAACCACAAATTGTACAAGAAATTAGAGAGCAACCAAATAGACCAGAGGAAGCCGGGAAAGTTATGCAAGCGATGGAACCAGTTGTGTTAAATCGAGTGGATATGGATCTTTCATATATAAATCATGTGAAAGAAGGGTTTAGAAGGGTTTTCCAAGAGGCGGATGGGACAGGTACTGGAACTTTTAAAGGATTACCGTATAAACCAGCTGGAAAAACAGGAACAGCAGAGACAGTGTACGGTGGAGAAAGTGATATTGGAAGAGATGAAAATAACTATCGAAAAAAATGTTATAATTTAACTCTCGCCGGGTATGCGCCATATGATGCTGATCCGGAAGTTGCTTTTTCTGTTGTTGTGCCATGGGTAAATAATGATAAATCAGGTATTAATTCTGCAATTGGTAAAGAAATTTTGGATGCATATTTTGATTTAAAAACGCAGAGATCGGGTGCAAGTCCAGTCCCAGTAGCACAATAGTCGAGTGAGCCACAGTAAAAAAACATCAAATTGTAGCATATCACTGCGCAAATGAAAATGTATTGTGCAGTGATATATTTTTGAGTTGAAAAGTGTTTTGATAAGGTGGGAATGGATATGAAAGAGGAGATTAAGAGGGGCTTGGGGAAGTACATACTATTTATATTTGTCCTAGTAGGAGCGTACCAGTCCTTCACTTTATGTAAGGTGGAAGGAAAATCAATGCAGCCAACTTTACATGAAGAAGACTACGTATTTGTAAATAAAGCTGCGGTACATTTTTCTAGTTTACAGAACGGAGAAATCGTCATTATTAAGGAAGAGGATGAGTCGAAATATTATGTGAAACGCGTAATAGGACTTCCTGGTGACGTAATTAACATAACGAATGGAACTGTATACGTAAATGACAAAAAGCAAGATGAATCTTATATAAATAAAGATTTATATAACAATACACAAGTATTTTACAACTTTCAAAAGACAAAGATTCCGCCAAATAAGTTATTTGTAATGGGAGACAATCGTGAACAAAGTAAGGATAGTCGAAATGGTTTAGGTTATATTGAAGAAGATAATATAATAGGAAAAGTGGAATTTGTGTACTATCCTTTTTCAAAAATGAAAATACTAGACTAGTTTAGTATTTTTATTTATTTTCATCAAAAAACAATCAATGAATTAGAAGTAACTTTTAATCCGCAGGTGCTCCTATAAAGAGGATGATATTTTCAAGTTAACGGTTAGGAAATAGAAAGGATATGACGATATGTATAAGTACACAATATGCTTCATTAGAAAAGGGGATAACATACTCCTTTTAAATAGAAACAAAAAGCCAACAATGGGAATGTGGAATGGCGTTGGAGGGAAAATCGAGGATAATGAAACGCCATATGAAGGAATAATTAGAGAAACGTTTGAGGAAACGGGTATAGAGCTTCATAGTGCAACGTATAAAGGGAATGTTATTTTTAAAGTTAAAGACGAGCCTCAGGATAGAGAGGGAATGTATGTATTCCTTGCTGATTTACGTGATGAAGTACATATTGATACGCCAGTAAGCACTGATGAAGGTATATTAGAATGGAAGTCAATTGATTGGATATTAGATGGTGATAATAGAGGTGTAGTTAGCAATTTGCAAAGATATTTACCGATATTATTAAAAGAGGGCAACAATTTAGATCATATATTTACGTATGATAATCGGAATATTATTGAGTACACAACTGCTGTTTTGGCAGAAGATGATACGAAAAAACAATATGAAAAACATCTCATTTCTCAATAGGATAAGATGCGTTAAAATAATAAGAAAAAGCCAAATTCCAATAAAGAATTTGGCTTTTTTGCAAGGAATTCTAATTCAAAGTTTACTCTACATGAATCGCTTTAATCATAAAACGATGTTGCTTCACATCAAAATATCCTTTTTGCAAGATGATTTCATGTATGCGATACAATTCCTCATTATAGCTTTCTACTGTAAAATCAGGAATTTGCCACGGAATTGCTTGTAAGTAATAGACAACAGCACCGACATCATAAAAACGCTGAAGAGGGAATTCTTCTTTCGCTTCTAAAATAGTAAATCCATTTTGTTCTAATTCACTACATGCCGTTTTGAGTGACCAACTTGAAAATTCGCTATTCAGCGGTGTGCCAAACTGCTCATTAAGTTCCGCACAATCAAGACCACCGATTTGTTGTGTAAGAAATGTTCCATTGATGGAAAGATTTCTTTTCACTTCAGAAGCAGAATAGGATTCATGTTGATTCACAATTAAATCAAACTGACCATCTTGAAATGGTAAAGCAGTATCATCAGTCACTTCTACGACTATAACTCCTAAAGGTTCTAATTTCTTTCGTGCAATTGGGACATTCGGAGCATAGCCCTCAGTCGCATAAATAGTTGACGGGAACGGTTGTAACATAGATAAAAACTCTCCGCCACCAGTCCCCATATCTAGCATTGATTTTGCACGTTGCATAAGCTGGAAAGCAGTGCTACCGTATGACCATGATAGGGGCTCGCTATTCATACGGCCAGTTTCTGAAATGAAAGAAAAATCCCAGCCGCTAAAGTTAGTCTTTGCACTTTCTAATAGTGCTGAAAATAATGGATCACGCTTCATATTGTTATCCTCCTATTTCGTTAATAAATGATATAGTAAGAAAAGAAAAAGGGAGGACCTCTTATTAAAGTGGAACGGTTTTATGTTTCGTGTTCGAATAGATTCATATAAATTAGCTCCTTGCGAGAATGGTTATTTATATATTCGGGAGTATCGAGTGAAAATCCTTTGAAGTTATTAGGGAAGGTGAAAGTACGATCAAATTTTGGATGGGGTTATACAGTGAAACTGCATTTTGCCAAGATATTTTGTGAAATATGATATTTCACATTTCTGTTACATAACAATAAAGTCGTACTGTTTATAAAAAAGTGGAACCGTTTTATCCCTTTGGATGTACTTATCTATGGGGATATTTTTATTAATACAAGAAATAGATATATAAACTGAATATAAAAACGTTTTAATTGTTTGAAAACATTCGATAATTTAGTATTGTTTATATATGGAATATTTTGTTTTTAGGAAAAAAGGGTAAGGGGCTAGATGAAAAGAATGAAAAATGTAATGTTGCTAGTGTTGTGTTTCTTATGTTTAAGTGGTTGTAATTATGAAGATGAAGATCAGGTGAAAAAATATGTGAAAAAAAAGCACGGAATTGATGTGGTTGTAACAGATTGAGGTGCTATACATGAAGGGAATATGGGACATACATACCATACTGTTCAAGCGAAAAATAACAAAAATATTCAATTTAGAGTAGAGGTAGATGGCATCTTATATTCAACAATAAAAGGTGATGAATATCAATACGGGAAAAAAACATATGAGGAATATAAGGAATTTAAACCAATGCTAGAAGAAATTGAAAAATTAGGTTACGTGGAACCTGAAAATAAAAATGTTTTTCAATATATAGTGGATGATGATTATATAGAGGAAAAACCAACTGATAAGTTATTATTAACTTTAAAAACGAGTGACAAGATTGATTACAGTCAATTTGAATCAAAAGAATTAGATCGTTTATATGCTCTAATCCAATTCATTCAGAAGAGTAATAGAAAGATAACAAAACTTGAAATTGAGGATTATAATGGTGAATCTATAGGCTTACCTTTTTATAATGTGCAAAAAGCTATAACGAAAGAAGAACTGCTTTTGACAATGAAAAACACCGTAAGCGGTTATTGGACATATTTGATTCAAACTGAAACAAAAGTAGGCGAAAGGTTAAATGAAATTCAAAATGATCGTTTTGGAATTGAAGATATTACTTGTTCACACCCGAAAGACGGCAATTGTCTAGAGTATGAATTGACTTTAGTTTTCAATGATAGTGAGATAAAATATAGAAATGATTCATATGTGATAGAGGATTTGAGAAAGGTAGTCACTATTCTTAAAGAAGAACTATACAATAAGGAATTTAACATATTTTTAAGGAACAAGGATGGAACAAGTTATTCACTCTGGCTATCATCAGAAAAAATCAAGAAAAATAATAACATAGAAGAGCTAGTAAAATAAAGGTATAAAGAAGAATTTTAAAGCACTTTTTACGTTTATAATTGCTTTATTCAAAAGGAAAAAACGCTTATACTTCATTTTTGAAGTATAAGCGTTTTTGTTTAAAATACTTAAAAACAAAAATCTTTTGGTAAAGTGCCATTTTTTATCATCGTTCTTAATCCATGTTTCATAATCCAAGGATTAACAGGATGGTTTTTATCGAGTAATTGTTGCAACCATTGAAAAACGAGTTCGTTATCCTCTTTCGTAATATCATTAATGTGATTGGCTACAGATTTTTGAACATACTTAGAAGGGTCATTCATTAATGGCTCAAGAAGCTTTAAATTATTTCTGAAGTCACCTTTCAGAGCTCCTATTTTTTTTGCCCAAGGAAGTCTTGGTCTAGTACCTTCTGAAACTAATCTCCTGATGTGGCTGTTTTCATCACGTAACCATTGCTGCAATATGTCTAAGGTTTCTTCATGGTATTTTTCAAGATAAGGACGAATGGCATATTCAGCAGTATTTCTTTTTGTTATTTCATACATTGCGTTGAATGAGGAGTCAAAATCGTTAAGCCCATATTTTTCAACGTATTTTGCGATAGGCATATACATATAACCCTTTGTAAATGTGCCGACTTCTGTTGTATTTTCTGGTCCTAATGTTTTCAGTAATATATGTATTGCTTCATTAAAATCTTTTTGTAATGCATTGTGTAATTCATCTGCTATTACTTCTATACGTTGCTTTAACTCTAAATTTTCAACTTTATATGTTACGGAATCTACAAATTTTTTTTTAGAGAAATTAGGAACGTGTTTAGAAATAGAATCAGCCATTTTTTCTGCTAATTCTTTGTTAAATAAAAATTTTAACGGAACATATTTACCCATTTTTTCACCTCAGTGGTCAGTTGAAAACAATGTTTATTTTTTAATCGACAATCCATACACCAAAGTCTCACTAGGCGTCGTTATACTAAAGCCAGTCGTCTTATAATCAAGTTTCACCGTATCACCAGTGTAGTCTTTCGTGAATGAGTCCATTTGTACAATAAGCTGTTCATCTTCATATACAACATCATCCGCATTATATGTATCAAAAATTAAATCAACATCAACAAAAATGCTGCAAGAGTTTGTCATAGTGCCTCTAATACGAATGATCTTTTTGTCTTCACGTTCTAGTCTATGTATAGCTGCTTTTGCTTCATCAGTAATACGAATGTTCATGTAATCCCAACCTTTATTTATATTTCCTCTATTATTGCAAAAACAGGAGAAATAGGGAAGGGAGAAGCATTGCATTAAAAAAACGAGCAAACAATTTTGTTTGCTCGTTTTACTTTATTTCAGTTCACATTTATCAAGTGGAATTACTTTCGTTTTCTTAGTAAATTTATAACCTAACCATAGTACTAAGAAGAGTGGTAAACCAATGTAAGAAACGAGTACACCGTTCCAGTCGATAGATGCACCCGTAAATGCTCCGTAGTTTTGACCTAAAATAACGATAACACAAAGTGTAAATGCAAAGATTGGACCGAACGGGAACCATTTCGCTTGATATGGTAAATCTTTCAAATATTTCCCTTGTGCAATATAAGCTTTACGGAAACGGTAATGACTAATAGCAATCCCTACCCAAGCAATAAATCCTGACATCCCAGAAGCATTTAATAACCAAATGTATACAACACCGTCACCGAATAAAGAAGCGATGAAAGCGACGCTACCAACTACTGATGTTGCGATTAATGCGTTAACAGGTACACCGCGGCTATCTAATTTCCCTAAGAACTTTGGTGCTTTTCCTTGGCGAGCTAAATCCCAAAGCATACGAGTTGATGCATACATTCCAGAGTTACCAGCAGAAAGTACTGCAGTTAAAATAACAGCGTTCATAACAGAAGCAGCGAAGGCAACGCCCGCTTTTTCAAATACTAGTGTAAATGGACTTACTGTAACATCACTCGCTGCAAGGCTATCAGTCGTATAAGGAATTAATAAACCGATAACAAGAATTGCTAAAATATAGAATAATATAATGCGCCAAAAGATAGAACGAATTGCCTTCGGAATATTGCGTTCTGGATCAGCAGTTTCACCAGCAGCTACTCCTAATAATTCAGTTCCTTGGAATGAGAAACCAGCTGCCATAAATACACCGATAATTGCCATGATGCCGCCATTAAATGGTGCATCTGCAACAGTGAAGTTTTTAAAACCGACAGCTTCGCCGCCCATAATTCCAAAAATCATCATAAAACCGACAATTAAAAAGATAATAATAGTAACTACTTTAATAAGTGCGAACCAATATTCAGATTCACCAAAACCTTTAACAGATAAATAGTTTAAGAGAAAAATAATAGCTAAACAAAGTCCACTCCAAATAAGAGAAGGGGTATCTGGGAACCAAAATTTCATAATTAATGTTACGGCTGCTAGTTCAGCAGCGATCGTAATAGCCCAGTTATACCAATAGTTCCATCCAAGTGCAAAACCAAGTGATGGATCAACAAATTTTGTTGCATAAGTGCTAAAAGATCCAGTAACAGGCATGTAAGCTGCGAGTTCTGCTAAGCTTGTCATTAAAAAATAAACCATAATTCCAATTGCGGCATATGCGACTAATGCACCGCCAGGACCAGCTGAATGGATAACACCACCACTGGCAAGAAATAATCCGGTACCGATTGTACCACCGAGAGAAATCATCGTAAGGTGACGAGATTTTAATCCGCGTTTTAATTCACCTTGTCCTTGTGTAGTTTGCGTTTTAGAGGTAGATTGATTTGTTGCGCTATTCATGTTCAACACTCCTTTTCTTGTAGGTTAGGAAGGAGCGGGGGAGAAAAATACAAAAAACCGCCAAAGGAATTAGGCGGAACGTTTCACAAATAACCACCCCATCATACCCTTCCGTTAAGATAGCACACCACGTTTTACACGGTAATTTTGTAAACGTGACAGTTCTGTTCCTTTCGGAGACAGCCCCAGCTCATATTTCCAGAGAAGAAATATAAACTTCGGCAACTTTTCCTTTCAAACGGAGTCAGTGACATTCGCTGTGTCTCGTCCATTTTACTTTTAAAAGTCGCAACCTCTACCTCATCGGATTGATGAGGATTTATATATTGCTAAGATATTTAATATATGGCAATTGTAATGACTTTCTGAATATATTGCAAGGAATTTTGTTAGGAAAAGTCAAAAAATATCGGTTATTGTATAGGAAACGCTTGCATAACTCCACCCGAACCTACTATTATGTAGCAATAAGCAAAGAAAAAATTGTTATACAAATGTTTCGCAAAAAATATTGAAAAACCCTTTAAAATTAAAAGAAAATTCAGAAAATATAATTCGACATAACTATCAGAAGGGGATTATTCCTTAAATTCGTTTCAAAGAATAAGTATAAATCCGACAAATAGAATGAATATTCTTTTTATTTCTGGTAAAATTGAGGTATTGTTTAATTGAAAAGGGGATATCATTATGAAATTAGAAACGGAAAGATTACATATAGTACCGTGTACAGAAGAATGGATTCAAATTGCGGATAATCAAGGATACAATAGTGGCCCACATATTGTAGGGCATATAGAAAATGTGAAACGAGATGTGGCTTCATTACCGTGGGGACCGTGGTATGTTATTCGGAAAGAGGATGATGTGGTTCTAGGTGATATAGGATTTAAAGGGAAACCGAATGAGCAACATACAGTAGAAATTGGTTACGGATTTATTGAGAAATATTGGAATAAAGGGTATGCAACAGAAGCAGTTAGTGAATTAATGAAATGGGCTTTTCAAACAAGGGAAGTGGAAACGATTATAGCGGAGACACTCCTTGATAATTATAGCTCTATTCGTGTATTAGAGAAATTACAAATGAAAAGAGTAAATAGTACTGAAACGATGGTCAATTGGAAAATAGAAAAATAAAAAATACCGCTCGAAGTAAATCGGACGGTATTATTATTAATTATGGTAACATTTGTTTTTGATCTTTCGGATAGCCGGCTGTCGATACGTTAGAACGATTGGAATGATTACGAACAGCAATAAAAATAGATATAATAACGACAAGACCAACTGCAACGTAAGAAAGTGAAATAATAGTTGGATCTACTTTAAATGTAGTAAGCAGTGTACGAATATTCGTAAAGATTATAAGGCCACCAACTAGTACGCCAAGTAAATGAGAAGGAACGATGCGTACTAGCCATGCGGCGATTGGTGCAGCGACAATACCACCGAGCATGAGAGAAAATACCCAAACCCAGCTTACTTGTTCCCAGCCAAGTGAAATGAAAAAGCCAATCGTTGCAGCGAGTGAAACAGGAAATTCACTCGTATCTACAGATCCAATAACTTTTCTAGCTTCATTTCCTCTTGCAAGTAGAACAGGTGTCGTAATAGGTCCCCAGCCACCACCGCCAGTTGAATCAACGAATCCTGCGAACAGACCGAGTGGTACAAGTTGTTTAGCAGACATACGCTTATTTGAAGAAACAATTTGTTTTTGAATGATGAATCGTAATAAAATATAAACCCCTAAAGTAAATAAAAATATGGAAATGTACGGTTTAATTACATCACCAGGTAAATTGCTTAAAAAACATGCCCCAATAAATGCGCCAATTGCTCCTGGTAATGTAAGTCTGGAAACTGTATATTTATCAACGTTTCCAAATTTGATATGAGATGCACCAGAAGCGGCGGTTGTAACGACTTCAGCTAAATGAACTGATGCGGAAGCTACAGCTGGTGCGATACCAAACATTAATAATAGTGAGGTAGACGTTACCCCGTACGCCATACCAAGTGCGCCATCAATCAATTGAGCGAAAAATCCAATAATAGCAAAGACAATTAATTTCTGCATAAATAATCCCCCTGTAATAATAAATGAAAAAGACACTTTTCCCGTATGAGAAAAGTGCCTTTGGTTTTTCCAATCAGCAATAATTAAATTTGTTTCATTATAATACATATTAATCGTATAAATCAACTGGGTTTTAAGGCTTTTTGAATTGAATGAAAGAAAAATAAAATATACAATAAAAGGATGGAGAGAAAGGGGAGAAAGAATATGTTAGCATTTGATCATCTCGTTCACGCAGTGCATTGTACACCGGGGGAAGCGGCAAAACAAATGCAGGAGCATGGATTTCATACTGCATTAGGCGGTGAGCATACGACTTGGGGTACTTGGAATAGTTTATGTTATTTTGATTTATCATATATAGAATTTTTAGCAGTTCAGCATGAAGAAAAAGCGAAAGAAGCGGAAAATCCATTAGTACAAGAAACAGTGGTGAAATTAAAAAATGGAGAAGGGATGCTACAAATCGCAATTCGAACAGATGCAATTGAAGAACTAGCAAATAAGTTTAATAAGCACGGCTTACATACGATAGGACCATTTGAAGGGAAACGGATGAGAAAAGATGGTCGGCTTTTAGAATGGAAAATGTTATTTGTAAAGCAAGAAGAGAATGGACCGAAATTACCATTCTTTATACAGTGGAATGAAACGGATGAAGAAAGAAGAAACGATTTACGTAAAATAGGGACGATCACTGAACATAAAAATAAAGTACAAGAAATTGAAACGATTCATTATACGGTGAAAAATGTTCGAGAAACAGTGCGGAAATGGAAAGAAGTAATGGAGCTAACTGCAAATTCAATCATACAAAATGAAGAATGGAATGCTGAGTGTCAAAGTGTATCGTTTGGTGATGTTCATGTGCAGTTTTGTGAACCGATTGGGGAAGGGCTGGTTCAAGATCGCCTGAAGAACCAGGGCGAATATCCATTTGCAGTGGAGTTTAAAGGGGAAAATAAACGAGAGCATGAAGTGTTAGGTAGTTTGTTCGTATATTGATAGAGGTGAGTTTTGTGGAAGAAATGTTAAGAGAGATAGAAAGAAAACTAGAGTGGTCACGTATTGTAAAATGTACAGCAATTACAAAAGGTTTTTCACACGAAGAGAAGTATAAAATTGATCTAGAGAATCGAGAAACTTATTTTGTAAAAGTGTGTGATTCTGCTAATTATGAACGAAAACAAGAAGAATATATGTATATGAAACAATTGGAGTTATTACATATTCCAACGCCGAAGTTAATTCATTTCATAAAACTTGAGGGATTAAATAAATGTGTTCAAGTATTTGAATGGACCCAAGGTGTAAATGGTGAAGAGAGCTTAAGTAAGCTATCGGTGGAAGAACAGTATAATGCAGGAAGAAAAGCAGGAGAAATATTAAAGAGAATTCACTCGATAGAAAGAGAAAGTGCAAGTAATAAATGGGAAATATCTAGGTGGAATAAGTATGAAAGGTACATAGAGGCATTAGCAGATTATGAGGTGAATTTTCTGGATTTGAAGCCAGTATTAACCTTTGTAGAAAATCATAAAGACTTATTGAAAAATCGACCTATCACATTTTTACACGATGATTACCACCCAGCAAATAGTATGATTCACAATAAGGAGTTTATCGTTATCGATTTTAGTGGATATGATTTTGGCGATCCAATACACGATTTTTATAATGTAGCGATTTTTACTACAAGAATAAGCAAACCATTTGCGGTTGGTCAAGTTCACGGTTATTGCGGAGGTGAACCGTCACTCCATTTTTGGAAACTGTATTCATTATATGCAGCGATGACATTCCCAGCGGATATCGTATGGACAAACCGAAGCACGCCACACTTAGTAGGGGATATGAAAGAAAGATTGAACCGAATTATAGAAGATCATAATCATTTTTCATCTTATATTCCGAAATGGTATCAATCATATCATGTGGATATAATAAACAATAAATAATGGAGGGATTCATTTGGATAAAATAGCGGTAATTTCAGATATTCATGGTAATATTCCAGCATTAGAATCTGTGCTGCAAGATATTAAATTAAGAGGCATCGAGCGCATTATTTGTCTTGGAGATTTAGTAGGAAAAGGTCCTCATTCTAGCGAAGTAATTGAAATCGTTCGTAAAGAATGTGAAGGAGTTGTTATGGGGAATTGGGATGATTTTATTACAAAACCGACTGAATTTGAAGCGTTAAAATGGCATCAAAAACAATTATTAGAAGAACAAAATGAGTATTTAAGAAGTTTACCATTTTCAATCGAGTTTTATATGAGTG
Source organism: Bacillus sp. NP247 (assembly GCF_018966865.1). NCBI lineage: Bacteria > Bacillati > Bacillota > Bacilli > Caryophanales > Bacillaceae > Bacillus > Bacillus sp. NP247. The sequence goes on along the minus strand of NZ_CP076653.1, from coordinate 340,812 downwards.
GCAAACTGATTCGTATGTTCCACGCTTCACCGAGAAGTTTATATGAAAGAATACAACCACATGCTTCAAGAGAAGAGCGTGTTAGTATGTTTGAAAATAGTGATTTGACAGAGAATATAGAAGGAGAAAGAAAACCAAATGTCGTTTGCTACGGTGACGTTCATCAAGCATACATTCAAAATTTTAGGGGGAAAACGTTATGTAATGCTGGTAGCGTAGGAAATCCACTTGAAATTACACAAGCTTCCTATTTAATTTTTGAAGGAACATACAATGAAAAAGAAGCAGCGAGCTTTTCCATTCAACTCGTACGAGTACCATATGATATTGAATTAGCCATCCGATTAGCAGAAGAGCTCGATATGCCAGAGATTGAGGAATACAAGCAGGAGTTACGAACTGCTTTGTATCGGGGGTTTAAAGGGAAGTAAGGAATATGTAACTCAATAAAAATATATCAACGATTTTTCAAATATATCGACTTACTGACAAACAGTGATGAAGTTTATTTATTATAATTATATTATGTAAACAGAGTTGCGGGAGGGAATGTCATGCGCCGAAAACAACGCATTAAAAAAATTGCAGATCATATTTTAACTTTAAATTTAGCACATCCAATAAGAGTTGGAGTAAGCGGTATTACGGCATCAGGAAAGACAACATTTGCTAACGAACTAGCAGAAGAACTTAAAAATCGTGGAGAACAAGTAACACGCGCTAGTATTGACGATTTTCATAATCCGAGAGCAATTCGATACGCGCAAGGAAAAGAATCCGCAAGAGGGTATTATGAAGATGCACATGATTATACAGCCTTCAAAGAAAGGTTATTAAAGCCTTTAGGGTCTAACGGAAATTTACAATATGAAACGATTTCTCATAATTTAAAAACGGACATCCCTGTACAAAATGTGCCGCTAGTGGCCTTGCAAAATATGGTGTTAATAGTAGATGGAACATTTCTATTGAAAAAAGACGTTGAGCATTTATTTGATTATAAAATTTTTGTAGATACAGATTTCGAGATTGCGAGAAATCGTGGTGCAAAGAGAGAGACAGAAGCTTTTGGGAGTTATGAAGAAGCCGAGAAGATGTTTTTGAATAGGTATCATGCAGCTTGTAAGATGTATATAGACGAGCATAATCCTAAAGAGTGTGCGGATGTTGTATTTCAGAATAGTAAACTTGATGATCCGGAAGTTGTATTTAAAGGAATATAAAATCGTTTATATAGCAGAATAAAAAGGGTTTAGCAATCTATGCTTCAAACGCTACCAAATATAGATGTAATAAAAATTATTGCAGTTTTGAATGAGTTAAAATAATGAACTGAAATACTTTATCTCTATAAACATGAAACATGAAATTTAAAAATGAAAAATAGTGTTATACTTTGTGGAAGGAGATGTTTTGGATGGATAAAAAAGATAATCCGAACAATTGGCCTTTGTGGGCGAATGAGTCAGTAGAGATAGTTCATGCAAATCCTGATTGGCATGATAAAGGGAGATGTGAAGAACAGCAACTTTATGAACTGCTTGCTCCTCTCGGTATAAGCGAGGTAATACATATAGGAAGTACATCCATACCTGGTTTACCTGCAAAACCTATAATTGATCTAATGGCTGAAACAGAATCATTTGATAGAGTGCTAGATATTTCAGCTAAATTGGCTATATATGATTGGCATTATGTAAGCCCAGAATTAGATGAAAGACCTTGGAGAAGGTTCTTTGTGAAAGTTAAGAATAATAGGCGTGTAGCTCATCTGCATTTGATGGTTAAAGGAACTGAGCGATGGGAGCAACAACTTTTATTTCGTAACCGTTTACGAGAAAATCCGCAATTAGTTTATGATTACTCAAATCTTAAGCAAGAGTTAGCTAAAAGATTTAACCAAGATAGAGAAGCATACACAAAAGCTAAAACAGAATTTATTAAACAGGTTCTAAAATGATTACAATTTTGATTGTAACTGCGTTTGAATACAAATGAAAAAACTATACTTTATTTTATAACCTAAAATTATATAAAATGCATGTAAACAAAGTGAGAGACTTCGGTGTTCCAATGTATTTGTACTATGCCAATACTTATATTATATGTATTTCCTTTTATTTCTTGGGAGAAATTTTATATAATTGAATCAATTTCATAGAAGGATAGGTACTAAAACTATATTAAAAATCGGCTGGATTTTATGAAAATAATTACAGGGGATAAGGAAAAAATAGGTTAAAAAACGTAAAAAGGGGACAAGAAATATAATGAATGAAGTACTAGAATTAAAAGAAGAGCTACAACAAATTAAAAATAATAATTATGCTGTACCAGAGGATGTAGACGCATATCCATATGCGCAGTGGATGCTAGATTATATCGGATCACCAGATGCTGAATTACGTGATGAACTAATTTATAGTACGCTTCACACATGGATTACAAATGATGTATTTAGACAAAAAGAATTACGAGGATTAATGTTACAAGCGATTAGTCCTGATTATTTATTTTATAAAATTGGTGAAAAGGGAACAGACTCTGTTTTTAAACGTGCGTTTTCCGTATTAATTCCACCACTTATTTTATCTGTTCATGAAAGAGAACCGCTGTTATCTGAAGAACAACTGTACAGTGTAGCAGAACAAGTGCTGGAATATGTTTATTTAGAAGAAGATGTAAGGGGTTACGTAGAAGGAAAAGGTTGGGCACACTCAACTGCACATGCGGCTGATGCACTAGATGCTTTAGCACGTACAATACGAAATCGTGAGTTTTCATATGCAATCCTTGCTGCTGTTCGTCAAAAGGTTCGTTTAAATGACTACGTGTACATACACTTTGAGGATGAGAGATTAGTAACGCCAATGATGTCGTTACGTAACCAAAATCTTTTAACTGAAGAAGAGTGGAGCAACTGGCTACATAGCATAGCAATTGTTGAAGACATCCCGCATCCTCAGCATGATATTTTAGTACAAAATATTAGAGCTTTCTTAAGAAGTTTATATTTCAGAGTTTTAGAGAAAGAGGGAAGCACGGCCTTTACAGATGATATATTGGAGACTTTGGAGAAATTGCGTAGGTATTAAAATGTTTTTAAATTAGAGTGTGTGGTTCATTCCTCGATTTCATCATAAATGATCATTTAAGCAAAGAATAAAATTTGAAAGCCGATTATTTCTGTGGGTTCCCTACAAAAATAATCGGTTTTTTTAGTTGAATTGAAACTTTAGACTTAACTATGTAATAACGATTTTATTAAATATGTAGTTGCGGATTTTCTTCATATAAAGTATTCACATGCTGTTTTAAATTCTTGAATAGTAATAGAATCTCCTGACTAGGCATTCTAGCATGGTGAAGATGAAATATGTTTCCTTTTCCGATTTCTAATTCGTTTGAAGTCAAAGTAATAGGGACATTTCTATAGACATGCCATGGGAAATACAAGTGTACAAAAGTTTCTCTAAAATATATACCAGATTCACAAATTAATACCCCATCGGATCCTTTACCCAAATTACCAAGGACTGATGTATCTAAAAAAGCAATGATTTTTTCTTCTTTTGGAATAATATATTTTGCTCCAATTTCCTTTAACTTTTTGTGTGAAATATGAGTATCTACAAATAATCCATTATCAGGTTCTAATAATTCATCATGCGTCTCGAACAAAGAACAGATTGATTTTATCTCATTAATTTTTATAACTGGATGTATATCATTTTTCTTTGAATTATGGAAAGAACTTATAAGAGTCATAAGTAATTCTTTAAATAACGGTGGCGGATAATCGCTTCCGCTAATATTAAAGCTTTTTTGTGTATCAAAAGATAAAAAACCATCTTTATCAATTTCAATTTGTTGCACTTTATTTAATTGATCCCATTTTATATTCCCGGAACCTAATAGCCAATTTTTCCAATGTAAGCCCGAGCTTGTAAAGTAAACACCATATTTTCCTGAGCCAAATAAATTGCAGCTTAAAAAAGCGATAATTTGATCATCTGTTGGTATAGAAAAGCGTTTTTCGGCAATTGATAAGAAATCTTTAGGGATGCTAGTAACATAAAATCTAGATTGCTGATAATCTAAACAAATATCAGTTAAACGATTAATATCTATATTCAACATAATCATTCTCCATTCCATATTTCTATTCGATATAATAAATTATAATATTTCCAGGAAAATATTAACACTTAAATGTAGCTTAAATTGATAGGTAAAGGATTATAAAAAAATTTGTATTAGGCAAAAAAGTACATAAAACCAATACCTCCCAACCATACTAATAAAATATTTTGGAGGTGAGTTTTATGGACAAAAAAGACTTTCAAAAAGTTTATGATGATTATTTACATCAAGGAGAAGAACAAGCCCGATTGGAAGTAACTCAGGAAGTCGATTCAGGAGCAGAACAAATAATTGCAGTTCGTAAAAATGATGAAGGTGATTTAATTGCTTTTAAAACAAGTAGTGGCAGAGAATTAGATTATATTACTGCTCTTGATGAAGCAAAATCAGGAAAGTTAGCTCATGTGGACGTATTTCATAAGTATGGCAGGGATATTATACGTAGTGAACCTGATGGTATGAAAGAAAATAACTTAGATAATTTACCTTCTTTTTAAACGGGTAAGCCTCAAGAAGAGAATGTTCATTTTAATATTCTCTTCTTTTCTTTGCAAAACTTTTCCTACAAATAGAAGGTTTATTTCTAAAGTGAAATTACACTTTTAAAGAGCTCTCTAAATTTCTCTTTATCTTCTGCTGTAAATGGTTTTGGCCCCTTTGTACGCTTACCGCTTTTTCGAACCATTGCACTTAAATAACGTGTTTGTAATAGTTGGTCAATGTTTTCATTCGTATACTTATAGCCTTTATGGTGTAGAACGATACAGCCTTTCGCTAAAGCGAGCGAAGCTAGGCCGTAATCTTGCGTAACGATTAAATCTTCTTTTTTTGCTAACTGCATAATCCGGTAATCCGCAGCATCTGCTCCAGAATCAACATAAATTGTTTCCACACCTTTAGGTTGTTCCGCATTAGAATAATGAGAAAAGCTAGTAACGAGGGTAACGGGAATTTCTGCATTCGTAGCTTCAAAAATAATCACATCTTTTACAGGACAAGCATCTGCATCAACGTAAATTTTCATTTTTATCACTCCTAAAACTAGGTTCGAGTTGATGATAATGGTAGATTTAGGTTTTGTCAAACGATGATTTTGTATTTCAACTTACAAAAATTGTATATTTTTAAAAAATATGCTAACATAGAGTTGATGGAATAATAATAATTTTTAGAAAGAAAGAATTGAATGATTTATAAAGCAGATAACAATGTAAGGGAAAAGTTAGTTGAGATGTTTGATAATTTTGATAGTACTATTGTACTTTCATATCTACAAGGGCATATGGGAAGTGCATGGGTAGACAATCTTGAAAATCCAACTGTTGCTCAAATAACTGTAGGGATTTTTGTGTTTTATGCTGGGAATCCAAATGTAGAAGAAGCGAAAGAGTTACTATACAATCTTCCTGATTTTACTCTCGCTATTGTTGATTCGAATGAATGGAAAGAACGGATAGAACGGATAGAGGCTATACATAAAGGATCAATTGAGAAGTTTAAAAGATTCAGATTTAATAAGAACCCTGACGATTTAGATAAAGGATACATACGGGATCTATTGTCTACTTTACCTCAAGATTACGAAATGAAAAGAGTCGACAAAAATATAGCAAAGTCTTCGTCATTCCATGCACTCTCAGAAGATTTTATAAGTCAGTTTGATTCAATC